>NZ_JBZCPP010000004.1:0-261402 GCF_058267515.1 Pradoshia sp. Z6_59
TTTCCTTGGTCACAGCTATTTTGATAGCATGTAATATTAATATTATTTAACGTTGTATTCCCAAGCGCATATATGACGGAGTTAAAGCTTAAATTACCTACTATACTGATATTGCCGGTTACCAATATATTGCCCTTCACATCCATCGTTTTGTTTCCTTCGCTCTCTAAAAACAAGTTTCCATCTATAATCAGCCACTGATGATCCTGGAGATCGATTTCATCTACATCAATTCGGGCATCTCCTGAATACAAAAATGCCGTGGATGTTATATCTTTATCGAGCAAATTAAAATTGGTAATTCTCTTGATTCCTAAATTTGATTGGCCAGACTTGATCTGATTCACAATAAACGATTTCTTTTCCTCATCCGTATCCCCCTGTAATGGTTGAGGAGAGAAGCCAGCCACACTTAGCTTTTCAATAAAGGATTGATGAATGTCCACATCAATAAATTGGGTTGGTTCATCTTCATATATAGGCTTTTCATCTGATGAAAAAGCCTGGGCTATGTTTTGAATAGATAAATTTTGCCAGTATGGATTGTTTTTTTCAAAGACAGGCAGATTATCTTGTACACTTCTGGGATTATAGCAATCATTTGCCTTACTGGAAGAACAGAGTGCTATCGGCTGATTCTTATCACCGAGATGAATTTTTGATGATGTTTTAATAGCGGGCAATGAAGTATCCTCACTATCAGGAACTGAATTATAAATGTAATTCGTATCATTGCTAATAGAGAGTGTCTTATTTGAATATATATCTCCTTCAATTAATGGGGAGCCATTTAGGGTGAGGCTTTCCCTTGACCCAAGTGCGTATTTTAGAAAACTCGGCATGGCTGTGATATATACTTTTTGTGAATAGGCCGAACTGTTGATTTGCAGTATTTTTGTATAACTGCTTATGTCTGTTGTTTTATCCTCAATCTTATATCGCTTGTTATTTGTAGAATTTACTCTCGTGATCATATCCTTGATCGCTTTGTCGTAATCTGCTTTCGAAGGAAGGCTAATCATATAGCTGCCTTCTTTGGCGATAAAAGCCTCAACGGCTGCCACACCTTCTTTTAAATCACGCAGGGCATCCAGGTTTTGTGTGATATCCTCTTCTCGCAGCTCTGTCCGCTTACCGCTGTTAATCGTGGCACTGGCTATGGCTAAACCAAGGGTAGTGAGGACAAGGAAGATTAATAAAACAAGCACTAATGTAGATCCTTTTTCATTTTTAATTATCATTTTGGATCCTCCTAAAAGCCAAAAGAACTCTCTAAGACAAGTGGTTTAGAATTAATAAGGGAATTTTTTATTGTATTCTCACCCTCGAGAGCAAGTGTCAGTCGAATTGTCCCATGACTGCATTCCGTATAACCGGCATTACATTCGCCTACCGTACCGAGGGTAATCTTAGATTTAGTCTCATTGGACGTACCATTGCTAATAGTTGTGAACTTCGAATCAATCTCAACTGTTTTTATTTCCTGGACTGCTCCGGTGGTACTTTCAATGACAATCTGATGATTATCAAAGTAAATTTTAATCGTTTTTTCCGGACTATTTGTATTGTCCTCAACAAGATATCCATCAACTTTTTTCTCATTGGCTCTGACGAGGATGATCCCCTCTTTGCCAGTCGCTGAATCCTTAAAGGTTTTTACGGATCTTGGAGAATTGCTGTACATCTCATTTAAAATAGCAGTTGCTACAAAGTCAGCGTCATCTCGTAATTGTCCCTCCACCTCAATTTTTTGATAAAGTTTTATTCCGGTTAAAAATACAGAGTACATAATCGTGCCAAACAATGAAACAAGTGCAATTGTAACCAGTAATTCGACAAGGGTAACACCGCGCTCAGGCAAAATGAATTTTTTCACTTCTTCAATACTCCCTCCACACTTGTTTCACGATCGTTCCAGTTGATCTTTACCTCAACAGGGATTAAATAATTTTGCAAACCAGTTTCCTGGTGTTTTTTTAAGGTAACAGTGGCTTCATATGTCACATTATTAATGACTGTTTCTAACATATTTTCACAGGAATCTTCAGGAAACGGGCTTTTTTTACAAGAATCCCTCGTGATTAGAATTTCCTCAGGTGCAGATGAAACTGGGAAATAATTATTTTTAATAGTAATAAAGTCCTGGTTCTCGATATAATTCAAAACATTTCTGGCTACATTGATTCCGACTGTTTTGGACTCGTTTCGTTTACTATAATCGTACGTATTGTGGAATAAAGCTAATATGCTTAAAAAAATAATTCCAAGAATGGTAACGGATAAAAGAACCTCTACCAATGTAAAACCTCGTTCGATATATAAAATATTCTTTTTTTTCATGCCCGCACCTTCTTTTAATATTTCTTACTTTATTATACAATGATTCTAGTAAATATTTGTAATAAATAGGTATCTTTTCTTATATTTATAATAAATTCACAATTTATTAGAATTTGTCAAAAAAGGGGTGGTAGGATTGGAAAGTTATATATTGGTTTTAGCATCGTTGATTTTGTTAATTCCAATCATTATGTATTTGCCACTGGGAATCACTTCTAAAGGGAAAATGATCATTATAGTAGGTGCTATCCTCGTCGCTACTATTGGGGTCTATGTAAATATGAACTTTCCACTTTGGCAGACAGCTGGGATGTTGCTTCTAATTATTATTGCGATGACCTTTTTTATGGGAGAAAAATTTGAAGGTTTGATTTTTGACCAGGAGGGCAATGACCTGACAGCGTATAAAAGTGATGAACCAGAGGGTGAAATAGAGGAAAAGGATGATCTGATCCATCTCATGGGTAATCAAAAGCAGTCAAAAGGATTGCGCAATCAAGAACTACAGCAGGAACAGCCGAAAGAAACAAAAGCGGAAATGGGTAATGAGGCAGGTAAAGAGGATGAAAATCTTACCGATAGTCCTGAAATGATTTCGCTTGAAAAAAACCAAATGATAGAGCAGGAGAATGAGCAACCCTCGGTTACAGAAGTACCGTTAACTCAGGAAACGATCAATTGGGATGAAGAAATGGAGCTGCTTCAGAATGAGTCTCCTTTAATTTCTAAAAATGAACCAGAAGTCATGGACGATGGAGACATAGAGCATCCGTATTCTAATCCAGACAAAGCTCAAATGATGGAAGGTGAAGGGGATGAACGACTTTTCATATCTAACAAGGAGGAGCCTTATGGATCTCTAACGAATGATGAAGTCGCTTTCCTCCTTAACAAGGATGAATTGATATCCCCCGATGAATCATCGGTTCATTATATGGAGGATATTGAAATCCTCTTAGAGGACGAAGATGAGGATTTGCTGGAAGCCAAGGATTTACTAGTAGAAGAACCGTCAGTTGATCCAATCGTTAATTTATATGTAGAAGAGGATTTTCCGCTGTATGAATTGGAAGAAGATAATTCTTCTAATAAAACAGTAACCGGAGATCTATCGGATGAGCACCTGCAATCCAATATGGTTGATTTGGAAAAAGAGCGCATCGTAAATACTGAAGAAATTAAGTCAGAACCATTAGTTGAGTCAGTTGAATGGCCGGTTAGAGATCAACAAGCAGAAAACCAACATTCTGACAAAACTGAGGAAACTCAAGTGAATGAATTGGAAGAAGATCATTCTTTTCATAAAACAGTAACAGGAGATCTATCGGATGAGCACCAACAATCCAATTTAGTTGATTTGGAAAAAGAGCGCATCGTAAATACTGAAGAAACTAAGCCAGAACCAATAGCTGAGCCAGCCGAAGGGCCAGTTAGCGGTCAACAGGCAGTTAACCATCTTTCTGACTCGGCTGAAGAAACTCAAGTGAATGAATGGCTAGAGAAAGAACTTCCTGACGAAGAAAAGATAACTCTGTACAATGAACCTGCACAACAGGAGGAACAAAAGCCGAGTAAACCATCACCTGAATATTCAGTGCTGCAAACTCAGTTGTTTGATACCTTTTTTGATCAAATTAAATTAGCAAAAATGACATGTTCTGAGGATGAGTATGAATCACTGATTAAAGGATATTTGACAGATGAATTACCTGATCAAACATATTACCGGTTCAGTACTTTGTTACTCGATCATTTTATCGAAAAGAAAAAATGGGAGGAACTTAAACAAATTTTGCTTGAACTGCAAATTAGATTTGAACAGTATCCTATCCTCGCTAAACAACTGGAATATTTATATCAAACATATTGTGTATAAACAAAAAAGATAGGGATGTGTATTCGTAATGAAAAACAGTTTAGAAATTATCAGTCAACCAATTATCAGTATTTCCGAGGGCAATCAAATCGGAAATGTAAAATCAATCGTTATTAATCCGGAAAAAGGATCTGTTGATTTCCTTACCATTGAACATGAGGATTGGCAAGTAAGTGTAAAAGCCATCCCTTTCAAAAAAGTAATCGGGATTGGTGAATATGCCATTACTGTTGAAAATGACAATGCAGTGATTGATTTAAACGAGATTCCAATCGCAAATACATTAGTTAATAAAAAAATTAAAATCACTAATACAAAGGTAATGACTCGAAAAGGGCAGCTTCTTGGTGAAGTTTCTGAGTATTACATTGATGAAGAGAATGGAAATATTATCGCTATGCAGGTCGGTGTTGGCGGTAAGGACATTATTTTGAAGGCAGAAGCTGTTTTAACTTTTGGAAAAGACATTCTGGTTGTCGTTGAGAATGCGTCTGACTACTATATTGAGAATATTGAAGACTTGGAAGAGAGCGCAGAGGCAGAGTCTATTGAACAGTCTATTGAAGTATCTGAACCAGTTTTAAACGTTGAAGAAACGACTGTAGAACAGACTGAAGTGTCAGATGTGGTAGCTGAAGCAGAAGTGGAAGCCTGTGTTTCGTTGTACCAACAGCTTTCCGAAAGTGAAAAAGCGCTTAAAGACAAGCAAATTGAATTATTGCAAGGGAAAGAAGTGAGCAAGGATATTCTGAATGGACAAGGTGAACTGTTATTTGCAAAAGGTACAATCCTTACGGTAACAGACATTGAAACAGCTCAAAGCGAAGGGCCTTCCGTGGTAGTTGAATTGTCTATGAATGTCATTAGCTAATTAGAGAGGAGCCCGGCTATGAGAAAGCAGCAAATTGGCAAAGTATTTATTTTATTACTATTCTCTACTGCATACATGCTTGGATTCTCTCATTATGGCTCACTAGCAATCAACAACATGATCGACCCTGAGAATAAGTTTGCGGAAAATACCGTGATTGGTTCTGTAAATGTCTCGAATAAATCAGTAGCAGAGGCGAATGATTTAATCAAGAAAGAGTCAGAAAAATGGAAGAAAGATAGTATTATTGAGTTTACCTATAAGGAAACAAGTACCGTTTTTAATGCAGGTTCATTCGTCTTTAACATAGAAAAGACACTTGGACAGGCACAATCCGGGAAACAGAATGTCATGCAGGTCATCCTTAAAAAGGATGCGATTGAGGAATTTATCCCTGCTTTATCCAGCAAGCTCGCTATAGAGAACATCGATAAAGACAAACTTACCTCTGATTTACTGGCGGGAGCTGCCATGCTTGATGGCAGTCCTCAGGTTTTTCAGTTGGAAAAATATATGGATGGATCAGATGAACAGAATGAGGTCATTTCTAAGGCCAGCATTAGTTTAGAGGACCGTGAACGAGAAATCCGTCTTCTGATTAAAGCACTTCCGGAAATTGAAATACCGGCAAAAACACAGGTATCGCTTGTTGAGGCAATCAAAGCTGCCAATATAACAAAGAAAGACAAGATTTCATCAGGTATTTTTGCATCAGCTCTCTATGAAGCAATTATGCCTACAAATTTTAATATTTTGGAGAGAAATATTAGCCGCGAATTACCTGAGTATGCCAAGTTGGGCTATGAAGCTCGAATCGATTTGGAAAAGCAGGTAGACCTTGTTTTTTCTAATCCGAACGATACGGCTTATACCCTTAGTTTTTCCATAGAGGGAAGCAAATTGGTAGTGACATTGAAAGGTCATTCCTTCCTTTATAAATACAATCTTGTCATAGAAGAGCAAACAAAATTTGAGCCAAATACGATCAAACAGTACAGTGCTTTAATGAAAGAGCATGAAAGTAAAGTGTCTGCTGAGGGGAAAGATGGATTGCTCATCAGAATAGTCAGAAAAACGATCGATGAAAATGGAGAAGAAATTTTGTCAGAGGTCCTGTCTGATGACTTTTACAATCCAGTTCATCGGGTGGTTATCAGTGGATTAAAGGAGCCTGAAGTACAGACACCTGTAGAAGAAACGGATGACGGCGAACCAGGTATGGATCCAGAGGAATCTGAAGAAGAACAATCAGATGGTGAGCAGGATCCGACTGAAGATGGTGAGCAAAATGATGATGAGCTGATTGAAGAGGAAGATAATTTGGAAGATCAGGATAAACAAATAGAAGAGGATGCTGAAGAAGGACCGGATGCTCCAGAGAAAATCAGTAAATAAATCAGGGGAAAATTTAATGGTATTGGAGAGATGGTTGGATGTCGCAAACCCGAAAACGCTTAGGTGATTTGTTAGTGGAAGCGGGTTTAATTACAGAGGACCAGCTTCAAAATGCTTTAGAAACAAAGATAAAAGGTGAAAAGCTTGGAGATGTCCTTTTACAAAAAGGATATATTACGGAGCAGCAATTAATAGAAGTGCTTGAATTTCAGTTAGGGATTCCACACGTTAGTTTGTTTAGATACCCGTTTGATCCTACTTTGTTTGCGATTGTACCGAAGGATATCGCAAAGAGGAGCCTGCTCATTCCTTTAAAAAAAGAAGGAGAAAAATTATATGTAGCGATGGCTGACCCAATGGATTTTTATGCAATCGATGATTTGCGTTTAGCCACAGGCTTTCAAATTATCACAGCAATCGCTACAAAAGATGATATATTGCGGACGATTACAAAATATTACGATCATGATGAAGGAATAGAAGAGCTGCTTGGGGATATGAATCAGACTGATGTACGTAAGGATGACAAAATCACTGATCAGGACTCCCCGATTGTTAAACTCGTTAATCAGATTTTATCCAATGCCGTTTCACAAAGAGCGAGTGATGTTCACTTGGATCCGCACGAGACAAAAGTACTTGTTCGATATCGTGTGGATGGAGTTCTAAGGACAGAACGAACATTGCCAAAATCCATGCAGAGCGTTTTGACAGCGCGAGTTAAAATCATGGCTAATATGGATATTACGGAATACAGGATCCCTCAGGATGGAAGAATTAAAATTAATTTGGACTTCCACCCTGTCGATTTACGTGTATCCACCTTGCCGACGGTTTTTGGTGAAAAGATTGTTATGAGGATTCTGGATTTGGGAAGCTCGTTGAACGATTTAAATCGTCTTGGCTTCAATAAGTTAAATATGCAAAGGTTTAAATCACTGATTGAACAGCCTGCAGGAATTGTGTTAATTACAGGTCCTACCGGATCAGGGAAGTCGTCAACATTGTATGCAGCCTTAAATGATTTAAATAGTGAAGAGGTCAATATTATCACAATCGAGGATCCAGTTGAGTATCAACTTGAAGGTGTCAATCAAATACAGGTTAATTCGAATGTTGGAATGACATTTGCGACCGGATTAAGATCGATTTTGCGTCAGGATCCCAATATCGTTATGGTCGGGGAAATTAGGGACAAGGAAACAGTTGAAATTGCCATTCGTGCTTCATTAACTGGCCACCTTGTCTTAAGCACGATCCATACGAATGATTCACTCAGTACGGTAACAAGGTTAATGGACATGGGGGTTGAACCATTTTTAATTGCTTCATCGGTCAGCGGTATTGTGGCACAGCGTCTTGTGCGGCGTGTTTGCCGAGATTGCGGAGAGGAACATCAGCCGACTAAAAGAGAGATTGAGATATTTGCTAAAAGAGGCATGAAAATTGAAGTTGTAAAGAGAGGAAAGGGCTGCTCTTCTTGTAATATGACTGGATATAAAGGAAGAATAGCTATTCATGAAATTCTTGTTTTAAATGATGAGATGAAAAGAGTCATTATGAATGGAGAATCCTTTACAAAGCTAAGGGAACTGGCAATCAAGCATAAAACTGTTTTTCTAATAGATGATGGTCTTCTTAAAGTAAAACAGGGATTTACGTCAACGGAAGAAGTGCTGCGTGTAGCTGTTCTTGAATAGGGGTGGCATGGATGGATAAAAAAATTGATAGCTTGCTAAGAGCTGGATTTGAATTCAAAGCATCAGATATTCACTTAACGGTTGGAGTTCCGCCGATTATGCGGATTAACGGGGAGTTAAAAAGGTATAGCAAGGAGATTTTGCGTCCCGAGGATACGGAAGGTATGGCGCGAGCGATTGTCCCGGAGGATATGTGGGATCGTTTTAAAGAAAAAGGAGAATTGGATTTTTCCTATGGTATTCCTGGATTATCTCGTTTCCGGATTAATACGTATTTCCAGAGATCCTGTGTAGCAATGGCAATCAGAATCGTACCTACGAGAATTCCAACTATGGAAGAATTAAAGCTGCCACCGATTTTAAAGCAAATTGCCCATAAGCCGCAGGGGCTTGTGCTTGTGACAGGTCCAACAGGGAGCGGCAAATCAACTACGCTGGCATCATTGATTCAATATATGAATCAAACGATGAGAAAGCATATTATCACACTAGAGGACCCAATTGAATATTTGCATAAGCATAATGGGTGCATTATCGACCAGCGAGAGGTAGGCTTTGATACCAATAATTTTGCAAATGGCTTGAGAGCAGCACTCAGACAGGATCCTGATGTCATTTTAGTGGGTGAAATGAGAGATTTGGAGACAATTCATACAGCTATTACAGCTGCCGAAACAGGCCACTTGGTTCTCGGTACGCTCCATACCTCATCAGCAGCCTCAACGATTGACCGGGTGATAGATGTATTCCCGTCAGCCCAGCAGGCGCAGGTTCGGATTCAGCTAGCTTCTGTCTTGATCTCTATTATTTCGCAAAGGTTATTTCCGACTGTCGATAAAAGCGGGCGAAGATCAGCAACTGAAATTTTGATTAATAATCCAGCCGTGTCGAATTTAATCAGGAGCGAAAAGATACATCAAATCATGAATGTCATGCAGACATCGAAGGCTCAAGGAATGCATACACTCGAGAGCAATATTCGAGAATTGGTGACAGCTGGGGTTATCACGAGAGAATCAGCTTCTCCATTTCTTAAGGAAAAGGTGGAGTAGATGGCAAGGTTTAAATATACCGGTCGTGACGTAAAAGGCAAGCGGTCTGGTGTGGTGAATGCTATAAACAGACGCGAAGCGATGGAAAAACTAAAAAAAGATAATATACGTGTCATTGAAATGTCTCAGATGCCTGAAACGTTGCTAACAAAGGATATTGCAATTGGAAATCCTGTGAAGCTGCAGCATTTTGTTATTTATTTGCGTCAATTTTCAACCTTAATTAAGGCTGGGGTAACGGTTGTAGATTCGACAAACATTCTTTCTCAGCAAACAGATAGTAAGGCTTTAGCACGAACACTGCAAACCATTGAGACAGATCTAAGAGATGGACAGCCACTCTCCAAAGCGGCAGCGAAGCATAAAAGAATATTTCCACCTATGGTTATCAATATGATTCGAGCAGGAGAGATTGGCGGTAATCTCGATGATACGCTTGAACGTTTGGCTATCCATTATGAGAAACAGCATGATACGAAGAGAAAGATTTCCTCTGCTTTGGCCTATCCAATCGTGATTGCTATAGTAGCGGTTGCAGTAGTCATTTTCCTCTTAGTAAAGGTTGTTCCAACATATGTGAGCATGTTTGCCGATTTTGGCGGTGAACTGCCTGCCATAACCCAATTCGTACTTAAGGCCAGTGAAATGATGCAAGCAGGGTGGTACTTTGTTGTTCTGTTCATTCTTTTATTTATTGGAGCCATCCAAATGATTAGAAGAAATAAGAAAAGTAAATATTATTTTGATTATTTTTTATTAAAGGTTCCAATCTTCGGCAGTATGTTGCAAAAGGCCGCGCTGGCTC
This sequence comes from Pradoshia sp. Z6_59, assembly GCF_058267515.1. NCBI lineage: Bacteria > Bacillati > Bacillota > Bacilli > Caryophanales > Bacillaceae > Pradoshia > Pradoshia sp. Z6_59. Next base: position 10,040 of record NZ_JBZCPP010000004.1, read on the forward strand.
GTATGACCAGAACACTCAGTTCCTTATTTTCAAGCTCCGTGCCTATCTTGGAATCTATGACATTAGTGGAGCAGGTAGTTGAGAATGAGGTGATTGGAAAGGTTGTTCTCGAATCAAGAGATTCATTGGAAAGAGGACAGTCGATTACAGTGCCAATGAAAAAACATTGGGCTTTTCCGCCTTTGATAACGCAGATGATTTCGATTGGAGAAACAACCGGATCTCTAGAAGCCATGCTGACGAAAGTGGCTGAGTTTTACGAAAAAGAGGTTGAAGCCAGTACTGATAAATTGAAGGCATTGATTGAGCCTTTGATGATTGTGTTCCTTGCTTCATTAGTAGGAACCATTGTACTTGCTATAATCGTGCCAATGTTCACAATGTTTAATGAAATGAGTGGGTAAAAATATTACAGTATTCTCAAAAAATGTCTTTATCTTTACCAAAAAATAGTATATATTGTAAGATATATAGAACATTTGGACTATTATACTAAATCTTTTTTAGGAGGAGAAAATTGAATGAAATTATTCAAAAAGCAAGTAAAGAACGAAAAAGGCTTCACGCTTGTTGAACTTTTAGCTGTTGTCGTGATCCTTGGAATAATTGCTGCCATCGCTATCCCTGCCATTGGAACTATAATGAAAAACAGTGAGAAAGACGCACATGTGGTAAATGCAAAGCAAGCAGCTAATGCGATGAGAATGTATGTGGCGGAGAATACTGCGGCAGGGGATGGAAGTGATATAGTAGAGTTCTCTGAATTAGAAAAAGGCGGTTACCTTGAGAATCTAACTGACCCAAGTAATAAACCAGAAACCTATGCTTTAGATCTTTCAACAGTGACTTATACTGCGCCAGTTACAGGGACTAATGCATCTGGAGCGAAATATGTAGTTAAATTGGTAGGAAAAAATGGAAAGTCGTATATTATTGGTGATGGGATTGGTAAAAATGCTAGTGGACTTAGTAGAAATCATATCTCTTTAACTACAGATAATGAAAAATGATCACTCTCTATCTCTTAATCTTCCTCACTGGCCTCATCTTTGGCTCATTTTATAATGTGGTAGGTTTGAGGATTCCAGCGAAGGAATCAATTGTGGCTCCAAGGTCGGCTTGTCCGGCCTGCGGCCATACATTGACACCGATAGAGCTTATCCCTGTATTGTCTTACTTGCTTCAAGGGGGTAAATGCCGTAAGTGTAAGGCGGGCATTTCACCTATTTATCCGATGATGGAACTGACAACGGCTATTCTTTTTGTGGCAGCCCCGATGCTGCTTGGCTGGACTGCCGAATTGTTTGTAGCATGGACACTTATTTCCCTGCTGATCATTATTTTTATATCGGATATTACGTACATGCTTATACCGAACAAAATTCTGCTGTTTTTTACAGTTGTTTTTTTGTTTATTCGGGTATTTATTCCTTTGGACCCATGGTGGGACGGTATAGCTGGTGCTATTGTCGGGTTTGGAATCCCGTTTTTTATCGCTGTAATCAGCAAAGGCGGCATGGGTGGCGGAGATATTAAATTATTCGGTTTAATTGGATTTGTGATGGGAGTAAAGGGAGTTATTCTCGCCTTTATATTCTCCACCTTTTTTGGAGCTGTCTTTGGAGTCATTGGGATGTTAATCGGTCTTGTGAAGCGGCGGAAGCCGATTCCATTTGGACCGTTCATCGTCATTGGTACCCTGGTGGCCTACTTTTTTGGGGAGTCCTTGCTAGACTGGTATTTACAATTTTTGTGATTGATTTGGAAGGGAGAAGTTATAATGGCTTTTACTTTATTTTCAGGCAGCAATCGGGTTGTGAACCTGGTATTAAAAGACCATGTGATTCGTTATGTAGAACTTAAACAGCTGGACCCACCGATTGTTCATAAATGCGGTGAGCATTTTTTACCTGCCGGTGTTATAAAGGACGGCATTATTACTGATTTTGACCTTCTTAAGGATATTTTAAGTGATTGTGTTGCTAAATGGAAAATACATAAGCGTCAGGTGCGGTTTTTAGTACCGGACTCCCGTTTGGTCATTCGTAAGGTTGCCATTCCAAAGGATATTAAAGAGGATGAAATCAAGGGCTACTTGTATTTGGAAATGGGAACGACCATACATCTTCCGTTTGAGGAACCGATATTTGATGTGGTTCTGTTGGAAGAGACGGAGGAAAAAAAGGAAATTCTGTTATTCGCTGCTGAAGAAGCGGTGGTATCGGAGTACGCCACTTTGCTTGAGAAATCTCAGCTTTACCCTATAGAAGCAGATATATCGCCTTTGTCGCTGTACAGGCTGTTTTTTCATGCGGGAAAAAGAGATTCAAAAGACCATCTCTTACTGATTGAATTTAATCTGCATACCGTCAATACAAGTATTTTTGTAAATGATAAGCCAATCTTTATGAAAAATATCCCGATTACAGGGCAAAGTGGTGAATGGGAACTATCACGTATAAATGAAGATAAGCAAGTCATGGAATATACCGGTGACAATGAAGATTATATGCAATTGTTAGAGGATACGTATACAGAGATTGATCGGGTGCTAAGCTTTTATCAATATTCCTTAAGCCAGGAGCAGCATCAGGTCACTAAAATAATCATAACCGGTGATCATCCTTATCTAACTGAAGTGATCACTGACATAAAAAATAGATATGATCAAACTGTGGTGAGTATTCCAAAGGGATATATACAAACCAATAAGGAACCTGAATTGCCGGAGCCCTTTTTTTTAGCCGGGGGATTGGCTCTTAAAGGAGTGAGATGATGCTTGTAGAAATTAACTTGCTGCCAAAAAAAGAGCGCAAAAACCGTGGGGTACTCCTGATTATCTTATCTGCAGTGTTTCTCGGTATTCTCTGCGGAATCCTTTACTTTTGGCAATATCAGAGCAATCAAAGTCAGTTGAATGCATTAGAACAAGAATATGAAATGACTGCTCAAATGATTGAAGTGGAACAGCAGAAGGTTGTCTCTCAGGAGAATAGCAATTCTGTTGCTCAATTAACAGAAAAAGTTACATGGGCAAACCAATACCCTGTTAAAACAGTACCTCTCTTAAAACATTTAAATGGATTTTTGCCGGAGCGAGGATTTATTGAAACCTTTTCTTATGCTGAAAATGGCGCAATTAAACTCGAAGTGCGATTTGATAAAGCAGAAGAAGCAGCCTATTATCTAAAGGATTTATCATTAACTGAGGTCATAACGAATGCAATGGTTTCTTCATTGGAGGCAGCACCTGTTGAGGAAGAGACTGAAGAGAGCGAAGATAGTGAAGAAAGTGATTCTGTGGAACTAAAATACGATCCCCGATATATTGGGACATTTGAGTTAACTCTCAATATGCCGGCAGTAAAAAAATTGAAGGCTGATGGTGAGCTGCCCTCTGAAGAAGAGGTGAAATCGAAATGAGTTGGCGATTAAGTAAAGTTCAAATCTACATATTAAGTGGTATTTGCGTAGCCATTCTATTACTATTTGCCGGATTGTATTTCTTGCTTCTTAATCCGATGAAATCAACGATTGAAACAAAGAAATCTGAAGTAGCTACACAGCAAACTGTATTGGATTCTATTTCTTCACAGCTGAATCAGTCAACTGGATCAACGTATCAGTCTACGATGGAATTGCAGAAAAAGTTACCGGTAAAACCATTGGGAGATCAGTTAATCCTGGATTTTGAAAAAGCAGAGGTTATCTCTGATAGTCTGATTTTGAAACTGGAAGTTCGTGATGAAGAACTGGCTGAAGCAGAGGGGGCGGAGCCCGCTCAACCAACTGATTCTGCAGATGGAACAGGTACGGCTGACTCGTCAAATACCGAAACAGCATCCGGAACAGAGGTTGAAACCGAATCAGAAGAGGAGCAGCTTGAACCCCCATTACCGCTGCCGCAGGGTGTGAAAAAATTGGCGGTAAAGGTGACAGTTGAGGCTGATGGGTATGATGAAATTGAAAAATTTATTGAGACAATCGAGTCCTCCAGGAGGATTATAAAGGTAGACGGCCTTGAGTTTGTTGGGACAGAAGAGATTACTTCCGTTGAGCAAAACACGGAGCCGCTTGTTTATACATTAAGTGTTTCTGCTTTTTATTCGCCGGACCTTTTAGATTTGCAAAAACAATTGCCGGATATAGAGGCGCCTCCTCCAGCTAATAAAGATAATCCATTAAGCATTGCACCGGATGTATATGAGGATTCAAAAAAAGAAAGTGAGTAGTTTAATAGAAGTATTCAGGTTGTGAGTGAAATGATAAGGAAATTAAATAGGAAGTCTAATGAAAACGGAGCTACCTTAATTGAGTTACTGGCGGTTATTGTCATATTGGGTATTATAGCTTCAATGGCTGTCCTCGTAATTGGTGATGTCATCCAAAAGGCGAGAAAACAGGCCTTCGTCTCTAATGCCTATATCATGCGCAATGCCAGTACGATTTATTATAAAAATAAAGAATTCAATAAGGAACCGATAGTAAATCCTGTAACATATAACGAACTTGTTACCTCAGGTTTTTTGGATGTCATCATTGATCCGGATACAGGAGATAAATGGGGATTAGATCATACAGATTCCTATGTACAATTTAAGGATGGGAAGGCAGTATCCATCTGTTTAATTGGAATGAAACGTAAATTATGCGGTGAAAAGCAAGGTGAAGGTTATTTGCCGCTGTCTCTTGATCAAATACGTGAAGAGAATGTTGAGGATAGAGAATTCTAGAAATTTGGCGAAACCTTTTTGGACAAGACGACAAGAGTCTTGTTCTTTTTTTTTTATGGAATGATAAGATGAACAAAAAACGCGGAGGCAAAGGAATGGATAAGCCAACCCGGGAACGAACAATCATCGTAAACATAAATGGCGAAAAAAAGGAATACAAATGGATTCCGAGTGAAGATCCAGATACTCTGGATACAATCCAGGAAATCGCCAGCACGATTGAGGATGAACAAGAACCGTCTCTTTGGATAGTACCTGAAGAAAAAACTGTTGAAAAAAATGAGACGAAAACAAAGCCGGCACAAAAAAGAGCTTTTCTTGACCATGTGAAAATGAATAAATTACCATTTCTCGCAGCAGGAATTCCTGTATTAGTAGCACTTATAATTGGAACATTATTTGGAGTTGTGATTTTAAAAATTGTCCTGTTTGGCGGTGGAGAGGAAACTGTTAAAGTACAGGAATCTGTTCCTTTGCTTGGTTCCAATAAACAAGCGCCCCAGGACGAGAAGCAAATGGTCAAGGATATGAATGCTTTTGTCGTTCAGGGTGGTGTCTACTCGAGTAAACAGGCAGCAGAACAACGTGCCGCGCTTATTGAAGGGGACGGGATTCCAGCTATTATTCTTGAACAGGAAGGGAAATACTTTATTTATATAGGTGCAGCGGCTACATTACAGGATACAAAGAAATTGGCACTTTTATATAGAGGAGAAGGTGTCGATACGTATTGGAAGGAAATTCGTTTTCAGGGTCAAACAAAAAAAGCTTATACACAAAAAGAAATAGAGGTCATCCATAATATGCTTCACAACACCGGTCAATACATACAATTGGCTTCCGCGGGCCTGTTACAGAGTGAAACGAAAGAAAAGCCAGATATAAAGTCTATTAAAATGGAGAATATTCCGAAAGAATTACAAAATCTCCATAATTTAAGTGAAAGTATGAATAAAACTTGGTCTACCTATCAATCTAGACCAGAAGAAACATCCTTAATGCAGCTTCAAAAATGTATACTTCAATTTTTTGATGAATGGAATAGATTATAATGTATTTTCCGGGAAATAAAAAATACAATTTGTGTTTAAAGGGGTGCTTCACAATTCGGGGTACTCTTTTTTATTTTGCTTTAAGAATTGAGAATGGTGTCGTATTCTGTTAGGATGAATATGTATCTCCCTATCTATATAAATTCTTATGGCAGGTGGCGAAAAGGATTGGATTTAATCTTGGCTTCTTCTTCCCCAAGGAGAAAAGAATTGCTTGAAATGCTGAACATACCATTTCAGGTGAAAGTAAGTTATGCAGATGAAACCTATCAGGATGGAATGGAACCTCACGAAATAGTGATGGAATTAGCACGCATAAAATCAACTGTTATCGCTGAAACTAACCGTGATTCCGTTGTGATAGGCGCAGATACGATTGTAGTAATGGATGGTGACATCCTGGGCAAGCCGAAAAATAAAGATGAAGCAATTTCCATGCTGAATCGTTTATCGGGTAATGTACACCAGGTTTATACGGGAGTCGCCTTATTAAGAGGGCAAGATTCTATCTTGTTTTATGAAAAAACAGATGTAGAATTCTGGCCATTAAAAAAAGAAGAAATAGAACAATATGTATTGACCGGAGAACCGTTTGACAAAGCGGGATCCTACGGGATACAGGGATTTGGTTCCTTGCTGGTGAAGAGAATCGAAGGTGACTACTTCTCAGTTGTAGGGCTCCCGGTTTCCAGACTTAAGAGGGAACTTGAAAAATTAGTACATCCTTAAGAATAGCCTCACTCCGTCAATGGAATGGAGAATATGGATGGATACAACGCAAATCATGATAAGAGACTATCCAAAGGATGATCGCCCAAGAGAACGATTTATCCAATTTGGACCGGAAAGTCTGTCAAACCAAGAGTTACTGGCGCTTCTTTTAAGAACCGGAACAAAGGAAGATTCAGTGATGAATCTGGCTAACCAACTTTTAGCTAAGTTTGGCGGGCTGCGTCTTTTGAAAGAGGCAAGTATTGAAGAAATGACTAGTATTAAAGGTATTGGGGAAGCAAAAGCTGTGCAGCTTGCTGCAGCTATGGAATTAGGAAGAAGAATCAGCAATTTGACGAATGAAGAAAGGTACGTGATTCGTTCGCCAGAGGACTGTGCCAATTATTGTATGAATGATATGCGTTTTTTATCACAGGAACATTTTGTATGTATTTATTTAAATACGAAAAACCAAATACTCCATAAACAAACGATCTTTATCGGCAGTTTAAACGCCTCAATTGTCCATCCCCGTGAAGTCTTCAAAGAAGCTCTCCGCAGATCAGCAGCATCTATAATATGCTTGCATAACCATCCTTCAGGAGACCCCACTCCAAGTCGAGAAGATATTGAAGTAACCAAACGTCTAGCCGAATGTGGGAAAATTATGGGAATAGAACTTTTGGACCATTTGGTTATCGGAGAGAAAAAATATGTAAGTCTTAAAGAAAAAGGATATTTATAATACTAGGAATTCACATGAGGATGAGCTATAATATTACGTATGCTTTTTAAAGAATTTATTTTTCATTACAATACTGAAGAACTTAACTTTATGATATGAAAAAGAAAATAAAAAAACTCGTACCTAATATGGAATATGTTTCAGAAAGGGAGATATTAAAAGATGCTTGGAAATAGAGATTTAGGAATTGATTTAGGAACCGCCAATACACTTGTTTATGTTAAAGGAAAAGGCATTGTAGTACGTGAGCCTTCCGTTGTTGCATTTCAAACAGATACAAAATCCATTGTTGCTGTCGGTAATGATGCGAAAAATATGATCGGCCGTACACCTGGTAATGTTGTGGCTTTGCGCCCTATGAAAGACGGAGTTATTGCTGATTATGATACGACTGCAACTATGATGAAATATTATATGAAGCAAGCGTTAAAAAACCAAGGTTTATTTGCACGTAAGCCATATGTAATGGTATGTGTTCCATCTGGAATAACAGCTGTTGAAGAGAGAGCGGTTGTTGACGCAACTAGACAAGCTGGTGCACGTGATGCCTATACAATTGAAGAGCCATTTGCAGCTGCAATTGGAGCAAACTTACCTGTTTGGGAACCAACAGGCAGCATGGTTGTAGATATCGGTGGCGGTACAACAGAAGTCGCGATTATTTCTTTAGGCGGTATTGTGACTAGCCAGTCTATCCGTATCGCAGGAGACGAAATGGATGAAGCGATTATTAACTATATCCGTAAAAACTACAATCTGATGATTGGTGATCGAACTTCTGAAGCTATTAAGCTTGAAATCGGTTCAGCAGGAGATCCAGAAGATATTGAAAACATGGAGATTCGCGGCCGTGACTTATTAACTGGTTTACCAAAAACAATTGAAATCACTGCTGATGAAATTGCAAAAGCTCTTCATGACACAGTGTATGCGATTGTTGACGCAGTTAAAAATACGCTTGAAAAAACTCCGCCTGAGCTTGCTGCTGATATCATGGATCGCGGAATCGTTCTAACAGGTGGCGGCGCTTTATTACGCAACCTGGATAAGGTGATTAGTGAAGAAACAAAAATGCCTGTTCTAATTGCGGAAAATCCATTGGATTGTGTAGCTATTGGTACTGGTAAAGCACTTGATCATATTCATTTGTTCAAATCAAAAGTTAAAGACTCAAGATAATAAAATAGAACACAAAAATCCTGAAAGAGGATAATAATGATAGAGGAGCAAGGATATGCCACAATTTTTCTTAAACAAAAAATTGATTATCTTGCTGATTAGCATCATCTTTCTGGTGGCTTTGATTGGGTTCTCACTTCGGGAAAGGGATGAATTGAGCTGGCCTGAACAGTTTATGAAGGACTCGGCCGGCTTTGTTCAAACAATCTTCCATAAGCCCGCTTCTGCTGTAGCGGGCTTTTTTGAGAATCTTTCAGATTTAAGGAATACATATGAAGAAAATAAGAATCTTAAATCACGCCTGGAAGAATATGTGAAGTTGGAAACAGAGATATATGATTTGAAAAAAGAAAATGAAGAATTAAGCAATATACTTAAGAAAAAAGAAGATTTAAGTGATCATACAGTTTCCCATGCAACTGTCATTGGCAGAGGTCCGGAAAGATGGCATGAAACATTGACGGTCTCAAAGGGCAGTGTAAATGGAATTGAGAAAAATATGGCTGTAATTACTGCTGAAGGATTGATTGGAAAGGTCAAAAGTGTGTCACAATTTACTTCCACAGTACAATTAATGACGGCTCTTGATCCGCAAAACCGTATTTCAGCAATGGTCCAAAGTAAAGAAAAATCATATGGATTTATTCAGGGATATGACGAAGATAAGCAAGCCTTGCTATTAACAGGTCTCCATTATGATGCTAAAATTAAAAAAGGTGAGAATGTGACAACATCCGGGCTTGGCGGTGTGTTCCCAGAAGGGTTAGTCATAGGTACGGTTAAAGAGGTCGTTATCGATCAATATGGATTAACTCAAACAGCTTTGGTTAAGCCAGCAGCGAATTTCTATGATTTGAATAATGTAATGATTGTCAAACGTACAATGACTACTGTAGATACAGATAGCACTGAGGGGGATGACCTGTGATAAGGTTTAAAATCTTCCTTTTAGCTGTCCTTGTTTTTATATCTGAAGGAATTTTTGTTGAAATTTTTTCGGCGAAATTATATACAACGCCCTTCATCCTGGTGCCACGGTTTATTATTATCTTTCTAGTGTTTTTAGGTGTGTACGGAAAGAGGAACATGGCAATCATATATGCTTTTGTTATGGGAATCTTCTATGATGTCGTCTATACAGAAGTATTGGGTGTTTATTTATTCACTTTGCCGTTAATGGTGTACTTATCAACTCAACTGATGAAAGTACTGCAAATTAATCTTGGGATTGTCTCATCTGTATGTTTGCTTGCTATATCTATTTTAGAAATTATCGTCTATGAGGTGAATACCTTAATTGGTTATACTTCATTGACGTTCATTGAATTTGCACGTATGAGATTGCTGCCTACCTTAATTCTGAATCTAATCTTCCTACTCCTGTTCGCTTATGTATTTGCTAAGTGGATTAAAAAATGGACTGTTGAAGAAGATAATTAAACGGTATTGATTCTATAAAAAAAGGAATTGTCAGCGCTCATGTCGAATTAAATTGCATTGAGGTGAGCACGACGTCATGGGAAAGAAGAATATTCAGCATGTTATGATCAAAGGAAGTAAACAAGGTTTAACGATTGTGATTGATGATCATTCATCTATTTCTGAAGCTTTAAGAGATTTGGATGAAAAATTGTCTATTCATAATTCAACGATTGAAACAACATCAAGTATTCATGTCACCATACATACCGGTAATCGTTATTTAACGGACGAACAAGCGAAAGCTTTGGTCGATTTAGTAGAAAAAAAGGGATACATGGTTGTAAATAATGTTGAATCTAATGTTATTTTGCATGAAGAAGCCAAAAGATTGGCTGAAGAAGTGGCTGTGACAAAAATCGTGAGGATTGTCCGTTCGGGTCAAGTTTTGGAAGTGAAGGGTGACATGCTCTTAATAGGAGATGTAAATCCCGGTGCGACCGTTAAAGCCGGCGGTAATATCTTTATTATGGGTACACTGCGGGGGAAGGCGCTGGCAGGTATACACGGCAATAAAGAATGTGTCGTGTCTGCATCTGTGTTTAAGCCATCCCAAATCGTTATTGGAGATGTTTTATATAACTCTTTTGATTATGATGAGCAGGATGACCACAAAATGGAATGTGCTTATTTAGATCAATCTGGTGAGATGATTTTTGATAGATTACAAGTTTTATGTAAAGTGAGACCTAATTTATCCTTATTTGAGGAGGGCGTATAGCCATGGGAGAGGCCATAGTAATAACATCCGGTAAAGGTGGAGTAGGGAAAACGACTACTACTGCCAATGTCGGAACTGCCTTAGCGTTAATGGGGAAAAGAGTCTGTTTGGTCGATACTGATATAGGTTTGAGAAATCTGGATGTAGTAATGGGCCTTGAAAATCGTATTATCTACGATTTGGTAGATGTGATTGAAGGAAGATGCAAAATCCATCAGGCGCTTGTGAAAGATAAGCGTTTTGATGATCGTCTTTATTTAATGCCTGCAGCACAGACAGCGGATAAAACCTCCGTAAATCCAAAACAGGTCAAGCAGTTAATTGATACTTTGAAACAAGATTTTGATTATATCATTATTGATTGTCCAGCCGGTATCGAACAAGGGTACAAAAATGCAGTGGCTGGCGCTGATAAAGCAATTGTTGTGACGACACCTGAAACATCTGCAGTCAGAGATGCGGATCGGATTATCGGGTTATTGGAGAAGGAACCAAATGTCGAATCTCCAAAACTAGTTATCAACCGTATTCGAAATCATATGCTAAAAATGGGCGATATGCTGGATATTGATGAAATTACTACCCATCTATCCATTGATTTGATTGGGATTGTAGTTGACGATGATGATGTGATTAAGGGTTCAAACCAGGGAGAACCGATTGTGTTTGATCCGAATAATCGAGCATCTGTTGCCTATCGTGACGTGGCTAGACGTATTTTGGGTGAATCCATCCCGCTCAAACCACTTGAAGATGAAAAGACAGGAATGTTTAAGCGGATAAAAAAATTATTTGGTGTTAAGTAATAGTAAGTAAGGACCTCTAATCTAACTGGTTAGAGGTCCTTTTTGTATGTTTGCATGGCATAGCTTGGACCGACTATACATATCTTTTAGAAAAGAGCTGTATAGAGAGGTGAAAGGATGGGCAGCCAAAGTAGCTCAGATGTTCGGAAGCGCATTGCTGAGAGAAGAAAAAATCGGGAAAGAATGATGAATGCCAGTAAGAGGAATGAAAGGCCGGCATGGCCGGAAATGGAAGATGAAAAAGAATGGGGTTCTGAAAATGTTTTCGTATATGAAGAAGGGGTGAGTGAGCATAAAAAGCCGCCTATTATAAACAAAGATTGGATCTTATTTCGTATCCTTGCTTCTGTTTGTTTGGTTTTGTGCATGGCCATTATTTATCGAACTTCTGCTCCATGGACCCAGACAGCGAAAACTACCCTCGACCAAGTCTATCAGAAGGAATTCCAATTTGCGTCAGTATCTAACTGGTTTGAAAATACAGTCGGAAAGCCGTTTGCTTTTTTGCCTGAGGAATCGGTGGATGAACCTAAAAATAATAATGCTGCTGATAATCGTTTTGCCACGCCGGCAACAGGCACCATTATGAAAAGCTTTGTGAAGGATGGACAGGGAGTCTTAATTAAAACATCCAATAGTACATCGGTTGACACAATTAAAGAGGGGGTCGTTATCTACGCAGGTGAGAAGGAGACTCACGGAAAAACGGTTATTGTCCAGCATCCGGATAAGAGTGAATCATGGTACGCTCACCTACAGGAGATAAACGTTAATTTGTATGAACAAATTAAGAAAGGAACGAAGGTAGGAAAAGTATCGCCGTCGGATGAGCCGGACAAGGGGGAGTTTTACTTTGCATTGAAAGCCAATGGAAAGTTTATCGATCCTAATGAGGTGATCTCATTTGAATAAAATATGGCCTGTGCTTACGAAAATACGCATTCATCCATTAACCTGGTTGTTGCTTGCTCTTGGTGTGTTAACAGCCAGGTTTACTGAATTGCTCTTAATGTTTGCAATCGTATTATGTCATGAGCTGGGTCATGCTATTGCTGCGCAGTTATTTGGCTGGAGGATAAAATCCGTTACACTTTTGCCTTTTGGCGGGGAGCTGGAGACAGATGAGCATGGAAACCGGCCATGGCATGAGGAATTGATTGTATTGGCATCCGGCCCTTTGCAGCATGTTTGGATTTTGGCGCTAACTTATTTTTTCTACACAATTGGCTTTATATCAGATTATATCTATACCAGTTTAATTCTATATAATTTTATTGTTTTATTTATAAATCTAGCTCCTATTTGGCCTCTGGATGGAGGAAAAGCACTGTTTGTTTTATTGAGCAAGCGGATGCCCTTCCTGCATGCACACCGCCTAATCATTATTATTTCCGGGGTCAGTCTATTCCTTGCTTTCATCGGATTGGTCGCTGTTAATCCGCTTAATATGAATTGGTGGATGGTTGTTGGCTTTCTGATCTTTTCCTTATGGAAGGAGTGGAAACACCGCCAATTTGTATTTTTACGCTTTTTGATGGAAAGACATTATGGACATAATAAGGATATTAGAGCGATATCACGACTGGAAGCAGAAAAGGATATGAAGATTTATAAAATACTTGAGGATTTCCGCAGGGACAATAAGCATATTATAATCGTCAAAAATAAGGATGAAGAATTAGGGAAGCTGGATGAAGCTGAGGTTTTACACGCCTGTTTTACATCAAAATTGGCGTATCGGCCTATCGGAGAACTTTTGTATCCTTATTGACGCTCCTCTCCTGACTCGTTAAAGTAAGATTAATGAGTCAACGAGAGGATTTTTTTATGAAAAAAATAGTGCTTGATTTTCAAGGAATGGAACGACGTCTCGGTTTATTGCAAGATGATAAGTTGATGAGGTTACATATTGAAAGAGAAGGGCAGGGCCCATTTGCCGGCAATGTTTATTATGGAATTGTTCGTGAAATTGTACCGGGTATGAATGCGGCTTTTGTTGATATTGGGTTTGATAAAAATGCTTATTTGCCATTTGAAGAAACGCCGAACTATCATTTAGACCGTCAGGCAAAAACATATGTAAAGCAAGGTGAAAAACTGCTTGTACGCATTCTGCGGGATCCAGAAGGAACGAAAGGCGCTAAAATAAGTGCGTTAATTGAAGTTTCTTCGCCGGAAATCGTTTATATAAAGGGTGAACATTTTGTCCGTACTTCTAAAAAGGCAGATAGGAAGACTGTTCAGAAGTGGAAACATATAACAGCCAAGCATCTGCAAAAAGATGAAGGTGTAATTGTTCGTACATCCTTCTTGGATGCGGATGAAGAAGCCTTTATCTCGAAGCTTAGTGAGCTGCGTGAACGTTATGAGCAACTACAAAGAAAAGCGTCAAAAAGTAAAGCACCAGCACTTATAAGTGATCAAAATCGCATTCTGAATCTGATAGAAAGCTGGACAGCTGGGACAACTGGGGAGCTATGGACTAATTCTGCAGAAGGAATGCAATTACTCCGTTCTGTAATACCTGAATCATGGGAAGCAAAGCTTCAAAAGGATAAGGTGGATCTGTATGATTCTCTCGGAGTTACTGAAGAATTGGAGAAAGCAGTCAAGAAGGTAATCTGGCTTTCGAACGGATCGTATTTACTTTTTGAAAAAACAGAAGCCATGCATGTGATAGATGTAAATACGGGTAAGTTTACCGGAAAGCACGACATAAATAAAACGATTTTGGATACAAATATCCTTGCCGCAACAGAAGTGGGACGACAGATGATCCTGCGCAATTTATCCGGGATTATTGTAATTGACTTTATTAATATGAAATCTTCTGAGCATCGTCATCAAGTACAGGCAGCGATGGAAACAGCCTTAAAAGATGATCCGCTGCGTTCTGTGGTCATTGGGTTTACCGAACTAGGGCTCATGCAACTAACACGCAAAAAAGAAGGCCCGGATCTATATGAAATTCTTCAGGAAGACTGCTTGGAATGCAGCGGAACAGGATTAATAAAAAGCCGTCAGAGTGCGATATATGAATTGGAACGTCAATTAGCGGCATTAAAATACTGTTTGGATGATTCTGTATGGGTTGTGGTGGATTCATCCTTTTACATGTATATCAAGGACAATATACATATGGTGAAAATACATATCCTGTCAGGCGATAAAAATATATTTGTGACGGAAGGTAAAATGACAGGAGCCAATCGTTTTGAAATTCGAGCCCTCGGAAACAAGAAGGATCTTGAAGAGCGTATGAAGCGTACAGAGGAAGGAATAAAAAACAAGCCTATTATCCGTATGTTAGTAAATCATGATTGACAATGTTTGTCTGATTATGATAGTATTTTTATGTTAAGTTTGTAGCACCCATGCTACAACCGCACACGTCAGGTAATAAGTCCATTTTGGCGCCTGCCGTCGGCGAGTCTTAGACAATTAAGGAGGTGCAGGTATGTACGCAATTATCGAAACTGGTGGAAAGCAAGTGAAAGTAGAAGAAGGTCAATCTATCTACGTTGAGAAAGTGAACGTTGAAGAAGGTGGCATCGTTACTTTCGATAAAGTTCTTTTTGTAGGTGGAGAAGATGTGAAAGTTGGAAGCCCTGTTGTTGAAGGCGCTACTGTAACAGGTAAAGTTGAAAAACACGGCAAACAAAAGAAAATCATCGTTTTCAAATACAAAGCGAAAAAGAACAACCGTAAAAAGCAAGGTCACCGTCAGCCTTACACAAAAGTAACAATCGAAAAGATTAGCTTCTAAGGCGACGCGTATGATTAAAGTAAAGGTAGTGCGAGCTGATGAGCGAATTTCTTCGTTCACTATATCAGGACACGCCGATTTTGCACGAAAAGGTCAGGATATCGTTTGTGCAGGGGTATCTGCAGTAGCTTTTGGCTCTGTAAATGCTGTGATGAGTTTAACTTCTGTTGAACCCATCATTAAACAGGCAGGTAAAGATGGCGGTTTTCTTGAAGTCCATTTTCCGGAAACGGATAGCGATGACAAGGTACAATTGTTACTCGAAGGCATGCTTGTTTCCTTACAAACGATTGAACGTGACTATGGTAGATACATGAAAATTATTCTTAGCTAACAGGAGGTGGAATACATGTTAAGATTGGATCTTCAGTTCTTCGCTTCCAAAAAGGGAGTAGGTTCTACAAAGAACGGTCGTGACTCCATTTCTAAACGTCTTGGCGCTAAACGTGCTGATGGACAATTCGTAAGTGGTGGTTCTATCCTTTACCGTCAACGTGGTACAAAAATCTATCCAGGTTTGAACGTTGGCCGTGGTGGAGACGACACTCTTTTCGCTAAAATTGACGGAGTTGTTAAATTTGAGCGCTTGGGCCGTGACAAGAAACAAGTCAGCGTTTACCCAGTAGCACAAGAAGCATAATACGTAACAGTCAAAAGAAGCTCTAACCTTGTTGGTTGGAGTTTTCTTTTTTAGATATGAGTTTTTTGGTTAAAACCATTATACTTCCGTATGTACCCCAAGTTATTTACTGCTGGCGAATATATTCCTCTCCTGAAACTTCGCTAAATTTGTTATACTGTAATAGATGATTTGCGATTTTTCCAGGACCTCATTATTCCAATCCGACAGGAGAATGTATTAAGATGGAAACAAAATGGACGACTGTAGAATTACTGAGGCATGCACGTCATGATTGGTTAAACAAAATACAGCTGATTAAAGGAAATATGGCATTAGGTAAAATGGATAGAGTATCCGGTCTTGTAGATGAAATCATTATTGAAGCACAGCAGGAAGCGAAAATCTCGAATATGAATATGCCGATGCTTTCCGAACTTTTATTGACAGGCAAGTGGCTTCGTTACAAATTCCATATTACATATGAAATTATGGATGATATAAAAGGCTATCCTGAATTGGATGAATTGATAACCAATTGGATGAAGAAGTTTTTCAATGAAGTGAATAGGCAAATAGAAGCGTTAGATATCCTGCATTTAACCATCCTCCTCAGCAAAACAGATGAGGATTCATTAAAGATTGGTTTTGATTTTCAGGGACCAGTAAACAATAAAGAAGAATTAATAAAAATATTTCAGGTAAAAGAGCCTTTAAAAATATCCGGTATTACAGAGGATATTAATTCTTTTTATTTTGAAATAACGGTAAGATAACAATCAAAGAGTTGCAAAAGCAGAAAGTAGGTGTTACCACCCATGTTTGTGGATCAAGTCAAGATTTACGTTAAAGGTGGAGATGGCGGCAATGGAATGGTCGCTTTCCGAAGAGAAAAGTATGTTCCTAAGGGCGGTCCGGCCGGTGGAGACGGAGGCCATGGAGCGAATGTTGTATTTGAAGTAGAAGAAGGACTTCGCACACTAATGGATTTCCGATATAAAAGGCATTTTAAAGCACCCCGAGGGGAACATGGAATGTCTAAAAATCAGCATGGTAAGAATTCAGCTGACATGATTGTCAAAGTTCCTCCGGGCACAGTTGTTTCCGATGCCAATACTGGTGAAATTATTGCAGATTTAACCGAACACGGCCAGCGTGCCATTATTGCAAAGGGCGGACGAGGCGGACGTGGTAATACTCGTTTTGCTACACCTGCAAACCCGGCTCCTGAACTATCTGAAAAGGGTGAACCAGGGATTGAACGTGATATCATTATGGAATTGAAATTACTGGCAGATGTGGGTCTGGTTGGATTTCCGAGTGTAGGTAAATCCACATTGCTATCGTCTGTTTCAGCTGCTAAGCCGAAGATTGCTGAGTACCATTTCACTACGATTGTCCCTAATCTGGGTGTTGTTGAAACCGGTGATGGACGCAGCTTCGTCATGGCTGATTTACCTGGACTGATTGAAGGGGCTCATGAAGGTGTTGGGCTTGGACATCAATTCCTGCGCCATATTGAGCGTACGCGTGTAATCGTCCATGTCATTGATATGTCCGGTCAGGAAGGCCGTGATCCTTATGAAGATTATGTAACTATTAATAAGGAGCTTGAAGAGTATAATTTACGCCTAACAGAAAGGCCGCAAATTATCGCAGCAAGTAAAATGGATATGCCTGATTCTGAAGAGAATTTAAAGGCTTTTAAAGAAAAGTTAGAAGACGATGTACCAGTCTTCCCGATTTCATCGGTTACTCATGAAGGCTTACGTGAATTACTGTTTGCTGTGGCTGATAAAATTGAGGAAACTCCGGAATTCCCGCTTGAGCATGAAGAAGAGACAGGCGGCGTCCACCGTGTTCTCTATAAACATGAGGCAGAGAAAGCAGAATTCGTTATTACAAGAGAATCGGACGGTACCTTTGTTGTTACTGGCGATAAGCTTGAAAAAATATTCAAGATGACAGACTTCAGCCGTGATGAATCCATTAAACGCTTTGCCCGCCAGCTTAGAGCAATGGGTGTGGATGAAGCTCTTAGAAAACGCGGCGCAGTTGACGGAGATATTGTTCGTTTAATGGAATATGAATTTGAATTTGTAGATTAAGCATAAAGTTTAAGGATGGTTCCAAAGAGGGTGAACTTGCTTGCATAATAAAGCTGATAAGAAATTTTATTTAGTCAGGGAAGATGTATTGCCTGAGGCGATGCAAAAAACGTTGCAGGCTAAAGAGATGATTGAAAGAGGAAAGGCTGTTTCTGTTTGGGAGGCTGTTAAAAGCGTCGATTTAAGCAGAAGTGCTTTTTATAAGTACAGAGATACGGTTTTTCCTTTTCATTCAGTTGTAAAAGAAAAAATTATTACGCTATTTTTCCATTTGGAAGACAGATCAGGCACGCTTTCTGAATTACTCGGTATCGTTGCATCCTCGGGATGCAACGTGCTGACCATCCATCAAACCATTCCGATTCAGGGACGTGCAAATGTAACCTTATCGTTAAACACAGGTGAGATGCATATGGAAATGAATGAATTTATAAACCGTTTAAAAAGGCTTGAATTCGTGGATAAGGTTGAAATTTTAGGCTCAGGAGCTTGAAAAATAAATATTCATACATAGATAGAGAAACAGAGAAGCTTAAAGCAGGGGGAGAACACTTTGGACATACGTATTGCCTATTTAGGACCAAAAGCTACATTTTGTGATTTGGCAGCATCAAAATTATTTCCCTATGGACAAAGGCAGGCTTTTATGACGATTCCTGAGTGTATTGATGCTGTGGAAGCTAAGCTGGTCGATTATGCGGTTGTACCATTAGAAAATGCTTTGGAGGGATCAGTCAATATCACACTGGATTATTTGATTCATGAAGTCCAGATTCCGATAGTAGCGGAGTTTTCCTCTCCGATTCGCCAGCATTTAATGGTTCACCCTTCTCATGTCAATGAGTTAACCAGGATTGATCGGATTATTTCGCACAGCCATGCGATAGCCCAATGTCACAAATTTCTGCATGGAGATATGAAAGGCGTACGATGTGAAAGTATAACCTCCACTGCTGCAGCCGCGCACTATATTCAGGAGCATCCGGATGAGATGACAGCAGCGATTGCAAATGAAATGGCCGCTGAAGAATATGGACTTTCGATTGTTAAATGGGATATACACGATTATTCTCATAACCATACACGATTTGTTGTTCTGGGTCATAAGCCGTTATCGGAAAAAATGATCCCTATTCAACAAAAAGGAGAAAAAACAACGGTTATGGTATTGCTTCCAGCTGACCATGCCGGAGCTCTCCATCAAGTGTTATCAGCTTTTTCGTGGAGGAAGCTTAACCTTTCCAAAATCGAGTCCAGACCATTAAAAACAGGACTTGGCAACTATTTCTTCATTATCGATATTGAACAAAAGATGGATGATATTCTGTTGCCGGGTGCCATTGCCGAAATGGAAGCCTTGGGTTGTAAAGTTACGGTTATGGGCAGTTATTATAGTTATTAATCATCACTCGGATATAAATGAAGGACCCCTGCTATATTCAGCAGGGGTCCTATTTATTTGTTCCTGTTTTTTTAAGTTGTACATAATTAAAAACTGCGCAGCATATCTAATTATTCTTTCAAAAAACCTGCATTTCTTAATGCCTGTACAGCTTGCTCGAGCTCTGCTTCACTTGCAGCTTCGATTGTATGAAGATGTAAACCATTTGTTAACTGGGACAAGAGAGAGGCATTTGTATTTTTTAGATTGGCGATAAACTGCCGGACATCTTGTCTGGTGCTGACCATAATGGATGCTGTTAAGTCACCGTACATGGGATGTTCCACTTTTACATCCTTTACCGTAACACCGCAGTCCACTAAAAGCAGTAATTCCTCTTCTGCTTGTTCAGGCGTATGAAAACTCGCTATAATCCTTGTTTTCCGTTCCAGTTTTGGATCGATTTGATGTATATAAATGTATCCGCTTGGCGTGGCAATGATCGGTTCATTCCGTGCTTTAAGCAAGGTAATATCTCCAACTATGATTTGGCGGCTGACTGAGCAAATAACAGAGAGCTCACTTCCCGTAATCGGTTCATGACGTTCTTTTAAAATGGATAGGATGTATTTACGCCGTTCTTCTGTTGTATATTTTTTCTGAATCATCACTTATGCCCTCCTTGCTTAGGTGTTATTTTAAAATATTGGTTGTCTTTATTGTAACATAGAGGGATTTTCTTCATAAACAAGAATAATTCCGCATAAATTTTCTTGAATCAATAGCAATCTGCCCAATCAATCATAGTATATATGGACATATGCGTAGGGAGGGATTATGCGTGAAAATACACATCGTCCAAAAGGGCGACACATTATGGAAGATTGCTAAGAAATATGGAGTGAATTTTGAAACATTAAAGAAAATGAATTCACAGCTCAGCAATCCGGATATGCTGATGCCTGGCATGAAAATTAAAATACCCGATAATACGTCTCCATCTGTAAAAAAAGGAGGCAATACAAAGATTAATTTTGGAACAGTAAAGGAAGCTCCTATTTCAGGTGGGAGTTCAAATGTGAAGGAAAGTATAAAAGCAGAGACAGTTCCGAGTAAACCGAAAGAAATGCCGATTGTGTCACCACCACCAGCAGTGAAGGAGATGCCAATTCAACCGATGGATATTAAAAAAGAAAAGCCTGTTAAAGAAAAGCCTAAAATGCCGTATGTTGCCCCCCAGGCCAGTGTGAAACCTGTTGTACCAGAAATCGATATCAACAACTATTATTTAATGAATATGGCCAAAATGGAAATGCAAACACCTCCTCCTATGCCTATTATTAAGGAGGTACCTAAAGTTAAAGAGAAGCCAGTCATAAAAGAAAAGCCGAAGAAAATGGAAAAACCAATGCCGAAACCGCAGCACAAGCCAATGCCGAAACCGCAGCCAATGCCGCAATATATGCCGGAATATTGTCCGCCTATGATTCCATATTATGATCCATGCTGTCCGCCAGTTATGATGCATCCATGCATGGCCTATCCAACGCCTTATTTTAATCAGTCATATATGACTGGACCGTCTTATCACCAACCGTATATTCAACAGCCTTACTGGGGTTATGAAGACGATATGGGAGACAGCTCTACCATTCACCATGGGTATCACGATTCACCCCATTTTATGGGTAGCCAGGGAGAATACTACCCTCAACAGCAAGGGGGAACCATGTCACCATATGGTCAATACCCTATGCAAGGAACACAGGGATACTTTCAGCAACCTGGATTTGGGCATCACGGACATGAATCTTCCTATTATGGGATGGAATCGTCAAGCCATATGATGGATTATCATCATCATAAGCAGCAACAGCAATATATTCCGTTTGATGGGTATATACCGAAAGGCTGCGGCTGTTCTGATACAGGAGCACAGGGGACATTTTATCAGCCAATGAATCAATATGACCACCAAGGAATGAGTCATTCAATGGGTCAGTATGACCACCAGGGAATGGGTCAACAAATGGGTCAGTATGACCACCAAGGAATGGGTCAGCAAATGGACCAACAAGGAATGGGTCAACAGATGGGTCAGTATGACCAACAAGGAATGGATCAACAAATGGGTCAATATGATCACCAAGGAATGGGTCAGCAAACAGGCCAGTATGACCACCAAGGAATGGGTCAACAAATGGGTCAGTATGACCATCAAGGCATGACTCACCCTATGTATCAGCAGGCTGCTCAACAACCATTTTTTCAGGATTCCCAATTTCATCAAAGGTATGGGGGTCAGCAGTTTGAAGCAGGATCTCCTTCCTACAATCCCAATGGCCAGCATGTGATACCGCATATCGAGCCGGCAGCATTTGATATGCCAAGGACACAGGAAGAAAGCAGTGAGCAAGAAGGTCAATCATGATGAGGGAGCAGGAGGGAGGCAGTCTAAAAGACTGCCTCCTTGCTTATTTAAGTCAACAAAATATTGTAGTTTATGAGATGAAAGCTATCAAACCAAAGTTGATAAAGGTTAGTACAAATAAGGGTATATTTATAGCTAAACAATTTGTAAATCAAACAAGATTACTCATGCAACTCGAGTTTTTACAAAAGCTGCGAAAAGTAGGGTTCAATGGATCTTATGTGTTTTCTAATGAAATTAAGCCGTTTGGATGTAAAGGTAAATCAATTGGTTTTATAGAATATTTATCAAAGCATCCAAGAAGTTTTACGTATGAGAATTATTCGGAGCGATTAGAAGGTTTGACATTGTTAAATAAGATGCACGAGGCTTCTGCTACGATAATCAATGATTTGACAGTGAAAAAATACACTTTTTCACAAGTATCAAAATGGAGAGAACGATTAGGAGAATTTACATCTAATATAAATATGCTCAATAGGGTTATTCCCGACTCGATGCTGACCGAATATTTAAGAATGGGAGAATGGGCATTAAATAAGCTGGGTCCATATGAGCTTGAGGATGTGGATGAAGATCCGGTCATCATTCATGGCGACCTGGCGCATCACAACTTTTTTAGAAAAGATGATGGTGAGCTCCTCCTTATTGATTTTGATTTGATGGCAGAGGCACCGCCTATGATTGATTATTTACAGTATGCCAACAGATTGCTAATTTTTAATAATTGCTCATTGAAAGAGATTCTTTCTTTTCCTCAGTTTAAAAAATATCGCGATAATCCGTTCTTTTTGATTGGACTTAGTTTTCCAACTGATATTTATAGAGAATGGAATAGAATCTGCCGTGATCAATTATGGAATTCAAGTCATCGCCTTGATTCTCTATTGAATATTACGAAGGAAGACTTACCAAAGAGGATTCAGTTGTTTACAGAGTTAAAAAAAAGGATTGGACGCATATAGATTTAAGATTATGAAACCATATAATAGCAACTGTATAATGAAATGATTGAAAAGGATGGACATCATATATGTGCGTCCTTTTTTGCATCTTGCTTATGCTTGTCGGAGGCCTACAGGATGTAGGTCATGAAGACGTTGCCCCAGGACGTGGCGTATTTAGTCTTCGTTCCTTAATCAAGGCCCTTCAGCTTTTTAGTAAATCCGGCTTCGGCTCCTAGGAGCTCGAGACATAAGCAAATACTCTGCGGGAGGGAAGAACACTCCCACTGAGTATTCGTCTTATGCTTTTCGCTCCTGAACAGTCGCCTCAGCACTATATGTAATCCGGCTTCAGTGGCTAGAAGCTCGGGACATAAGCATAGCCACTTCGGGGGAAGGACGGCCCCTTTGTGCCTCTGTCTTATGCTCCTCGCTTCTGAACAAGCCACTTCAGCACTTTAGTATTACTTTTTATTTTTTGGGAATACTGGTGGGGAGTTGTGATTTACATCTTAGTGAGGTGGGTTAGATGAATGGACGGTACTTTTTCCTGGTGGCTTGTTTGCTTTGTTTAATAGTCATTCCAGGTATGAATGATCACGTAGGTGTTGCGGTTAGAAACGATGCTGGTCAGGATAGTCCGGTCCTTGGAATTGCTCCAATCCAGCGAACAGTCATTCTTCAGCGAGTTTATTTGGATGGAGAGATGAGTGAAGAAAAAATCGAGGAAACGATTATTTCCATGGATGATTTTTGGAGAAAATATGATAAGTGGCTATTGGTGGACCAAAACGATCAGCAGCTTGTATTCCAAACATATGTTGATGATATTTCTCCTTTATTAAAGGGAAATGGGTATTTTGGAATTAAATCTGATGGAACGATTACTATTTTTAACGGCAAGCCTGCCAGGGATCAAATCATTCAATCTTTCTATCAAATTGATTTAAAGAAGCTGGAATCCACTGAAAAATCGGAATTGCAGAATGGTGTTAGGATCGTAAACAAAGAAAGATATCTTAAGTTCTTGGAAGTTTATAAATCTTATTCAACACCGGCTTCTAAAACGCTTCAATAATTTATAAAGAGCTGATCGTTTACCTGCGACAGCTCTTTTGGCTGTTTTCTTAAAAATCAAAAAATCAAACATTTGTGCTGGTAGTGTATAATGGTTAAATGTAGTATGGTACAATGGTTTACAGTCGAATTAGAGGAGAGGTAAACGTTGTACGATTTTATAAAAGGTCGGATAGACTATGTCTGTCCTGAATATATAGTAGTCGAGAATAACGGGATTGGTTATTTAATTCATGCGCCAAATCCATTTGTATTTTCCGGAACGAATGAGGAAAAGAAAATTTACGTACATCACTATGTACGTGAAGACCTACAGGCATTGTACGGTTTTAGTTCAAGAGAAGAAAAGAAACTGTTTATAAAATTATTAAATGTCACAGGTATCGGTCCAAAAGGTGCGCTTGCTGTACTCGCGAGTGGAAGAGTCGATCAGGTTGTGGAAGCTATTGAATCTGAGGATGAGAAGTTTCTTGTTAAATTCCCGGGCATTGGAAAGAAAACGGCAAGACAAATGATTCTTGACCTAAAAGGGAAGCTTGAAGATGTTTCTCCAGATGCATTCCCTGATTTATTCCAAACGGCAGATGGAAAAGAATTGAGCTACTCCACTAAGAATATTGCGTTGGAAGAAGCATTGCTTGCATTACAGGCACTAGGTTACTCCGAGAAGGAAGTTAAGAAATTAGTGCCGAAGCTTGAAAAAGAGGAAAAAACAACGGAAGAATATATAAAAGGTGCATTACAGCTTATGTTGAAATAGGAGGTGGACAACTTGGAAGAGCGAATCATGGACCTGCATGCACAAAATCAGGATGAGACGTTTGAATATAGTCTGAGACCCCATTCACTTGAACAATATATTGGGCAGGATAAAGTAAAAGAGAATTTGCGTGTATTTATTGAAGCAGCCAAAATGAGAGAAGAGGCGCTTGATCATGTGTTGCTGTATGGCCCACCGGGACTTGGTAAAACGACATTGGCCACAATCATTGCGAATGAAATGGGAGTGGAAATTCGTACTACATCTGGACCTGCTATTGAACGCCCCGGCGATTTAGCTGCTATCTTAAGTTCTCTTCAGCCTGGTGAGGTTTTATTTATTGATGAAATCCATCGACTTCCAAAATCTGTTGAAGAGGTACTGTATCCTGCGATGGAGGATTTTTGCCTAGATATCGTAATCGGTAAAGGACCTGGAGCGCGCTCTGTTCGATTGGATTTGCCCCCTTTCACCCTTGTGGGAGCCACAACGAGAGCGGGTGCTTTATCAGCGCCATTACGTGACCGTTTCGGTGTCATATCCAGGTTGGAGTATTATACTGAGTCACAGCTGCGCGAAATCGTGACCCGTACAGCCCAGGTGCTGGACACAGTGATTGAGGAATCAGCGGCGAGCGAAATTGCCCGCAGGTCCAGGGGCACGCCAAGGATTGCAAACAGATTGCTTAGAAGAGTGCGTGACTTTGCACAGGTACGTGGCGATGGAGATATTCAGTTCGGTTTAGCCGATTATGCCTTGGAATTAATGCAGGTGGATAAGGTTGGACTTGACCAGATTGATAGAAAGTTATTGCTTGGAATCATAGAAAAGTTTAAAGGCGGACCTGTAGGGCTGGATACGATTGCAGCTACAATTGGCGAAGAATCCGGCACAATTGAGGATGTGTATGAACCCTATTTAATGCAGATTGGATTTATGCAGCGAACACCTCGCGGTCGGATTGTGACTGAACATGTGTATCGCCATTTCAATTTGGAAGTGCCAAATTCATGAATCATTTACCAAAAACGATTATGATGATAGGTGTGGCCATTTTTGTGGTTGGTTTTTTAATGCAATTCATTAAAATTGGACGGCTTCCTGGTGATATTTTATTTAAAAAAGGAAATACTACTTTTTATTTTCCTATTATGACGTCTATTATTGTCAGTATTTTATTATCAGTGTTTTTTTATATCATCAGCCGTTTTAAATGAATGTTAATGTCGTGTGAATAAATCCGTTGGCCGAATTGGTTTGCCGTCATTAAAAGATATGTAAATTCCGCCATTTGAGTGTGCTGCATGATTACTAGTTAAAGAAATGGAAGTGTCACCATGAAAGTAGATTTATTTGATTTTCATTTGCCTGAGGAATTAATTGCCCAAACTCCGCTTGAAAAACGTGAAGAAAGCAGATTGATGGTCCTCGATAAAGAGACGGGTGATGTGAATCATACGCAATTTAAACATATTAAAGAATTCTTGAAACCTGGAGATTGCCTCGTCCTAAACGATACAAAGGTACTGCCGGCCAGATTGCATGGAGAGAAGAAGGATACAGGTGCTCATATAGAACTTCTTCTTTTGAAGCAAATTAAAGGGGACGTATGGGAAACGCTTGCCAAACCAGCGAAACGTATTCGCGTTGGAACAGAGGTTGTGTTTGGTGACGGCCAGCTTACAGCTGTTTGTGTAAAAGAGATGGAGCATGGCGGCAGGGAATTTGAATTTAAATATGACGGCATTTTTTATGAAGTATTAGAGGACCTTGGTGAAATGCCTCTGCCTCCATATATTAAAGAGCGGTTATCGGACAAAGACCGCTATCAAACCGTATATGCGCGGGAAGAAGGATCAGCAGCAGCACCTACAGCCGGATTGCACTTTACGGAAGAGCTGCTTGCAGAGATTAAAGAAATGGGCGTACATTTAGCTTTTATTACGCTTCATGTTGGGCTTGGAACATTCAGGCCGGTCTCATCCGATACAATCGAAGGGCATGATATGCATTCAGAGTTTTACCAAATGAATGCTGAAACAGCTCAGCTATTAAATCGGGTTAGAGAAGAGGGAGGCAATATATTCTCGGTGGGAACTACATCCACACGTACCCTTGAAACGATTGCCCGTGATTACAATGGCAGCTTTGCTGAGGCAAGCGGTTGGACTAATATTTTTATCTATCCTGGATTTGAATTTAAAGCCATTGATGGAATGATTACGAATTTCCACCTTCCGAAGTCCACGTTGATTATGTTAATCAGCGCTCTTGCTGGGCGCGAGCATGTATTAAATGCATACAATACAGCCGTTCGTGAAAAATACAGATTTTTCAGCTTTGGCGATGCAATGTTTATTAAGTAAGATTTTTGAGAGGAGTATCACGATTGACAGCAATCCGTTATGAATTAATTAAAACATGTAAACAGACAGGAGCCCGACTGGGACGGGTTCATACACCTCATGGTAGTTTTGAAACACCCGCGTTTATGCCTGTAGGAACCTTGGCTACAGTTAAAACGATGTCACCAGAAGAATTGAAGCAAATGGGTGCCAATATTATATTAGGCAATACGTATCATCTGTGGCTGCGTCCAGGTACAGAGGTCATTAAGGCTGCCGGTGGGTTACACAAATTTATGAACTGGGATCGTGCCATTTTAACTGATTCCGGCGGTTTCCAGGTATTCAGTTTGAGTCAATTCAGAAAAATAGAAGAAGAGGGCGTGCATTTCCGTAACCATTTAAACGGTGATAAATTATTTTTATCTCCTGAAAAGGCTATGGAAATCCAAAACATTTTAGGTTCTGACATTATGATGGCATTTGATGAATGTCCTCCATATCCTGCAACACATGAATATATGAAGAAATCCGTTGAGAGAACATCCAGATGGGCAGAGCGCTGTCTGAAGGCGCATGAAAGACCGAATGATCAAGGGCTATTTGGAATCGTACAAGGTGGAGAATATGAAGATCTTCGCCGTCAAAGTGCCAGCGATTTAGTATCTTTGGATTTTCCGGGATATGCTATTGGCGGATTAAGTGTAGGGGAGCCGAAGGATGTCATGAATCGTGCTCTTGAATTCACTACACCGTTATTGCCGTCCAATAAACCACGTTATTTAATGGGTGTTGGTTCTCCGGACTCCCTAATTGATGGAGCAATCCGTGGAGTTGATATGTTTGACTGCGTATTGCCAACGAGAATTGCCCGGAACGGTACACTAATGACTTCTGAAGGAAGACTAGTAGTTAAGAACGCCAAATATTCTATGGATTTTGGCCCATTGGATCCGAATTGTGACTGTCATGTTTGTAAAACATATTCAAGAGCGTATATTCGCCACCTTATCAGATGTGACGAAACATTCGGAATTCGCTTAACCTCTTATCATAATCTATATTTTCTGCTAAACTTAATGGAGCAAGTTCGACAAGCTATCAGGGAAGATCGGCTTGGAGACTTTAGGGAAGAATTTTTTGAGAATTATGGGTTCAATAAACCAAATGCAAAAAACTTCTAACCATTCTTACTAATGTAATGAAAGGAGTGAAAATAATATGGTATTATCCCAATTCTTGTTGCCAATTTTACTGTTGGTGTTTTTCTACTTTATTTTAATCCGCCCTCAGCAAAAGAGACAAAAAGCAACTGAACAAATGCAAGCTGCCTTACAAAGAGGAGATAAAGTCGTGACGATTGGTGGTCTTCACGGAACTGTTGATTCTATTAATGAAGGTACTGTCATTATCAAAAGTCCAGACGGTTCTCGTCTAACATTTGATAGAAGATCTGTTTCTCAAGTAGTTGAGAAAAAAGAAAGTCCAGTAACAACGAAAGAAGATTAATATGAAAAAACCTAGCCGAATGGCTAGGTTTTTTAGTTTCGTGATCCGCCGTTCATATTTACCCCCAGTACTCCACCCATCATAGCCGTGATAATAAAACAGCCATTATAGATTAGTTGCGTAGATGTAAATACGGTCTCAAGCCCCAGATATTGATAGAGGAAAACAATTAAAGTATAGATTAGGCCTGTACTGCCCCCGAGTAGCCATCCTTGTTTTTTTCCTTTTCCACCGGATATAAATCCCCCAATAAACAATGTTAAAAAAGAGAGAGCCATGATGATATACGTTAAAGAAGATTCAGAAATACTTGTGAATCTAAGTAATAAAGAGAATAATAAGCTGAACAAAGCAGCCATAATAAAGATGGTTACAACTCCGTACAAAATGGCAGAACCTATGTTTTTTGTTTCGATTATGGTCAACCTCCTTATCTTCTATTGGATCTCTATAAATAATTTATTCCGATTCTTTTTATTTAGAATGCAATTTTTGTACAACCAGTTAAATAAATGATTATTTTTTGCTATTCGAATACACACTAAGGTATGTATTCGAATAGAGGGGGATAAAGGTGCTTGAGTATTTGGAAATTATGGGGCGCACGGCCGTTTTATATCTTATTATTTTGCTGGTCTTCCGAATCATGGGGAAGAGAGAAATAGGGGAGCTAAGCCTGCTTGATTTAATTGTTTTTATGATGATGGCGGATATAGCTGTTATAGCTATTGAAAACAAAAGTGGGAGTTTATTGGATTCCATTATACCACTTGTATCATTATTAATTATTCAAGTTTCACTTGCTTTTATTTCTCTTAAATGGCCGTTT
Organism: Pradoshia sp. Z6_59; assembly: GCF_058267515.1. Classification (NCBI taxonomy): domain Bacteria; kingdom Bacillati; phylum Bacillota; class Bacilli; order Caryophanales; family Bacillaceae; genus Pradoshia; species Pradoshia sp. Z6_59. The sequence goes on from NZ_JBZCPP010000004.1 coordinate 39,235, forward strand.
TTTCGGAAATTGATAGATGGAAAACCTTCTATTATTATTCACAAAGGGAAAATTGATAAAAACGCCATGAGAAAGCTGCGTTATAATTTTGATGATTTGCTAATGCAGTTACGTGACCAGCAAGTAGAGAAAATGAGTGATATTGAATATGCCATTTTTGAGCCTTCAGGGAAATTATCGGTTTACCAGAAGGAATCATACAAAAAAAATAATCATAATCAGCCAGCTCCACTCTTCCCTCTCATTCAAGATGGAATGATACAAAAGGAGAATTTAAAAGAGTTAGGAAAATCAGAAAGCTGGCTTATTCAGGAGTTAGATAGAAAAGGATACAAAAATGTCAAAAAAATCCTCTTCTGCGGTATGGAAGATGGTGAATTATTTATTAATGATGCGGATTAGTCTTTGCTGTTATGGAAATAATGCTAGTTTTGATAAAAGAGTACCGATAATAGGGACTCTTCTGATTTCCTTCTTTCGTATTAAGCCTGTTAATAAACAACCAATTGCAAAGACGCATACGATAACTGCTATTGATAGAATTAAACGCTGAATCACAGGGATTCCGACTAACCATTGTTCATAGAGCATGTGTCCGATTAATCCGGAGATGGACATGACGACAAGAGCCATGATGTATTCATGCAAGTAAATAGTTAAGTGGATTTTCTTCATGACAGTAGCAAAATGTAAAAGAGTAACAAGCACAGTAGATACACAGATGGCAATAGCAGCTCCCATAATCCCGATATTCGGCTGTGTTACGAGAGTGAGGATTAAGATAATTTTTGTTATTGATCCAATTAGACTGTTAAACATAGCCGCTCTGGCCATATTAAGAGCCTGCAACGTAGCCTGAAGAGGACCTTGAAAAAAGAAGAGCAGAAAAAAGGGTGCCATAAATCGTACATATATGCTGGCATGGTCATTATGATACATGACCTGCATGACTGGTTCAGCGAGTACATATAGAGTGACCACGGCTAGGGTTCCACTTAAAAAAGCAAATCGGAGCGACTGCTGCAGCCGGTGGATCACCTGTTTAATATTTCCTTTATAATAGGCTTCACTGACAGCAGGGACTAATGATGTACCCAGTGAATGGGTGATAAAGGAAGGGAGCATAAGTAATGGTACGGCATACCCAGCCAGTTCACCATATTGTGCAGTAGCAACGCCTGTCGCAACCCCCGCTGCCAAAAGACTCCTTGCCACAACAATCGGTTCAAAAAACCAAGTAATAGATCCAATCATCCTGCTTCCTGTAGTAGGAATGGCAATGGATAAAAGCTCCTTTAATGTATCTTTACCAGATGAAACATAGCTGAAAAATTGTTTTCTCATTTTGAAACTCTTTTTAAATTTAAACATCAACATTAAATATAGCAAGGAGGCAATTTCTCCAATGACTGAGGCTACCATGGCACCGGCAGCTGCATATTCAATTCCATAGGGCAAAAAGGCCTTCGTCAATGCTGCTATCATTGAAATACGTACGATTTGTTCGATAATATTTGAGATGGCATATGGCTTCATATTTTGTTTCCCTTGAAAGTATCCGCGCAAGACAGCTGAAACAGCCGTAATTGGTACAATCGGTGCAATCGCCAATAAAGGCAGTAAAGTTCGGGAGTCTGTAAATACATGAGTTGATAAATATGGAGCAAGCATAAATAATAATGGGGTGAAAATAAGAGAAAGACCTCCGGTTACACATAAAGAAACAACCAGTATTTTCTTTGTTTTTTGATGATCCCCTTTTGCTGATGCCTCTGCCACAAATTTTGAGATTGCAATGGGCATTCCAAGCTGAACGATTGCAATCACTAGATATAATGATGGCAATGCCATCATATATAGACCGACGCCCTCTTCACCGATAAAGCGGGCAATCACAATTCGATTAATAAATCCTAAGATTTTCGTAATGAATCCTGCAATCAATAAGATAACAGTTCCCCTTATAAACTTGGACATTCAATTCCCCTCCTTCTCAAACAAGCAGCAATCATATACAATTATCTATATGCATGCAAATGGACTAACCATGACAAGCTTCACAGAAAAAGTGAATATCTATGAAAAATGAGGGTTGGAGGACGATTAAATTGGACAGACAGCATCCGTATGAGAAATTTCGTTCAGAAATGTTACCAGCTTTAAAAAGTAAACAAGAAGAATTTCAATTGTTAGGTTATCCGGAGGTTGAGGGAAACGATATTTGGATGTATTTAACGAATAAAAAATGGAAGAAACCTAATCCTGAAATAAGGGCATATGAAATTTTTCAAGATATCATGAGTGTTAAAGTGGCACATTATATGAATTATGTGACAATAGAGGCATTAAAAGAAGGTGAGGCTATGAAGAAAAATATGGCTTCAGGGCTTGAAGAATTTAAAGATTTATTTTCGTGATTTTATAGAAATATAAGCGGTATATAACCATGCATTAATTTCCAATTCATAAGAAATCAAATTGACACTTTGTATTCTATCTTTCATAATAAGAACGGTAAAATTAAATTTTAAAAGATTGAAACAACTGGAATAAAACATAGGAACCGAAGTATTTCGGATAATCACGTTTTATTAAAGTAGCGTCCTTCCATGCTGCTTCAATCGGGATATTATGATTAGGGGGCTATTTACATAATGGTTAAGAGAAGTAGAATCCTGGCTTTCTTCCTTATTGTAATCGTATTAGGAGTTACCTTTGTTGGTACAACGTCTAATATCATGCAAAACATTAAGCTGGGCCTTGATTTACAGGGCGGGTTTGAAGTTCTTTATAAAGTGGAGCCAGCAAAAGATGGACAAAAGATCGATGAAAAAGCAATGGCGGCTACTGCCAGCGCGCTGGACCGAAGAATCAATGTTCTCGGTGTCAGTGAGCCGAGTATTCAAGTTGAAAGCGGAAATAGAATTCGGGTACAGCTTGCAGGTGTAGATGACCAGGAGAAGGCAAGGGAACTTCTTTCAACGCAAGCTAATTTAACTTTTCGTGATGTAAACGATAAAGTGAGAATGGATGGCGGGGACTTAAAAGAAGGAGGGGCGAGCCAATCCTTTGATAGTCAAACCAATCAACCCATTGTACAGGTCCAATTAAAAGATGCGGAAAAATTTGGACAGGTAACACGTGATATATTAGCTATGGCTCCAGAGAATCAATTAGCGATTTGGCTGGATTTTGAAGAAGGAAAAGATTCTTATAAAGAAGAGATAACAAAAGAGGATCCTAAATTTATTTCAGCACCAAACGTAAATCAAGTGATTAATTCAGATACAGCCGTTATCTCAGGTGATTTCACTGTAGAAGAGGCTAAAGACCTCGCTGAAATTTTAAATGCAGGTGCGCTGCCGGTTAAACTTGATGAAATCTATTCAACATCTGTTGGTGCTAAATTCGGTGAAGAAGCATTAAATAATACTCTTTTAGCCGGAATTGTTGGGATTTTGGCAATCTTTATTTTTATGGTTGCTTATTATCGTTTCCCAGGCGTGATTGCGGTTGTATCATTGTCTGCCTATATTTATTTAGTCATTCTCGTATTTGATTGGATGAATGCAGTTCTTACATTGCCAGGTATAGCTGCCCTCATACTGGGGGTAGGGATGGCAGTCGATGCGAACATTATTACAAATGAACGGATCCGGGACGAAATTCGCAAGGGTCGTTCCATTAAGGCAGCCTATAAAGAAGGGAATAAACACTCTTTAGCCACAATCATGGATGCTAATATTACAACCTTGCTTGCAGCGGCTGTTCTGTTCTTTTTTGGGATAAGCTCAGTCAAAGGATTTGCGACCAGTTTAATTGTCAGTATATTAGTCAGCTTTATAACGGCTGTGTATGGTACAAGATTGATTATGTCCTTATGGGTGAACAGTAACTTCCTTAACAATCGCCCAGGCTGGTTCGCTGTTAAGAAAAGTGACATTCATGATTTAAATGAATTTAAAAAGGATAAATATTTACCTACGAAGTTTGATAAATGGGATTTCATTAAGCCTGCTAAGAAATTCTTTATCTTCTCTATTATATTAACCATAATTGGAGTAGGATCCTTATTTATAAATGGTTTAAATACAGGTATTGATTTTTCCAGCGGATCCAGAATTCAAATTAATGCTGATAAAGAACTATCAGTAGATGAAATTCAAAAAGATTTGAGTGAAAACAAAATTGATTCGCAAGATATCGTTATGGCTGGTGAGGGTAACACATCGGCTGTCGTACGGACGAAAGATGTCTTTTCAAAAGATGAAATTGCAGAGCTAAGCAATTACTTTGAATCCAAGTATGGGCATAATCCGAATATAAGTACGGTATCCCCGACAATTGGTAAGGAGTTAGCCAAAAATGCACTGATTGCGGTAGCAATTGCTTCAGTTGGTATTGTCATTTATGCGACTCTCCGCTTTGAATGGAGAATGGCTCTTCCTTCTATACTGGCACTCTTGCATGATGCGTTTATGATTATAACCATCTTCAGTATTTTTAAAATCGAAGTGGACTTAACGTTTATAGCAGCTATATTAACCATTATTGGGTATTCGATTAATGATACAATCGTTACGTTTGACCGTATTCGTGAGAATATGCAAATGAAAAAACGCATTAAGACTCAGGAAGAAATTAATGAGATTATTAATATCAGTGTTCGCCAAACAATGGTCAGGTCTATCAATACAGTTCTAACCGTGTTAGTTACTGTGTTGGCGATGATGTTCCTTGGAAGCGAATCAATCTTTAATTTTAACCTTGCTCTATTAATCGGTTTGGTAACAGGTATGTATTCTTCTATTCTGCTTGCAGCCCCTATTTATGGAATCCTAAAAGGCAAAGAGCTGAAGAAGAAAGGTGTTATCAAAACATATAAAGAAAAACGCGTAAACAACGATCAACCGCAAGTTTAATGACGTTTCATACAAAATAGCCCGTTTCTCTTTCTTGAGAAACGGGCTGTTTTTATGAGAGCTACACCAGATTTACAAAAAGACTTTATGTTATAACTGATCATTTTGTGTGCTTTTTTGTTGTGTATGCAAGATATGGTAAAGGTAAACAATAGACTAACAAACATTCATCGAGTACGTTTTCCCTTTGTATGATAAGGGGATTAAAACTATATACAAAGATTTAATAGGATATTTCATAATACTTTATAAAGGAGTAAGAATATGAAAAAACTTCAATGGTACGTGATTCTTGGGATAGTATTTGCTCTTATCGTTGCTATTTTTGCTGTTGTTAATGTAGATAAAGTGGATGTTAATTATGTCTTTGGAACGGCTCATTGGCCATTAATTTTGGTTATATTAGGTTCGGTTGCCATGGGTGGAATCATTGTTGGTTCTGTAATGGCAGTTCGGATTGTCTCTCTGACTAAGCAGATAAAAGAAATAAAAAATGAACGGATAGTTCATAATGAATTGGATGGTAGTGAACGTAACATTCACCCTAAATCATAAATATTTAGAATCACTCATTGAACCTTTGATAGATATTTTTTATAATAGATAGGTCAGGGGTGACAATATGTTACAATCAAAAACACGTTGGCTTGTAAAAAAAGCTGACGAAACGATTATAAATCTATTCATGCAAGAACTTGAACAGCCGCGTATTGTGGCTACATTATTGGTCAACAGAGGAATAAAGACCGTAGAAGAAGCGCGGTCTTTTTTGTATGCAGCCCAGCATGATTTCCATGATCCTTTTTTACTGTCAGGTATGGAAGAAGCTGTGAGGCGGATTGTGAAAGCAGTAAAAAACAACGAAAAGATTACAATATTCGGAGACTATGATGCCGATGGTGTCAGCAGTACAACCATTTTGATGCTCACGCTTAAAATAATGGGAGCAGAACATGTGTCATGGTATATTCCAAATCGCTTTACAGAAGGCTATGGCCCAAATGAAGAGGCTTTTCAATTCATAAAAGAACAGGGAACTACGTTGCTTATCACAGTAGACTGTGGCATTTCGGCCATCCATGAGGCTCAAGTGGCGAAAGAATTGGGAATGGATTATATTGTGACGGACCATCATGAACCGGGTCCTGAGTTACCGCAGGCATTAGCTATCCTTCATCCCAAAAAGCCGGGTGAAACCTATCCGTTTTCAGAGTTGGCCGGTGCCGGTGTGGCAATGAAATTGGCCCATGCTTTACTTGGTGAATTGCCTGATGAGTTGATAGGCATTGCTGCAATTGGAACAGTGGCTGACTTAGTTCCTCTTCATGATGAAAATAGATTAATTGCGATTAAAGGGATTCAGGCATTAAAGAAATCAACAAGACCAGGAATCCTTGCCCTTTGTCAAAAAGCAGGTATTCAGCGCGATTCATTAAATGAGGATTCCATTGGATTTGGATTGGCACCGAGAATAAATGCTGTAGGAAGATTGGAATCAGCAGATCCGGCTGTAGAGCTTTTACTTACTGAAAGTCAGGAAGAAGCTGATTCGATAGCCGACGAAATAGATTTGTTGAATAAAGAGCGGCAATCAATCGTAAAAGAAATGACCCAGGAAGCGATTGAAGAAGTGGAGAATAAGTATCCACCTGAAACTAATCCGGTCCTAATTATTGCCCGTGAAGGTTGGAATACTGGAGTAGTAGGGATTGTAGCCAGTAAGCTTGTAGAAAAATATTATCGTCCGACAATCGTATTAAGTATTGATCGTGAGAAAGGAACAGCAAAGGGATCTGCACGCAGTATCCCGGGATTTGATCTATTTCAAAACTTATCTTTAAACAGAGAATTGCTTCCTCATTTTGGGGGCCATCCTATGGCTGCTGGTATGACACTGAAAATAGAAGATGTTGAGGAATTGAGACAACGATTGATCAATCAGGCTAATGAAATTCTAACAGAAGAAGATTTCCAGCCTGTTACTGAGATAGATAGCTTAGTTGCGATTGATGAAATTTCATTAACGCTTATTCAGCAAATGTCCCAGCTTGCACCGTACGGGATGAAAAACCCAAAACCGCGGATTTTGATTGAGGATGCCTCAATAACAACTTCCAGGAAAATTGGAGCAGATAAAACTCACCTTAAACTTCAGCTTGAACAAAATGATGCTGGGTTAGACACCATTGGGTTTGGATTAGGAGAGTTCCTTGATCATTTATCTCCACAGGCCAAGGTATCTGTTATTGGAGAATTGGCGATAAATGAATGGAATAATATAAAAAAGCCGCAATTGTTTTTACAGGATCTATCTGTACCAGGGTGGCAGTTATTTGATTGTCGCAGCGATAAGGGGAAAATACATGTTCAGACAGTGCCGTCTCCACGCAAAATTATCTTATTTCAGGAAGAGAGTAAGGTATGGCTGACGGAATATACTAAAGAGAATGATCAAATTATCCATATTTCCTCTTTAGAAGCCGCTCAACAGGAAACTTTAGACGGTTACCATGTAGTTTTAGCAGATTTACCTTCACAAAAAGATATATTTGAAGCACTTTTTATTGGTAAATTGCCTAAAAGAGTGTATGTTTATTTTCGTACCACTCAAAATGATTATTTCTCAGCGTTTCCAACAAGAGACCAATTTAAATGGTATTATGCCTTGTTGGCAAAAAAGGGACCTATATCTTATAAAGAACTGCGTTCCATGCTGAATATTCATAAAGGTTGGTCAAAAGAAAATATTGATTTTATGACAAAGGTGTTTTTTGAGCTCGAGTTTGTTACAATAAATAACGGACTCATTGATTTGGTAAGGACCAGTATGAAACGGGATCTGCAAGAATCTAAAACCTATCAAGAAAGACAAGCAAGAATGGCGTTGGAACAAGAGCTTCTCTACGCTTCATTCAATCAGCTTTATGAATACCTTGGCAAGTTGATTCGATCCCACATGGAAAACAAGGAGGAAACTGAGCAATGGATTTAAAACAATATATAGCGATCGTAGAGGATTGGCCTAAGCCAGGGATTAAATTTAAAGATATTACCCCACTTATGGATAACGGAAAGGCATATAAATATGCAACAGATCAAATTGTAAAGTTTGCTAAAGAGAAAGAAATTGATATTATTGTAGGACCTGAAGCACGTGGATTCATTATCGGCTGCCCTGTAGCTTATGCAATGGAAGTTGGTTTTGCGCCAGTGCGTAAAGAAGGCAAGCTGCCTAGAGAAACCTTTAAAGTTGAATACGGTTTGGAATACGGTAAAGATGTGTTAACTATTCATAAAGATGCAATCAAACCAGGTCAGAGAGTATTAATTACTGATGATTTATTGGCTACAGGCGGAACAATGGAAGCAACTATTAAATTGGTTGAAGAGCTTGGCGGAGTTGTAGCAGGATTAGCATTTTTAGTTGAGTTAACATACCTTGAGGGCAGAAAAAAACTTGCCGGCTATGATATACTCACATTAATGGAATATTAAGCATATAGTAATGGCGTTCTAATTATTAGAGCGCTTTTTATATTATCAAATTGCGAATAATAGCGAAACAACAGATTAAATCTTGTTCGTTACTTTACAAGAAAACTTTTTTTGATGATAATAGAAACAATCCTCTTTTTAACGATTAACCTATATGGTTTAACATAGATAACGATATGCAAAAAACGTGGAAATACGGAGTAAAAGGTGATTTCATGGCAAATGAGCAAATTTATACCGCTGAGCAGGTCTTTGATAAAGCAAGAAACTATATGAATGAAAAAGATGTGGCATTCTTAGAAAAAGCGTATGAATTCGCCAAAGAAGCTCACAAGGAGCAATATCGCAAATCCGGTGAGCCGTATATTATCCATCCAATTCAAGTTGCTGCCATCCTGGCGAGCTTAGAGATGGATACATTTACAGTAGCGGGCGGATTTTTACATGACGTTGTGGAAGATACTTCCGTAACACTGGAAGACATTAAGGAAACCTTTAACGAAGAAGTAGCCCTTTTGGTTGACGGTGTAACAAAGCTTGGAAAAATTAAATATAAATCAAAGGAAGAGCAGCAAGCTGAGAATCACCGCAAAATGTTTATCGCAATGGCTAAGGATATTCGTGTCATCATGATTAAATTGGCTGATAGGCTGCATAATATGCGTACTCTGAAACATTTACCTGTTGAAAAACAGCGCAGGATTGCGAATGAAACGCTCGAAATATTTGCTCCGCTTGCGCATAGACTCGGTATTTCAACGATTAAATGGGAACTTGAAGATACCGCTCTCCGCTATTTAAATCCTCAGCAATACTATCGAATTGTGAATTTGATGAAAAAGAAGAGGGCAGAGCGAGAAGAGTATCTATCAGATGTCACCGACCGAATGAAGGAAAAGCTGAAGGAAGTTTCTATTCAGGCTGATATATTTGGACGACCAAAGCATATTTACAGTATCTATCGGAAAATGGCTCTTCAAAATAAACAGTTTGAAGAGATTTATGATTTAACGGCAGTCCGTATTATTGTAAATAGTATTAAAGATTGCTATGCAGTTCTTGGTATCATTCATACATGCTGGAAGCCAATGCCTGGTCGTTTCAAGGATTATATAGCCATGCCGAAAGCAAATATGTATCAATCCCTTCATACGACCATTATTGGTCCAAAGGGTGAACCATTGGAAGTGCAGATTCGTACGACTGAAATGCACCGAACAGCTGAATTCGGGATTGCGGCACACTGGGCCTATAAAGAAGGCAAGGATTTAACGTCGACACAACGAATGGATAAAAAGCTGGATTGGTTCAGAGAGATTGTTGAATTCCAGGATGCCTCTACCAATGCAGAGGAATTTATGGAATCTCTCAAACTGGATTTATTTGCGGATATGGTATTTGTTTTTTCACCAAAAGGTGATGTGTATGAGCTGCCAAAAGGATCCGTACCGATTGATTTTGCTTACCGCGTCCACTCAGAAATCGGCAATAAAACGATTGGCGCTAAAGTGAACGGGAAAATGGTTACGCTGGATTATGTGCTGAAAACTGGCGATATTATTGAAATATTAACATCTAAACATTCCTATGGCCCAAGTCAGGATTGGCTGAAGCTGGCAAAAACTTCACAGGCACGAAATAAAATACGACAATTCTTTAAAAAGCAACGCAGAGAAGAAAATATTGAAAAAGGCAAAGAATTAGTTGATAAAGAAGTCAAGGCAATGGAATACGATGTGAAAGAAGTTTGTACTACAGAGAACCTGCGGAAAGTCGCTGAAAAATTCAATTTTGCCAATGAAGATGATATGTATGCAGCAGTGGGCTACAACGGAATAACAGCTGCTCAAATTGCGACAAGGTTAACGGATAAGCTTCGTAAAAAGAGAGAAAAAGATCAGGAAGTAAGCTTGCTTGATGCGGTCTCTGAGTTGCGTATGATACCGAAAACGAAGAAGAAGGATTCCGGGGTTCGTGTAAAAGGGATTGACAATATGTTAATCAGATTATCACGCTGCTGTAATCCTGTTCCTGGTGATGAAATAGTTGGTTACATTACAAAAGGACGCGGTGTTTCGGTCCATCGGGCAGACTGTGTCAATGTATTGGATGAAGAAAGTAAAGAACGGATTATCCCGGTAGAATGGGAAAGCAGTCAGAGCGTACGAAAAGAATACAATGTTGATATCGAAATAAATGGATTTGACCGGAATGGCTTGTTAAATGAAGTGCTTCAAGCTGTAAGTGAAACGAAGACCAATATTACGGCTGTATCAGGTCGTACAGACAGGAACAAAAGTGCAACAATTACCATGTCTATATCCATTTATAATGTAAGTCATTTGCATAAGGTAGTTGAACGAATTAAGCAAATTTCAGATATTTATTCTGTCAGAAGAATTATGAGTTAGGGGTAAAAAAATGAAAGTGGTATTGCAACGTTCAAAGGCAGCTTCAGTGCGTGTGGATGGTGAAACAGTCGGCGCCATTACCTCCGGGTTTGTGTTATTGGTTGGAATCACTCATGAGGATACAGAAGAGGATTGCCGTTACCTTGCTGATAAAATCGTTCATTTGCGCATATTTGAAGACGAAAATATGAAAATGAACCATTCCTTGCTTGATGTGGGCGGCGAGATTTTATCGATTTCCCAATTTACTTTATATGGTGATTGCCGCAAGGGAAGGCGCCCAAACTTTATGGCAGCAGCCAAGCCGGATGAAGCTGAAAAATTGTATGATTTGTTTAACGATATGCTGAGAGAAAAAGGTTTGAAAGTGGAAACAGGCAGATTTGGGGCGATGATGGATGTCGAGCTCATTAACGACGGACCTGTGACGCTTATTCTTGAAAGCAAAAGCTAAAAGTCAACAACGCAGTGGCGTTCTTTTAGAACCGTGCACCACCATATGTCTGAGTTATTTCGGACATATGGTGGTGTTTTTTTGTGTATCAATAATTAGTGATCTAGATCAACCAGCGAACCCCTCTAACTATTTTGCATTCTCCGTCAAAAGAATTCTGTATAAAAATACTCCCCTTAAGCTATCAATTAAAAGCATAAAGGGAGACTCTAAGTTATTTAGTACAGACCTATGAACAGTTACTGATTTTTACAACGGTTCCCATTTATCAAAGCTTTTCAAACGCTAAATTCCTAAATCGGAAAAGTAGGCAGCCAGTCCATTTACAAGCCCATCTGTGATGGTCTCCTGATAGTATTCTGTTTGGATAAGAGTTTCCTCAGCAGGATTATTAATATAGCCTAATTCCAATAAAACAGCCGGCCGAAGATTTTCTCGTAAAACGTGCAGGTTGTCCTGTTTTACTCCCTGGTCATTTAGAGATGTCTCGTTTTGCATTAGATATTTTTGAATAGTTAAGGCTAGTTGCTTTTGATAGGAATGATAATAATATGTTTTAATACCGCTTTTATCCCCATTCTCATTACTATCATAATGAAAACTGATAAAGGCATCGGCTGTATTCATATTTGCAAGATTGGCCCTTGCATGTAACGCTACATACCGATCGCTGGAACGAGTGATGATTACGTTCGCTCCGGCTGTTCGTAACTTTTCATATGCAAGTTTAACGGTCTGAAGCGTTAGATTTTTTTCTAAAGTCCCAGCTGGTCCGGATGCTCCGCCGTCCGTGCCCCCGTGACCGGCATCCAGGATGATAGTTTTCCCCATTAATGACTCATTCCTTTGAGGACTTGAATTTTGTTCACTCTCTGATTCTGTATACCAACTCGGGATCCATCCTTCTTTTTTAGATGGAAGTTCAATTTTAAGCATGTTTCTAATTTCTTTGAGAACGGTATATTCCTCATCTTTTATTACTGTTCCAATGACTGATGCATTTGGTTTATCCGATGCTCGTACATTTAAAACGGAAGCCGTTATACGGATTCTCTTTGAGGATTTTTGTAATTGATGTTGATGGATGTAGTTGCTGTGTATCCAGCCTATTTGGTCCTCATAGGTGAATGAAATCCAGCTATTCTGTTTCTCTATTATGTGGATTACTGTTCCGATGGGAAGATTGCCGAGTACCTTAAACTTTGTGCCTGGGCCTTTTCGAACACGCAGACCATCTGCAGTGATAATACCGGAATCGGAGGTGAGATTCGCCTTTTCATAGCCTGTAACGAGCCAACTGGCTACCCATCCTGTTTTTTTGTCACTGAGCTTTAGTTTAATCCAATCTTGATCTATTTCGAGGACATCATAAACACTCCCCGCCTGGATTTCATCAATGATGGGTGCCTTTATATTTGCCTCCTCCCGGACATAAATAGATGGCTCATTAACCACAATTTTATCGATTGTTGCATGTACGGTTGATATAGAATTTTTTATCGGCGCAATTAGAAGGGTTACACATAGAAAAACCATAATTTTTTTTGGCAAGGTGGGAATCGCTCCTTCTTTAAAAATCAGATCTGGCATTTGTTAAAGAAAAAATTTTTTTTATGAAAGATACTTTAAACTGTCGGGAATACTGATTAAGACAATCTGTAGTTTAAATAAATAAGGGGTGTTCATGATATGAGATACAGTGAAAAGGGATTAATCACACAAAATGCCGGTAAACAAATATTCGGAGTGGATTTTCATGATTTTTTGGTTAAAGAACAGAATAATTCCATGGTGGAGCTTGCATCGGAATTTGGCCTGTCCGTCAGAGACGTGAAACAACTAAAAAAGAAACTTGGACGTTCTTAAGGGTTGACAACTAGGAAGTTACTTCGTAATATTAATTAAATAAAAATACATATTATATTCCAATGATGGTGAAGAGTAATATAGATCACACATGAGCAGAGAAGAAGTGTCTTAGGCTGGAAACACTTCTGCATGTGCCCTTATGAACGAACACACCGTAGGTTTCGCCCTGAAAAAACGTTAGTTTCTAGTAGGGGATGAACGTTGAACAGGCGTTAACTGTAAAAGTGGGAGCTATTTATGCTCCAACTAGGGTGGCACCGCGGGTAACAACTCCCGTCCCTTGCATATGCATGGGACTGGGAGTTGTTTTTATTTTACCTAAAATTACCAAGCCATGCCAATTGGAAATGGTTATAGATTGCATTTTAAGGAGGAATTTTGATATGGCCGTTCAAATACCAAGGGGAACCCAGGATATCCTTCCTGGTCAATCAGAAAAATGGCAGTATATCGAAAACATAGCAAAAGAAATTTGCTCAGTGTATCAGTATCAAGAAATACGCACACCAATTTTCGAAAGTACCGAGTTATTTGAAAAAGGTGTGGGAGATACAACAGATATTGTACAAAAAGAAATGTATACATTTACGGATAAGGGAAACCGCAGTTTAACCCTGCGCCCGGAAGGTACCGCAGCCGTAGTTCGTTCCTTTGTGGGAAATAAAATGTATGGGAATGCCATTCAGCCTGTTAAGTTATTTTATATCGGGCCAATGTTCCGATATGAGCGTCCACAGGCAGGGCGCTTCAGACAATTTGTACAGTTTGGTGTGGAAGCTTTAGGGAGCTCCGATCCGGCGATTGATGCAGAAGTAATTTCATTAGCCATGAATATATATAAAAAGCTAGGGTTAAAGAATCTGAAGCTAGTGATCAACAGTCTTGGAGACAAAGAAAGCCGTGCAAAACACAGAGAAGCTTTGATTGCGCACTTTAAGCCCCGGATTGAGGAGTTTTGTCCGAACTGTAAGAATCGTTTAGAGCGTAACCCATTACGAATACTGGATTGCAAAGAGGACCGTAATCATGAGTTGATGTCTGGCGCACCGTCCATTATCGATTACTTAAATGAAGAGTCTACACAGTATTTCAACAAGGTAAAAGCGTACTTGGATGCGATTGGAATTGCTTATGTTGTTGATCCAGGCTTGGTTCGCGGACTTGATTATTACAATCATACAGCTTTTGAAATCATGCTTGATTCTGAAGGATTTGGGGCAATTACAACTCTTTGTGGAGGCGGCCGTTATAATGGCCTTGTACAGGAGGTTGGCGGTCCTGAAACTCCGGGCATTGGCTTTGCGTTAAGTATTGAAAGATTGCTTTCTGCACTTGAAGTAGAGAATATTGAGCTTCCGATTGAAAAAAGTGTGGATTGTTTTATCGTATCACTTGGTGAGGAAGCAAAGGATTATTCTGTGAAACTGGTAGATGAGCTACGCAGAAATGGAGTATCAGCTGAAAAAGATTACTCAGATCGCAAAGCAAAAGGACAATTTAAGGCGGCTGACCGTGTGAACGCTAAATTTGTAGCGGTCCTCGGAGAAGATGAGCTGAAAGAAAATAAAATTTCCTTAAAGGATATGCAAACCGGTGAGCAACAGCAAGTGGGTCTCGCTGAGTTAGTAACAGAATTAAAAACTAAACTGGGAAGATAATAGGAGGAATTTACAGTGTACGGAAGAACATATTTTTGCGGAGAAGTACCGATAACAGCAATCGGAGAAGAAATCACTGTCAAAGGGTGGGTCCAAAAAAGACGTGACCTTGGCGGGTTGATTTTTATCGATTTAAGAGACCGTACAGGGATTGTCCAAGTTGTATTCAACCCAGATTTATCACCTGAAGCCTTAGGTCTAGCTGAAAAAATCAGAAGTGAGTATGTATTAAGCGTACGGGGAAAAGTGGTAGCTCGTGAAGAGGGAACGATTAACAAAAACCTTAAAACAGGTAGTATTGAAATTCAGGCAGAAGAGGTAATCATTATCAATGAATCTAAAACACCTCCATTTGCGATTACGGATAACGAAGAAGTATCTGAGGACCTTCGTTTATCTTACCGATATTTAGATCTTCGCCGTCCGGTTATGTTTGAAACGTTTAAAATGAGACATAAAGCAACTAAAGCAATCCGTGACTTCCTGGATGGAGAGGGCTTCCTTGATATCGAAACACCTATTTTAACTAAGAGCACTCCAGAAGGCGCACGTGATTACTTAGTACCTAGCCGTGTGCATGAAGGTGAATTCTATGCATTGCCGCAATCACCGCAAATCTTTAAGCAATTATTAATGGTTTCTGGAATTGAACGCTATTATCAAGTGGCACGCTGTTTCCGTGATGAGGATTTACGTGCAGACCGTCAGCCTGAGTTTACACAAATCGATATTGAAACTAGCTTTATGAGCCAAGAGGATATTCAGGATTTGACTGAACGCATGATGGCTAAAGTGATGAAGGAAGTCAAAGGAATCGAGCTTTCTTTACCATTACCGAGAATGACGTATGATGAAGCGATGAGCCGTTATGGTATTGATAAACCAGATACTCGTTTTGCGATGGAATTAATTGACGTTAGCAACATCGTTGAAGATTCAGGCTTTAAAGTATTCGCAGGTGCAGTGGAATCCGGCGGACAGGTTAAAGCATTGAATGTAAAAGGTGCTGCTTCCAATTATTCCAGAAAAGATATTGATGCATTAGGTGAATTTGCTGCCCGCTACGGTGCAAAAGGGCTGGCATGGATGAAGATGGAGGAAGAAGGTCTAAAAGGACCAATCGCAAAATTCTTCCAGGATGAAGACGGAAAAGGTTTAATCGAGGTTACTGGTGCTGAAGCTGGAGACTTGCTGCTCTTTGTTGCTGATAAGAAATCTGTTGTCGCGGATGCATTGGGTAATTTACGAAATAAATTAGGAAAAGAATTAAACCTAATTGATGAAAGTAAATTTAATTTCTTATGGGTAACTGACTGGCCGCTTCTTGAATATAAAGAAGAAGATGGCAGATATTATGCAGCTCATCACCCATTCACTATGCCTGTTAGAGAACAAATTCCTTTGCTTGATGAAAACCCTGGTGAAGTAAAAGCCATTGCTTATGACCTTGTGTTAAATGGTTATGAATTGGGCGGAGGAAGCTTGCGTATCTTCGAACGTGATATCCAGGAAAAAATGTTTGAGGTACTTGGATTCACACCAGAAGAGGCTAATGAGCAATTTGGTTTCTTGATGGAAGCATTTGAATATGGTACTCCTCCGCATGGCGGAATTGCGCTAGGATTGGATCGTTTAGTCATGCTGCTTTCCGGCCGTTCTAACCTGCGTGATACGATTGCATTTCCTAAGACTGCGAGCGCGAGCTGCCTGTTGACAGATGCACCGAGTGAAGTATCTGACAGTCAGCTTAAGGAGCTTAGTCTAAAGGTCTCAAAAACGGAATCAGGCTTGAAAAAGTAACCTGCTTTTGATATGATTAAATCAATTAATAGACGTCCTGAAGTGTACGTTATGCATCCTTTTTGTTTTGACCGAACATTTCTTTTAACGGGAGTCCGGAGTTTACCGCTTGCGCAAATGCCTTTTTCGTGAAGGACTTGCAACAAAGTGGAACAGGACACCCACCTGCCGAGGGCGGGCCAAAGCACTAGGCATCAAACGGCACAATTTGGGGCGTTTATACTTATGAACTTATTAAAACTCGTTGCAGTTGCTGCAATGAGTTTTTTATTTTTATCGATGAGAAATATATCCTTTCATTCCTAGTAGGAAAGTATGGTATCATAAATCGACACGACGGACGCCTACTGAAGAAAAGATACATAATTAAAGAACAATACATTACTTCAGCGATTGGTGATTAATGGTTACTCCAATCCTTCAAACAAGTGAATAAAGGGATAGGGAGAAATATCGTGGCCTGCTGCTTAATCAGCTGAAACTGTATTTTACAGAGATAAATGTTTTCGGATAATATACAATCAAAGAGTGAAGTGCGTGTAGATAAACAGAAATGTTTAGGAAAATAAAAATAGGTAATTACATTTAATAACAAAAATGAAATTGGAGTGGAGCTATTCATGTTGCATCAATTTTCACGTAATGAATTGGCTGTCGGGAAAGATGGCTTGGAAATATTAAAAAATACAACTGTGGCGATTCTCGGTATTGGCGGAGTAGGTTCTTTTGCCGTGGAAGCTTTGGCACGTTCCGGGGTGGGCACGTTGATATTAGTAGATAAGGACGATATAGATATAACAAACGTGAATAGACAAATTCATGCGTTATTATCCACTGTTGGAGAGCAAAAAGTAGATGCTATGAAAAAGCGTATTTTTGACATCAATCCAGATTGCGAAGTAATTGCTTTAAAAATGTTCTATACGGAGGAAACATATCAGGATTTCTTCGCTTATAAACCTGATTATGTAATCGATGCCTCCGATACGATTATTTACAAAATTCACTTGATGAAAGAATGTCTGATAAGGAATATCCCTATCATCTCAAGCATGGGCGCTGCCAATAAGATGGATCCAACCCGCTTTCAAATTGCGGATATATCCAAAACACATACAGATCCATTAGCTAAAGTGATTCGTACTAAATTAAAGAAAGAAGGCATTCGAAAAGGGATTCCAGTCATTTTCTCCGACGAGAGCCCGATTGTGCCTTTTGATGAAGTGACAAAAGTGGTGGGCAACCAGGATGCAGATATTCGCAAGGCTAAATTCCCGCCTTCATCCAATGCATTTGTGCCTTCTACGGCTGGATTAATTGCAGCGAGCTGGGTTGTTAGAGAAGCATTGAAGGAAATAAAAATCAAACGAGTGAATGATTAACGTTATCGGCGAATCGTCACCTGTATGAAAAAAGATTGGCTAATAAAAGCCAATCTTTTTTTACTGCTTATTTTTAAACTGTTCCAGTCTTTCATATATAGCGGCTAATCGTTTCTCCTCGCCGGATTCAATCGGATCATAGTATTTTGTTCCCTTTAAGTTGCCTGGGAGATAATCTTGTTTAACCCATCCACCAAATGTGCCGATTGGGTAGTCATGCGGGTATTTATAACCAACATGCCCGAGGTCTTTTGCGCCTGAATAATGGCCATCTCGTAAATGCTTAGGGATATCCCCGACTTTGCCGCTTCGAATATCCGAAATGGCTTGATCTAATGCCTTATAAGCAGAATTTGATTTGGAGGATAGGCACATTTCCACAACTGCTACTGAAAGTGGGATGCGAGCCTCGGGAAGACCGAGACGTTCACTGGCAGTAACAGCTGCCAACACATTATTTCCGACAGAAGGATTTGCCAGTCCGATATCTTCATAAGCAATCACTAAAAGTCTCCGATTGACTGCAACCAGATCACCAACCTCAAGAAGGTGAGCTAAATAATATAAAGAAGCATGAACATCGCTTCCTCTTATGCTTTTTTGCAGGGCGGATAAAAGGTTATAGAAGTTTGAACCTTTTTTATCTCCATAAACTCCTACATTTCCACCTAAATCGTCAATGACTTCATCTTCTATGATATACGTATCCTCATCCCTGGTTGACGAGTAAACCGCTGATTCCAGCAGTGTTAATGATTTTCTTGCGTCTCCATTTGAGTGAAGGGCAATTTTTTTAATTTGTTCCTCGGTGATTCGGATATCCATTTTTCCCAGACCATTTTTTTCATCAGAAAGGGCTCTTTGAAGGAGTATGATGGTTTCTTCGACAGATAAGCGGGTAAGCTGCTTGATTTGGCCGCAACGGCTCCGTATTGCTGGATTGACATCATGGAAAGGATTTTCCGTTGTGGCTCCGATTAAAATGATATCGCCTCGTTCTACATGTGGCAGAAGATAATCCTGTTGAGCTTTATTGAATCGGTGGATCTCATCAAGAAAGAGGATAACCTGCCCGGTCAGACGTGTTTCATCAACAACTGCTTCGATATCCTTCTTTCCGGCTGTTGTTGCATTTAAGGCAATGAACGGTATCTTGGTGGTTCCCGCAATTGCATAAGCAATGGATGTTTTTCCAATGCCAGGTTCACCGTATAATAACATAGAGGGGACATGCCCGTTTTTAATCATTTTATATAAACTGGTTTGTTTACCGATGATTTCGTTCTGGCCAATAATTTCATCTAAGTTCTTAGGTCGCATTCGAAATGCGAGTGGTTCAGTATTCAACTAACTAACCTCCACAAATAAGCTTCAGGATGCTTTCATTATATCGATAAACGCTTCACATTCCTATATTTTCGTTTTTGCGTAAGAGCTCTGGAATTTTATCCTTTCATGAGATTTCCTGTAGTCGAAACTGGTTTTTTTTACTATGATTAAATAGAAAATAAAAAATTAAGAAGAATTGTACTGAGTCATTGAAAATAGGCAATGATTTAATGTATGGTATACTTTTGTAGACTAAATGTAAGGCTGAGGTGCTAAGTAATGAAAATATCTACCAAAGGAAGATACGGACTTACCATTATGATTGATTTAGCTAAGAAACATGGAGAAGGTCCTACTTCCCTAAAATCGATAGCACAATCAAATAATTTGTCCGAACACTATTTGGAACAATTGGTTACCCCCTTGCGTAATGCAGGACTTGTAAAAAGTATCAGGGGTGCCTATGGCGGCTATAAACTAACGAAAGATCCACATGAAATTACAGCAGGTGATGTGATCAAGGTGCTTGAAGGCCCAATTACACCGGTTGAAGGCATTGAGGATGAAGAACCTGTTAAACGACAATTGTGGATTAAAATCAGAGATGCTGTAAAGGATGTTTTGGATAATACAACTTTGGAAGACTTGGCATCCTATGAAGAAGAGGACGACTCCACTCAATCATATATGTTCTACATTTAATATAAAGTAATTTTGTTTAGGCAAAGGAGGTATAGGCCATGGAACGGGTTTATATGGATCATGCAGCGACAACGCCTATGCATCCAGAAGTTATTGATGTGATGACGGAAGTTATGAAAAATACTTACGGGAATCCATCAAGCATTCACCAATTCGGAAGAGAATCGAGAAAGCTTATTGATGATGCAAGAAGAGTGTTGGCTGAAAGTATTGGTGCACAAATAGATGAAATTATCTTCACAAGCGGTGGTACAGAAGCAGATAATGCAGCAATTTATAGCAGTGTACAAGCTATGAAGAATAAAGGCAAACATATTATCACTTCGGAAATTGAACATCATGCTGTATTGCATACATGCCAGGCTCTTGAAAAAGAAGGGTATGAGGTTACGTATTTGCCTGTCAATGAAGAAGGACAGGTAACTGTAAGTTCCGTTCGGGAAGCATTACGAGATGATACGATTTTAGTGACGATCATGTTCGGAAATAATGAAGTGGGCACCATTCAGCCTATTCAGGAAATTGGTAGGCTTTTGGCTGACCATCAGGCATTGTTCCATACAGATGCGGTACAGGCTTATGGAATTATTCCTATATCGGTTCAGGATTTAGCTGTCGATTTCTTAAGTGTATCTGCACATAAAATTAATGGTCCGAAAGGTATTGGCTTCTTATATGTGCGAAAAGGCGTACCATTTAAGCCGTTGTTGCTTGGTGGTGAGCAGGAAAGAAAACGCCGGGCAGGAACTGAAAATGTGCCTGGTGCAGCTGGCTTTGCAAAGGCGGCTGAGCTGATGTCACATACACGTGAGGAAAAGGCGAAGCAGTATAGAGCCTTTAAAGAAGTAATGCTTTATGTATTTGACGAAGCAGGTATTAATTATTCCATCAATGGAAAGCTACATGATTCACTGCCGCATGTACTGAATATTAGTTTTCCAGGAACGAGTGTTGAGGCTTTCTTAGTCAATATGGATTTGGCAGGTGTGGCTGTTTCAAGTGGTTCTGCCTGTACAGCTGGATCGATTGAACCATCGCATGTTCTTGTCTCGATGTTTGGAAAAGATTCAGAGCGTACAAAGAATTCAATCCGCTTCAGCTTTGGGCAGGGTAATACGGAACAAGAAGTAGAAAAAGCAGCGAAGATTGCTGTAAATGTGATAAATCGATTAGTGAAGTAAATAGGTATGAGGTGAAGTGTATAATGAAATCCCCGGCGGAAACTAGAGTTGTTGTCGGAATGTCCGGTGGAGTGGATTCCTCTGTTGCAGCTTATCTTTTAAAAGAGCAGGGCTATGACGTTGTAGGAATTTTTATGAAAAACTGGGACGATACAGATGAAAATGGCGTTTGTACAGCTACGGAGGACTATGAAGATGTCATCCGTGTTTGCAATCATATTGGGATTCCCTACTATGCAGTCAATTTTGAAAAGCAGTATTGGGACAAAGTGTTTACGTATTTCCTTGAGGAATATAAAGCGGGACGTACTCCAAATCCCGATGTGATGTGTAATAAAGAAATTAAATTTAAAGCATTCCTTGAGCATGCCATGAATCTGGGCGCAGATTATTTGGCAACAGGCCATTATGCGCGTGTTGCTTACCATGATGGAGAATATAAAATGCTTAGAGGGTTGGATAATAATAAGGATCAAACCTATTTTCTAAACCAATTAACTCAGGAGCAATTAAGCAAGGTTATGTTCCCAATTGGTGAGTATGATAAGCCAAAAATTAGAGAAATCGCCTTGGAGGCTGGCCTGCCAACAGCTACTAAGAAAGATTCCACAGGTATTTGTTTTATCGGCGAGCGTAACTTCAAGGAATTTCTTGGGCAATATTTGCCGGCTAAACCTGGTGAGATGAGAACGATGAGTGGCGAACTAAAGGGTAAGCATGACGGCCTTATGTATTATACATTGGGACAGCGTCATGGACTTGGAATTGGCGGAAGCGGTGAACCGTGGTTTGCGGTTGGGAAAGATTTAGAAAACAATGTTCTATTAGTAGAGCAAGGCTTTCACCATGACAGCCTCTATTCCGATTCTATTATCGCTGACAAAATGAACTGGATTTCTGAAAGGAAACCAGGTGATACATTTGAGTGTACGGCTAAATTCAGATATCGCCAGGCAGATAATAAAGTAACAGTAAAAGTATTGGATGACAATCAGGCAGAAGTAATTTTTGCTGAACCAATCAGAGCGGTGACTCCTGGGCAAGCCGCAGTATTTTATGATGGTGAAGTCTGCTTGGGTGGAGGTACCATCGATAAAGTTTATAAAAAAGGTTTAAAACTTGATTATGTTGGGTAAATAAAATAGCCAATTGAATGTGGATAGTCTGTTTCGTAGAGAAACAGGCTATTTATGTTCTGTAAAAATATACATATGCAGGTGATGAAAGATGGACGTGAAGAAGTACGATTATTCACTTTCCAAAAAAGAAGTTCTCGAAGTATTTGATACAGATGCAGAAAGGGGGATAACAGAAAAAGAAGCAGAAGCAAGATTAAAAGACTATGGAAAAAATGAATTCGGAGTAGAGCAAAAAAATTCATTGTTAAAAATGATTGCCCTGCAATTACATAACACACTTAATTACATATTGATGGTTGCCGCTTTATTCTCATTTATAGTGGGTGAAGTGAGTGACGGTTTAATTATTACATTTGTGATTATTATCAACACCATTATTGGTGTAGTCCAAGAGAAAAAGGCAGAAAATGCATTGGACGAACTAAAAAAGTTAGCAGCACCGAAAGCCTTGGTAAAGAGAGAAGGGAATGTCAGGGAAATTGATGCATCCTTGCTCGTACCTGGTGATTGTGTCTTACTTGAAGCTGGAAGGACAGTACCGGCTGATATTCGTATCATTCAATCCCATTCCTTGAAAATTGAAGAATCTGCTTTAACGGGTGAGAGCCTTCCGGTAGATAAGGATGAGAATTGGACTCTGGAAAATCCTGATCAGCCACTTGGTGATTATCTTAATATGGCATTCATGTCTACTCAAGTTACAAATGGCCGAGGGATTGGAATTGTGGCCGCAACCGGGTTGAATACAGAGGTGGGGAGAATAGCTGAAATGCTTCATAGTACTGAAACCAGCAAAACTCCTTTGCAGAAAAATCTTGATCAGCTCGGGAAAAAGTTAAGTTATTGTGCCATTATCGTCTGTGTCGTTATGTTCATGGTAGGATTAATACAGGGACGAAATCCTGGAGAAATGTTTATGATTTCCACAAGCCTTGCTGTTTCGGCTATACCTGAGAGTTTATCGACAATGGTCATAATTGTTTTAACGCTTGGGGTAAGGCGTCTCATTAAACAAAAGGCAATCATACGGAGAATTCCGGCAGTTGAAACTTTGGGTTCGGTTAGCATGATTTGTTCAGATAAAACAGGAACACTGACTTTGAACAAAATGAGTGTCGTTGAGCGTTATGTTAATTTAAAAGTTATCGAGGAAGATGTACCATATACTGCGGATGACCAAAGGTTAATTAATCAATTTGCATTATGCTCGGATGCCACTTATGAACCGGAAGAAACCGGCGACCCGACAGAAGTGGCTTTTGTTAAAGCAGCACATGTGAATGGTTACACAAAGTCTGATTTGGACAAAGAATTTCCGCGTGTAGCTGAAATTCCGTTCGATTCAACTAGAAAAAGGATGACTACTATACATAAAGATGGCGATGGATACATTGTACTGACAAAAGGTGCAGTAGATATCCTGCTAGAGAGAATAACCACTATTCAACTAGATAGCAAAATAGTAAAAATGACTCCGGAATACATAACTAAAATTAATCAAGCTGTGATGCAGATGTCCAACCGTGCTCTTCGTGTAATGGCTTTGGCAGGAAAAAGAGTTTCAGCTGAAGCGGTTTCTGAACTGAATGAAGAAGAAATAGAGAATGGTTTAACGTTTTATGGAATGGTAGGCTTGATGGATCCTCCTCGTCCAGAGGCAAAACTTCAAATTGAAAGAGCTCATCGTTCAGGAATTGAAGTAACGATGATTACAGGTGATCATCCGCAAACAGCGATTGCGATTGCGCACCGTTTGGGGATAACGGAATCTGATAAAGTGATCACGGGTGCAGAATTGAATCAAATGACACCTGAAGAATTGAAGGAAGCAGCAGTCGATACTCGTGTATTCGCCCGGGTATCGCCGGAGCATAAAGTCCAAATCGTTCAGGCCTTTAAAGAAAATGGGCATATTGTTTCGATGACCGGTGATGGTGTGAATGATGCTCCTTCCTTAAAAACAGCTGATATTGGAGTTGCTATGGGACAAACAGGCACAGATGTTGCCAAGGGTGCCTCTGATATGGTTCTAATGGATGATAATTTCACCACGATTATAAAAGCGGTTGAAGAGGGTAGGAATATTTTTGCTAATATACGAAAATCTGTTCTTTTCCTTGTTACAAGTAACTTTGGTGAAGTGTTAGTGCTCTTCTTTGCCATCTTGCTTGGCTGGCCGACACCGCTTTTGACCGTCCATATTTTATGGTTGAATTTAGTTGGTGATTCTATTCCAGCCTTTGCGCTTGGTGTAGATAAGAATAAGGATGTTATGCTGGATAAACCAAGGCCTAAAAAAGAAGGTATTTTCACGAAGGATTCAGTCATCTTCCTGATTTTAAATGGTTTGTTGATTGGTGTAGCTTCTCTCTTAGCCTTCCTAATTGGGTTGAAATGGGCTGCTGGAATTGATTCCATATTCGATTTACAATTTAATGAGCTTACAGACCATGAATTGAGAGTCGGACAAACGGTTGCCTTTATGGCACTAACCTTTATTAGTTACATGCAAGTATATAATGTCAGGCATTTACGTAAACCAATCTGGAAAACAGATGTGTTCAGCAATAAATATTTAAATTGGTCAGTCATAGGTGTCATCTTGTTGCAATTGGCAGTTGTTTATATCGAACCTTTTGCCAAATTACTCAAGATTGAACCGATTGGCTTGAAAGAATGGATCCTAATCTTCTTCTGTACAATAGGAACCATTGTCGTGAATGAAATTGTTAAAGGCTTCTTAAGATTCTATGAAAAAAGAAAGGCTATGGAGTAAACACTCCATAGCCTATTTGATTTCGTCGCTGATCCGATTGGCAATCAGACGGTATCCCTTGTTATTTAAATGGAGGCTATCACTGAAATAGTCTTTTTTTGTTTTATCCTGAAACAAATCATCTGTTGGTACGAAGGTGATAGATGAGTAGTTACTGACCGTTTCTTTTAGATCGTGATTCCAGTCATCTAAAATTTGGTCAAGGCGATCATCATTAGGAAATGGATTATATAACCCAACAACAATAAAAGGGACGTCATTGTCAAGCAGGCGAATGCTTTTCAAAATTTCATCTATATTATCAAGATAATCTTTTTTCTCTTTCTTTATAGTAGCGTGATTGATGGTTTGAAAATCACCGCCCAAACTTGTACGTAAATCATTAGTGCCTATAAATAAGATAATATAGTCCGCTTCATTCACTTTTTCACTTATTGTAGGATTCGCTAATTGTTTGATAACTCCCTCTGACTCCTGACCTGGAATTCCATAATTATTGATTTTATAATTTTTATTGGAGGATTCGCTTTCTGAAATTTTTTCAAGCTGACCGACATAGCCCTCCTCATGGCGATCGCCCACCCCATAGGTTAAGGAATCACCTAAAGCCATAATGACATGTTCCTGATTGGCTTTTATCTTTTCATCTAAAAAGAAGGTATATCCGATATAAATCAGTCCGATTGTTAGTAAAAGTCCGGCGGCATATTGTAGTTTCTTCATATCTCTCACTCCCATAAATATACTTCTACCCAAAAACCAATTAATTTTAACAAAAAGTGTAATATTTTTATACTGTGTGATTAAGAGAGTAATCTAGGCATATTTAGGAAGGTAAACTGGTGGGATTTTCTATAACTTATAATGGATGGCGCACTGCTAGTCCAGATGCTTGTCTCTAGGACAACGGACTATCACTTTGTGGTATACTATTTCCATTCAGTTAGGAATGTAGGAGTGAATAGTATGGATAAAAATAAATTAGGTATTCAATATATGGAACAAGGAAAATGGGAGGATGCTGCAAAAGTATTTACCGAAATGATTGAGGAAAATCCAAATGACCCAGTAGGGTTTATCAATTTCGGCAATGTATTGGCATCGATGAACGACAATCAACGTGCGATTAAATTTTTTGAACGAGCCATTGAACTGGATCCGGAAGCTGCGACTGCCTATTATGGGTTGGGCAGCATTTATTATGAGCTCGATGATTTAGTGAAGGCGAAGGATCAGTTTGAGCTGGCTATCAAAAAAGGAATTGAAACAGCGGATGTGATGTTTATGCTTGGTCTTTGTTTACTGCACTTAGACCAGCCGAAGCTTGCTTTACCTTATTTCCAAAGAAGTGTGGAATTAAATTCTGGTGATGCAGAGGCCCAGTTCCATTATGGGTTGGCTTTGGCCAGTGCGGAGTTGTATGACTTGGCGATTGATGCATGGAATAAGACGCTTGAAATTGATGAGTCACATGCAGATGCGTATTTTAACCTGGGTGTGGCCTACGGTGGGATTAAGGGAGATGCAGATAAAGCAATCGCTTATTTTGAAAAAGCGGTTGAAATCCAGCCTGATCACATCCTTGCTTTGAATGGGTTAAAACAAATGAAAGAACTGTTATAAACGGGAGGTGCTTCTTGTGGAACAAGAGTCGTTCGTCTTTTCCGACAATGACAAACCTTTCATCAAAGGAACACATTTGGTTACCATTTTTCATAATGAACAAAATTTATACTCGGTTGTACGAATCAGAGTGAAAGAAACGAATTTGAATTACGATGAAAAAGAAGCTGTTATTACCGGGTATTTTCCCCCTATTCATGAGGAAGAAATATACACGTTTTATGGGAAAATGAAAGAACATCCCCGTTTTGGGATTCAATTTCATGTAGAGACCTTCCAGCGTGAAGTTCCTGAATCAAAGGAGGGTGTGATTGCTTATTTATCCGGATCTCTTTTCAAAGGGATTGGTAAAAAGATTGCAGAATCGATTGTTGATAAACTTGGTGAAAAGGCAATCTCCAAAATTTTAGCGAATCCATCATTGCTTGATCAAATTCCTAAGCTAAGCGGTGAAAAGGCAAAGCAATTATATGATACACTGGCTGCCAATCAGGGTCTGGAGCAAATCATGATTAATTTATCCAGCCTGGGGTTTGGACCTCAGCTATCCATGAAAATTTATCAGGCTTATAAAGAGGATACGATATCCATCATTGAGCAAAATCCATACCAGCTAGTCGAAACCATTGAAGGAATTGGGTTTACCCGCGCAGATGAAATCGGCTTACAGCTAGGTATCGGAGGAAGCCATCCATCAAGGATCAAGGCAGCAATCCTCTATACACTTGACAGAACATGTGTACAGGATGGGCATTCGTATACGGAGGCAGAAGAGCTGCTGATCAGTGTAAAAAGCCTATTGGAACAAAATCAAAATGTGACCATTACTTTTGAACAAATTACGGATCAACTAATCCAGCTCGGTGAAGAAGGGAAGATCATTGGGGAAGATAAAAGATTTTATATGCCGTCCCTCTACTTTTCTGAAAAAGGGATTGTAACGAATATTAAACGGATTATGTCTCAGGACTCATATGCTGATCAATTCCCTGAATCTGAATTTTTATTAGAGCTAGGTAAACTAGAAGAGCGAATTGGGATGGAGTATGCCGAGGAGCAAAAGGATGCAATCTTTAAAGCTTTGCATTCTCCAATGCTGATACTGACAGGTGGTCCTGGTACCGGGAAAACAACCGTTATTAAAGGAATCGTTGAATTATACTCGGAATTACATGGGTTGTCCCTTAATCCAAAAGATTATAATAATGAAAATCCATTTCCGTTTGTTTTAGCAGCTCCAACAGGGCGTGCAGCAAAAAGGATGAAGGAATCCACAGGGCTTCCCGCCGTGACCATCCACCGTTTGCTGGGCTGGAATGGATCGGATGTTCAGCGTGATGAAGATAATCCAATCAGCGGAAGAATTTTAATTGTGGATGAGATGTCGATGGTAGACATTTGGCTGGCCAATCAGCTTTTTAAAGCATTGCCGAATGATATGCAAGTCATCCTCGTTGGTGATGAGGATCAGTTGCCTTCGGTTGGACCGGGTCAGGTATTGAAGGATTTACTTGCCTCTTCCGTTATTCCTGTAACCCGTCTGGAATCAATATTCAGACAGGAAGATGGTTCTTCCATTATTCAGCTCGCACATGCGATAAAAAACGGACAGCTGCCGCCAGATATTCGTAAACCGCAGGGAGATCGTTCATTTTTCTCTTGTTCCACTAATCAAGTAGCTGATGTGATTAGGCAGGTTGTAACCAATGCCCGTCAAAAAGGGTTCCCAGCCCGAGATATTCAGGTTTTAGCTCCAATGTACAGAGGGAGTGCCGGAATTGATTCTCTCAATGTCCTCCTGCAGGGCATTCTTAATGATAATCGCGATAAGAAGAAAAGGGAATTGGCTTTTGGGGATGTGGTGTATCGGGTTGGAGATAAGGTTCTCCAACTAGTGAATCAGCCTGAAAATGGGATTTATAATGGAGACATGGGTGAAATTATAGCGATAATCTATGCAAAGGAAAATGAAGATAAACAGGATCAAATTTTTGTCTCCTTTGATGCTATTGAAGCGAAGTATACGCGCCAGGAGCTCAATCAAATAACCCACGCTTATTGTTGTTCCATTCATAAATCCCAGGGAAGTGAATTCCCAATCGTCATTTTGCCAGTTGTTAAGAGCTATCACCGTATGCTAAGGCGAAACTTAATCTACACGGCCATAACAAGGAGCAAACAGTTCCTGATTGTATGCGGTGAAGAGGAAGCCTTGCGATACGGCGTCGGTCGTAGTGGTGAGGAAGAACGACGAACAACTCTGCTTGAGAAACTGCAGGAAGGGTTCCGTGATAAGGAAGTTATCTCCGAACCTGAAAATCCAGTTACTGAAGGTGAAAGTTCCAACGAAGATGGCTTGACGTATGAGCAAAAATTATTCCAAACAGATCCGATGATTGGGATGGAAAACATTACGCCTTATGATTTTATGATACAGGGTTAAAATACAAATGTTGGTCTTTAAGCTGAATGAATTCTGCATACAATGGACAAACTGGCAATTACACATATTTTTTTATGAGGTGATTGCTATGAAATGTCCGAATTGCTCCAGCAAAGATATCGGCAAGATTGGCGTGAATCAATATTATTGCTGGAATTGTTTTGTGGAATTATCTATCCAAAAAGGAATTATGCATGTCCATCAGGTGGAAGAGGATGGAGTGTTAAGTTCTTTAGATGATTTGTTTAGCGAAGAAGACCGACAGATGAGTCTTTGATTCGTACTTCCTAAATTATGAGGTGAGTTGCTATGAATAAAATGGTTTCGTCGTTAATAACCTTAGGAGCGGGAATGGCGATCTATCGGAGTATGTCCAATAATGGAATGCTATCCGGCCGTAATATGAGAAAGATTAAACGAACAATCATGAAGTCATTTTGATTGGTAGTTAAGGGTTTAAAAGGTAGATTCCCTACCTTTTAAACCTTTTTTTAGTGTTTGCCTTCAGAATCCCCATACATATTTTCTTTTAACATAAAGAAAATAGTATAGAGGTGGGATTTTTGAACATACAGATAAAGTGGTTTTATCGACTTGGATTTCTATTATTGTTATTTATCGTATTATTTGTTTTTTACTTGCTCAGACCAATTTGGTTTCCTGTTATACAGATTTTTCTAACTGCATTATCGCCATTCATTGGAGCGGCTCTTATTAGTTATCTCCTTCATCCCTTGGTGGAAAAAGTACATCAAAAAGGTTTGCATAGAGGTTTGGCAATTGGTTTGATTTATCTGGTGTTTTTTGGGGTAGTCGGCTATGGATTGTATAAAGGAATTCCAGTATTCATTAATCAAATGATTGACGTTGCGGAAAGAGCGCCTGAAATGGCAGAGTTATACCGAGGTTACATAGCTCGTTTTCATTCACAAACCTCAAGTTGGCCTTTTGGTCTGCATGATCGTTTGGAACAAATCATTAGCTCTATGGAAATGAAATTAAGTTCTTCCATAACTGTATTAATAGAGGCGCTAAGTGGACTGTCGGATTTTTTCATCTTTGTGTTGCTCGTCCCTATCATATCTTTTTATTTACTGAAGGATGCTGAAAAGATTATCGACTTTGGATTAAGTATATTTCCTAAAAAGAGCAGAGGAACAATGAAGAAGTTTTTGAAGGATATAGACCATTCATTGGGCGGATATCTTCGCGGACAGCTCTTGGTCTGTACGATTGTGGGAACCTTTGCCGCTATACTTTTCTGGTTATTTGGTATGAAGTATCCTTTATTGCTGAGCCTTTTTATTGGGGTAACGAATATTATTCCCTATTTCGGACCTCTGATTGGAGCGGTTCCGGCATTGCTCGTAGCAATCACTATGTCGACTGGTATGGTCATCAAGGTGGCCATTATCATTATTGTGATTCAATTTCTAGAGGGGAATGTCATTTCACCAATTATCATGGGGAAAACGTTAAAGCTGCACCCACTTATTATCATTTTTGCTTTACTTGTCGGTGGAGAGATTAGCGGAATACTAGGTCTGATTCTTGCTGTACCTATTTTAGCCTTTTTGAAGGTTGCCATTACACATAGTAAAATATTAAGGAATAACCCTTAAACAATTCCTGAAACATTGACAAAGAAAACACTTATGACTATAATCCAACTTATAACGGATATATTGAAATATGTTGATGGACCGAGTATGTTTAAGCCCTTCCGAATGTAAATCCTATTTACATGAAAGAGAGAAGTCTCCACGGCTGAAAGAGACTTTGGAAGAAGAGAAACAGAAAGCTAGTCCGGAGTGCGGGCAAAAACCCGCCGTTTAAACCGCGTTAAGGTTTCTGAGGTGACGAAACTTTTTAGAGGTTTCGTAATCAGGGTGGTACCGCGAGTCAAGCTCTCGTCCCTGTTTTTGGGGATGAGGGCTTTTTTGTGTATAAAAAAGGAGGATTCAATCATATGAAGTACATGACTGGGGCAGAAATTCGTCAAATGTTTTTAGATTTCTTTCAGGAAAAAGGTCACAGAATTGAACCGAGTGCATCGTTAGTACCGGTGGAAGATCCGACACTGTTATGGATTAATTCCGGAGTTGCAACATTAAAAAAATATTTTGATGGACGAGTTATTCCTGAAAATCCAAGGATTACGAATGCCCAAAAATCGATTAGAACAAACGATATCGAAAATGTAGGAAAAACAGCTCGACACCATACTTTCTTTGAAATGCTGGGTAACTTTTCTATTGGAGAATATTTCAGAGAAGAAGCAATCAAATGGGGCTGGGAGCTATTAACAGATGAACGCTGGTTTGCTATGCCAAAAGACAAGCTTTATATCACATACTATCCAGCAGATACTGATACCCTTAAGGTATGGAAAAGCTTAGGCGTACCGGATAGTCACTTAATTCCGCTTGAGGACAATTTCTGGGAAATTGGTGAAGGCCCATCCGGACCTGATACTGAAATTTTCTTTGACCGCGGTACGAAATTTGATCCTGAAGATATCGGCATTCGATTAATTGAAGAGGATATCGAAAATGATCGTTATATCGAAATCTGGAATATCGTATTGTCTCAATTTAATGCAAATCCAGAAATACCGCGCAGTGAGTATCCTGAATTACCGAAGAAAAATATTGATACAGGAATGGGTCTTGAGCGGATGGCATCCATTTTCCAAAATGGTGACACGAACTTTGATACGGATCTATTCCTGCCGATTATCCATAAAACTGAAGAAATTTCAGGTCAAAAATATAGAACAAGTGCGGATAAAGATGTAGCATTCCGTGTTATTGCTGACCATATTCGTACGGTTGCGTTTGCAATAGGTGATGGAGCACTTCCATCCAATGAAGGACGCGGTTATGTTCTACGCAGATTGCTGCGCAGAGCTGTTCGTTTTGCTAAGAAAATTGGCATTAATAAGCCGTTTATGTATGAACTGGTTCCTGTTGTGGCGGATATCATGGTAGATTATTATCCAGAAGTTCAACAGAAACAGGATTTCATTGCGAAGGTTGTTCGTAATGAAGAGGAGCGTTTTCATGAAACCCTTCATGACGGTTTAGCCATACTTGCGGAAGTTATTGAGGCTGAGAAGAAAAGGGGCAGCGATATAGTAAACGGATTTGATGTATTCCGTCTCTATGATACCTATGGATTCCCAGTTGAATTAACAGAAGAGTATGCAGAAGATGAAGGCATGAAAATTGACCGAAAAGGTTTCGAAAGAGAAATGGAAGCTCAACGGACACGTGCACGTGCTGCACGCCAGGATGTAGACTCCATGCAAGTACAAAGTGGTATTTTGGGAGACATAAAAGTACAAAGTAAATTTGTTGGATATGAAACCCTTCAATGCCCGGCTACAGTGGAAGTAATCATTAAAAATGGTGAAAAAGCGGACGATGCCATGGCGGGAGAAGAAGTTCAAGTTATTTTTGACCAAACACCTTTCTATGCTGAAAGCGGCGGACAAATCGCGGATAAAGGATTCTTTGAATCTGAAGACTTACGAGTATTCGTGAAGGATGTTCAAAAAGCTCCAAATGGCCAGAACTTACACACTGTTATCGTAGAATATGGATTGCTGAAGGAAGGTACGTATGGTAAAGCGGTTGTAGATGAAGCAAATCGCCGTAAAATCATTAAAAATCATACAGCAACTCATTTACTGCATCAAGCATTAAAGGATGTACTGGGCACGCATGTTAATCAAGCAGGTTCTTTAGTAAGACCAGATCGACTTCGTTTTGACTTTTCTCATTTTGGACAAGTTACCGAAGAAGAGCTTGAACAGGTTGAGCAAATTGTAAATGATAAAATATGGAAGAGTATCGATGTAACGATTGAAAATAAACAGATTGAAGAAGCAAAAGCTATGGGGGCAATGGCTCTATTCGGTGAAAAATATGGCGATATCGTACGTGTTGTCCAAGTAGGAGAATACAGCCTTGAACTTTGTGGTGGCTGCCACGTTCCTAATACATCTGCTATCGGGCTGTTCAAAATTGTCTCTGAAGGTGGAATTGGAGCTGGCACCAGAAGGATTGAAGCTGTAACAGGCGAATCTGCCTATCTTCAATTAAAAGAACAAATTGGTGTTCTTCGCCAGGCAGCAGCTAAAGTTAAAGCTAATCCAAAAGATTTGCCTGCTAAAATTGATTCTCTATTAGGCGAATTAAAAGACGCACAAAAAGAAAATGAATCATTAGCAGCGAAGCTTTCCAATATCGAGGCAGGAAATATTCAATCCAAAGCTGAAACAATTAATGGTGTAACGGTTTTATCAGCGAAGGTAGAAGCTCAGGATATGAATAATTTAAGAAATATGGCTGATGACTTAAAGCAAAAGCTTGGGTCCTCCATTATTGTCCTTGGAAGTGCGCAAGGAGAAAAAGTAAACTTAATTGCTGCAGTTACAAAAGACTTAATAGACCAAGGATACCATGCCGGTAAAATCATTAAAGAGGTAGCAGCACGCTGCGGAGGCGGTGGAGGCGGACGTCCTGATATGGCTCAGGCCGGCGGTAAGAACCCTGCTGATTTAGAAGCAGCGCTAGAGCTGGTAAAAGAATTGGTTAACAAATAAAAACGGGGCAAAGGATTTGCCCCCCTTCTTTTCGAATCTAATCATTTTGGCATAGATAGTCCTGACTAGCCAAAACTATCATTCGAGTTTTATTATTAGGTTTAAGTAGTGTACAATAAGAGGAACAATGGAAATATAGCTTTTTGAATGAAAGCGGGGTGCGTTGGAATGAGTTCATTTGATAAAACAATGAAATTTAATTTCCCGGAGGATTCTTTTGAGCATGACGTAAGCCATGTTTTAATGGAAGTCTATAATGCTCTAAATGAAAAAGGTTACAATCCTATTAATCAGATTGTAGGTTATCTTTTGTCAGGAGACCCTGCTTATATTCCGCGTCATAATGATGCACGAAATCTTATTAGAAAGCTTGAAAGAGATGAGATTATAGAAGTTCTGGTCAAATCTTATTTAGAGCAGCAACGAGAGGGATAATATGCGAATTGTAGGTCTTGATGTGGGTAGTAAAACTGTGGGAGTCGCCATTAGTGATGAAATGGGTTGGACTGCTCAAGGTTTGGAAACCATAGCAATTGACGAAGAAAAAAATCAGCTTGGCCTGAAACGTTTAGATGAAATCCTTAAACCTTATAAAGTCGATAAATTTGTCGTAGGTTTGCCGAAAAATATGAATGGAACTGTAGGTCCGCGAGGCGAGGCAAGCCAATATTATGCTTCAAAGCTTGAAAAACGATATAAGGTTCCGGTTGTTTTGTGGGATGAACGTTTAACCACAATGGCAGCAGAACGGGTTTTATTAGATGCAGATGTAAGCCGTAAAAAACGCAAAAAAGTTATAGATAAAATGGCCGCGGTCTTAATTCTTCAAGGATATTTAGACAGCGGCGGCAAATAATTTTGAGGTGATCAGACATGGAAGAAAATATGATAACAATTGTTGATGAAGATGGTAACGAGCAGTTACATGAAATATTACTTACATTCGAATTAGATGATTATGATAAGCAATACGTTGTATTTGCACCAGTAGGAAACGAAGGCGAAGAAGATGAAGACCTCATCCATGTAGCTTCTTATGTTCCTGATGAAACAGGTGAAGTCGGAACATTAAATGATATAGAAGATGATGAAGAATGGGCTTTAGTTGAAGAAGTGATTAATACGTTCTTCGACGAAGAAGAATAAACTGAAAATATAGCTCTCCCGGTTTTATCGGGGGAGTTTTTTATATGTGTAGATTTAAATATTGTGGAATAATGATGAGATGATTTTACAAGGAATGGTAAAAATGATGAGTATTCAAGAGATTTTAGGTGAATTCTCCGAAAAATAGAGCATGTTATAAAAAAGTAATGGTCAATTAGTGAAATTTATTATATAATCAAGCGGTTTAAGAAAAAGTTTTATGATAATCATTGACAGATTCCGCTAATGTTTGCAATAAATAAAGATGGCTTGTAATAAAATGCCTTAGGGGGGCATCACTTTTGGATAATGATAAAAATTGGAAGAAAGAGCAAATGAAAATAAAGCTACTTGAAAGACAGAGTGAAGCTAGAGTGGTACGAAAAATTGTTACTGTTTCGTTAGTTGCTGTCATCCTTGTCATGGCGCTTGTTGGACTTGGTGGGTATTTGTATATCTCCTCTGCATTAAAACCTGTTGACCCTGATAATAAAGATGCAATTAAGGTGGAAATCCCTCGTGGTTCAGGAATTAGTTTGATTTCTCAAACATTAGAGGATAATGGAGTCGTTAAAAATGCGAAAGTATTTAAATACTACGTCAAGTTTAAAAATGAATCTGGTTTCCAGGCTGGAACCTATAATTTATCACCATCTATGACAATTCAGGAAATCATCGATCAAATCAAAAATGGAATTGTAGCCGAGACCTATCGAATTACAATTCCGGAAGGAAGAGATCTAGAACAAATTTCAGAAATTATTGCCAAGAAAACAGGCAAAAAGTCAAAAGATGTCTTAGCCGTCATAAATAAAAACGGATTTATTAAAGAAATGATGAATAAGTATCCGGATTTATTAACGGATGATATTCTTGCCAAGAATATCAGATATCCATTGGAAGGATATTTATATCCGGCAACGTATTCATTTTATGAGGAAGATCCAACAATAGAGTCAATCGTTAGCGAGATGGTGAAAAAAACGAACGAAATCCTGGCGAAGTATAAGGATGAAATGTCCAAGGATAAATGGACACCGCACACACTATTAACAATGGCATCCTTAATTGAAGAAGAAGCAACTGAGAAGGTCGATAGGGATAAAATATCTGCTGTGTTTAAAAACAGAATAGAGAAGGATATGCGATTACAAACTGATCCAACTGTTCTGTATGCATTAGGTGAGCATAAAGATCGGGTGACATACAAAGACTTAGAGGTTGATTCACCATATAATCTCTATCGACATAAAGGGTTAACCCCTGGACCAATTGCCAATGCAGGTGAAACCTCCATTCAGGCGGCATTAAACCCAGCCAATATTGATGATCTTTATTTCCTTGCTACTAAATCGGGAGAAGTCATTTTTAACAAAACATTGGAAGAACATAATAAAGACAAGGCAAAACATATAACGAATAATTAAGCATTTGAAGGGGAACTATGGAAGAGAAGAAACGTTTCGCTTCTTTCCCCTAAATATGCTAAAATATTCGAAGTGCATAAAAATAGTGTATGTATTTAAAGAAAGCCACCTGGCTTTCTCATTTTTTTGAATTAAGCAAAGTACAGGGTTTGGAGGAATAAGGATGAATAAGAATCTTGATCACTATTTACAGACTCTTGTACCTTCCCGCAATGATTTATTAAGTGAAATGGAAGAGTATGCAAGGGAAAATGGTGTTCCTATTATGGAATTAACCGGTATGGAGTCTATGTTACAGATTCTAAAAATCCAAAAGCCGCGAAAAATTTTAGAAATTGGAACAGCAATTGGTTATTCTGCTTTACGAATGGCACATACGCTGCCAGAAGCTTCAATACTGACAATTGAGAGAGATGAGGAACGTATTGAAAAAGCTCATCATTTTATTGAAAGAGCGGACATGAAGAGTAGAATAAAAATTATAAAAGGTGACGCTCTTGAGACAGAATCAGCTGTCTCTCCGGAAGGACCTTTTGATTGTATATTTATCGACGCAGCTAAAGGACAATATAAACGTTTCTTTGAAATATATGAAAAGTTTTTGGCAGAGGGCGGAATTATCCTTTCCGATAATGTTCTCTTCAAAGGCTTAGTGGCTCTTGAACAAGAAGAGATTGAATCTAAACGAACAAAAAATTTAGTTAATAAAATAAAAGGCTATAATGAATGGCTCATGAGTAAGGAAAAATTTGATACTGTCATTATCCCTGTCGGAGATGGTTTGGCTATTAGTATTAAACGAGGTGAAAAGGCATGAAAAAACCTGAGCTATTACTAACACCTACTAAGGTTGAAGATATCATCCCATTGATTGATGCAGGTGCAGACGCATTTGTTATAGGGGAACAACGTTATGGACTGAGACTGGCTGGAGAATTTAACAGAGAGGCTGTTAAAGAAGCAATCCAGCTAGCGCATTCAAAAGGAAAGAAAGTATATGTGGCTATGAATGCCATCTTCCATAATGAGAAAGTGGACGAGCTGTCCGATTATTTGCGTTTCTTAGATGCCAATCAAGCAGATGCTGTCATCTTTGGAGATCCAGCTGTTTTGATGGCTGCCCGCGAAGCAGCTCCGAACCTGCCTCTGCATTGGAATACAGAAACAACAGCGACCAACTGGTTCACGTGTAATTACTGGGGAACAAAAGGAGCTAAGCGTGCAGTCCTTGCCCGGGAAATTAATATGGACGCCATCATTGAGATTAAAGAACATGCCGAGGTCGAGATTGAAGTACAAGTGCACGGAATGACAGCTATGTTTCAGTCAAAACGAACGCTTATCGGGAATTACTTTAATTACCAAGGCCGCAATATGAAAGTGGATAGCCTGGATGATCAAAAAAGCTTATTCCTGCATGATCCTGAGCGTAACGCTAAATACCCAATCTTTGAAGATGAAAACGGTACTCATATTATGAGTCCGAATGATATTTGTATTGTTGATGAATTGGCAGAAATGCTCGATGCTGGGGTGGACTCCTTTAAAATTGACGGAATCTTAAAGGATTCTGACTATCTTATTGAAGTAACCAAATTGTATCGCGAGGCAATTGATTTATATGCAGAGGATCCGGATCTATACGAAGATAAGAAGGACGAACTGCTGCAGAAAGCCGAAGAAATTCAACCGGCAAACAGATCGTTGGATACAGGCTTCTTTTTCAAGGAGACTGTTTATTAACAGGGAATGGAGGATGACCGAATGTCCGTGTCAGAAAATAAAATTTCCGAGATTATTGACGGAAAACGCGTTATTGTAAAAAAACCGGAATTACTGGCTCCTGCCGGTAACCTGGAAAAATTAAAAATCGCTGTCCGTTATGGTGCCGACGCCGTATTTATTGGCGGTCAGGAATATGGATTGCGCTCCAATGCCGGGAATTTTTCATTGGCAGAAATGAAAGAAGGCGTGGAGTTTGCTAAACAATATGGCGCTAAAATATATGTGACAACTAATATTTTTGCTCATAATGAGAACATCGATGGACTTCCGGAGTATTTAAAAGGGATTGAAGAAGCTGGAGTAACAGGTATTATAGTAGCTGACCCATTAATAATAGAGACCTGTAAAAAGGCTGCTCCAAAGCTGGAGATCCACTTAAGTACGCAGCAATCCTTATCAAACTGGAAAGCTGTACAATTTTGGAAAGAAGAAGGGCTGGATCGTGTTGTTTTGGCACGTGAGACAAGTGGGGAAGAAATCAAGCTAATGAAAGAAAAGGTGGATATTGAAATTGAAACCTTTATTCATGGAGCGATGTGTATTGCTTATTCCGGGCGCTGCACGCTATCCAACCATATGACAGCCCGTGATTCTAATCGAGGCGGCTGCTGCCAGTCTTGCAGATGGGATTATCATTTATTCGCTAATACCGAAGATGGTGAAAAACCATTATTTGAAGATGAAGACCAACCGTTTGCGATGAGTCCTAAAGATTTGAAGTTAGTTGAATCCATCCCAACCATGATAGAGATGGGAATAGACAGCTTAAAAATCGAGGGCCGTATGAAGTCCATTCATTATATTGCAACAGTTGTCAGTGTTTATCGCAAGGTTATAGATACTTATTGCGCAGATCCGGACAATTTTGTTTTCAAAGAGGAATGGATTACAGAGCTCAATAAGTGTGCGAATCGGGAAACAGCTCCCGCATTCTTTGAAGGTGTACCAAGCCATAAGGAGCAAATGTTTGGCAATCATAATAACAAAACAACGCATGACTTTGCCGGGCTTGTCTTATCGTATGATGAAAATACATCTATAGTCACGTTACAGCAAAGAAATTACTTTAAACCGGGAGATGAAATTGAATTTTTCGGTCCTAATATCGAAAACTTTACGCAAACAGTCGGAACAATCTGGGATGAGGACGGCAATGAATTAGATGCTGCAAGACATCCGCTTATGACTGTCCGCTTAAAAGTCGATCAACCGGTTCATCCATATGATATGATGAGGAAGGAGAACAACTAAAAATGACTAAGCCAATTGTAATTGGGGTTGCAGGTGGCTCGGGTTCAGGGAAAACGAGTGTAACAAAAGCAATCTATGAAAAATTCAAGGGTCATTCCATCATGATTCTAGAACAAGATTATTATTATAAGGATCAAAGCCATCTTCCTTTTGAGGAACGACTAAAGACAAACTATGATCATCCATTGGCTTTTGATAATGATCTATTGCTGGAGCATATCAACAAATTGCTTCGTTATGAAGCAATTGAAAAGCCGGTTTATGATTATGCTATGCATACACGCTCTGAGGATGTAATTCCTGTTGAACCTAAGGACGTTATTATTCTCGAGGGAATCTTGGTACTTGAAGATGAGAGATTACGCGATATAATGGATATTAAACTATTTGTTGATACCGATGCAGATCTTCGTATAATACGTCGGTTAATGCGTGATATAAAAGAACGTGGCCGTTCAATTGATTCAGTAATTGAACAATATACGTCTGTAGTACGGCCTATGCATAACCAATTTATCGAGCCTACTAAGCGCTATGCGGATATCATTATTCCTGAAGGCGGACACAATTACGTGGCTATTGATGTAATCGGTACTAAAATCCAAACAATTTTGGAGCAAAAATCCCTTTTATAGAAATTTTTGTTTTTACATCAATTTCCATAAAAATAACAAAAAAGTTACTCATTTTTGAAAAAATTTTGATAAAATTAATAGACAAATCGATAAAAAGAAATTAAGCTAACAATGAGTGTAATTGCGCGTTCGATTGAGAACGCGCAATTCCTATACCAATAAAGGTATATACATAGTTATTAAGTGCATATATATACACATGATCACATGGAGCAGTTCGTGCTGCATGGTGAAAGTACAGAAGGAGTGAAATTTTTTGGCTACTGAAAAAGTATTCCCAATGACTAAAGAGGGAAAAGAGAAATTAGAGAAAGAATTAGAACTTTTAAAAACGGTTAAACGTAAAGAAGTTGTAGAAAGAATTAAAATTGCCCGCAGTTTTGGTGACTTATCCGAAAACTCTGAGTATGATTCTGCTAAAGAAGAGCAAGCATTTGTAGAAGGAAGAATTACTACACTTGAAAATATGATTAGAAATGCACAAATTATTGAGTCTGGTGCATCTCAGGATGGAACGGTTACATTAGGAAAATCTGTAACCTTTAAAGAATTACCTGATGGTGAAGAAGAAACTTATATAATTGTCGGTTCTGCAGAAGCTGACCCATTTGAGTATAAAATTTCAAACGATTCTCCAATTGCCCGCAGTTTAATGGGGAAAAAACCAGGTGATGAAGTAACGGTTTCTACTCCAGGTGGAGATATGGAAGTCGTAATCGTATCCGTTCAATAATTTGTAATTTAAGAAAGAACCAGCAAGGCGCCTATTTTAGGTGCCTTTTTTATTTGTGCAATTATAGTTTGAAATAGGCAAGCCCCGTCGAAACTGGTAACAGTAAGGGGTGTGTTAAATGAAAAAAAGAATACTGGGGACAGGAATTATTTTTCTATTGCTGTTTACTTTATTAATAGCCAAGCTGGTACATATACAGATAGTGAAGCCAAAGGAATATTCCAAACACCGGGTAAATTTATTAGAGAATAGTGTGAGACAAAGAATTGACGAAATCACCCTGGATGATGGAAGAGGTGGATTTCTTGATAGAGAAGGTAAGTCGATTTCCTATCAGGACAAATCGGTTTTAGTACTCTTTCCATTTGTTAAACATATAGATTGGCCTGCAGATAAATTGGCAGACATTCTTGGGATAGATAAAGAAATACTATTAAAAAGGCTAAAGGATGAAGATGAGCCATTTATTTATGAAAATAAAGGTGTAATAGAATTAACAGATAGCCAAATTACGCAAATTAACAATCTACATATTCCGGGTATCATTGGTGTAAAGAAGAGAGAGGTTATAGCAACTCCTTCAGCAAGCCATCTTCTGGGGTCACTGACATTAAATAAAAACGAGATAGATGAAGCTAATAAAATTGGCTATACACCGGTTGACTATCAAACAAAAGTAGGGAAAACCGGATTGCAAAAAGCCTTTCAAATATTCCTCCAGGGGAATGGCAGTAAAAAACTGGTTTATCATAAAGCAGCCAATGGACTGCCAATGTTTGGAGTGGATATCCGTTATTTGGATGAAAGTCAATCTGGTGAAAGAATTAATATACAGACTACTTTGGATCAGGATTATCAAAAACTTGCAGAACAAGTTGCTGATGATAACGGGCTGAAAAAAGGTGGAATTATTATTTTAGATGTTGAGACTAATGATATTCTAGCTATGGTTTCCACACCGCATGTAAATAAGGATGTAAACAATGAGGGTAACCATAATCAAATGATCATTCCGCAGACTCCTGGTTCCGTATTTAAAACGGTTATAGCGGCTGCTGCTATAGAAGAAGGTCTGACCCTGAATGGAAGAGAATTTAACGGGAATTTGGATCATTTAGGGCGACCTGTTGATAAAAATACAGGAAGGTTGCTAGGATTGGTTGATTTTCAGCGAGGGTTTGCATTAAGCAGCAATCAAGTTTTTGGAGTTCTGGGTAAAGAATTGGCGGATAAAAATCCAAATCTTATTGAAGAGTATGCTGAGCGGCTTGGCTTAATTCAACCAATTGGATGGAGTGGGAGTGTCTTTCATACATCTCTCATTAAACAACTGCCGGAAGAAAAATCTGGGGTCATATGGACAGAATCCTCCATGAAGAAGGATGAGAATTTTGTGGCTAATACATCGATTGGTCAATTAAATGTAAAAGTAACTCCGCTTGCCATCGCCAATATGATGGCCACGATTGCCAGAGGCGGTGAAAGAATAGTGGCTAGAGCTGCCACTAAAGCCGTGGATGATGATGGATTGACCATTGCTACCTTTAAAGAGCAGACTGTAGAAGGTAAAACCATTTCAAAAATAACGGCCAGCAAGCTACAGCAATTATTAAGAGGAGTCGTAACGACAACAGGAAAATATGCGACTGCAGGTAATTTACATACAGCCAAGTATGAGGTTGCCGGTAAGTCGGGAACAGCTGAAATTGGGACAAAGGAAGATAAAACAAAGCAGAAGTACAATAAATGGTTTGCAGGTTATTTTCCTTTTCAAAAACCTAAATATGCGATGGTGATTGTTAATCTGGATACGGCGAGCAAGTCGGGTGCGGTAACTCCTTTATACTTGCAAATGGTCAATGGGATACATGCAATCAATCAAAAAAGAGGGTTGGAATAAAAAATATGACGAAAAATTTAATAACTTTTAGTGATTACCTATCCATGTTAAAATAATCTTTATTATAAATTTGAGGAGGAAGTGTATATGGATAGGCAAGATAAATATCCTTCGCGTATGGATAAACGTCAGGATAAAAAGGTAAACAAAGTCTACAATATACTGATTACAGTTGTCGTTCTCCTTATTGTCGTGGTAGGAGCTACTATATTTTTAGGTAATAATGATGAACCGGCAAGTCAGAAGGCTGATACCAATCCTGAAAGTAATCAATCAGCAGTCAATAAAGAAGAGGAAGCTGATAAAGAGGAAAATGCAATGGATGAAGATGAGCAAGCAACCGAGAATGAGAATGCGGATGAGGAGAGCCAAGATCAAGACCAAGAACAGAACTCTGATCAAGAATCCTCTGAATCTGAAGATACAGTAGAGTCTGAGAAACTTGAGGAAACCGCTTCTGATGGAAATGTGGAAGAAGCGTATTCTGATCCTTCATGGAAGCCAGTAGGTACGGAACAAAGTGGAGAGCATGTTACACAATACGAGAAAGGTTCCACTGATTGGAATGAAATGGAGCGAGCCATTGCCTATGGAGCAGGTATCGATCAAAGTAATATGACCTTATGGTATTTGCAAAATGGCGGTGAACCAAATAAGGCAATTGGTACTGTGTCACCTAAAGATGGATCAAGCACGTATCGTGTATATATCGAATGGGTTGATGGTGAAGGATGGAAACCGACAAAGGTAGAAAAACTTATAAAGAATGACAAAGCTAGTTAATCAAATAAAAGACTTTTAAAGCTGCCATGATTGGCAGCTTTTTTGATTGTTATTTTGTAAGGGAAATCCAGATAATTTGATGAGTGGAAATACAAAGAGGTGATAGTAGCCATTTCAAAAAGGATGTAACATGTCAGTCAATATCTCGTAAATGTGTTCGAATCTCAGATGCGGTTTTTGTAGGATTTTCACATTGAAAAATAATATATCTATACTTTTTATGTCCATCCAATTCTATGATGACCAGCGGTATCCGACCGCTGTATGAAAGAAAATACCATTCATTCTGATATTTATAACTTCCTTCATATATATTTAAGAATGAAATAGAAGAACCAGGCATCCGTATCATCCATGTAGGAGCATCGAAATAATCTACTAAAACATTTTTTATTAGAGGGTAGGGCATTTGAATCTTTCGTTTTAAAGCAAAAAAAGTTGTCAAACCTGTAAGAGTTAAAACCAGTTCCTGCTTCTCGTCATCAAACTTTATTACTCTCCCCATAAAAAAGCACCTCCTATTATTCATTTCTGTAGGTTATAAAGACTTTGCCGTGCTAAGTCGTGTACTGAGCCTTTGATTCTTAATAAGCTCCCTACGGTACCTTCTTATGCCTGTCGCGGGCTAACAGGATGTTGGTCACAAAGACGTTGCCACAGGACGTGGCGTTTTTAGTCTTTGTTCCTTAATATACCCGTTTTTGGGTTTTTAGTTAATCCAGCTTCAGGGCCTAGCCGCTCGAGTCATAAGTGTAGCTGCTACGGGAGATAAAAGCGTTCTCCCTGCGCAACTCCTCTTATGCTCCTCGCGGGCCAGCAGGATGTTGGTCATGAAGACGTTGCCACAGGACGTGGCGATTTTAGTCTTCGTTCCTTAAAATGAGCCGTTTCAGCTTTTTATTTAATCTAGCTTCAGGGCCTAACCGCTCGAGTCATAAGTGTAGCCACTGCGGGAGGGAAGAGCACCTCCCTCCGTGCCTCCTCTTATGCTTGTCGCGGCTGAGCAAGGCCCTTCAGCTTTTTATTTAATCCAGCTTCGACTCCTAGTCCCTCGAGTCATAAGCAAATACTCTACGGGAGGGAAGAACGTCTCCCTCCGAGTATTCGTCTTATGCTTTTCGGGCCTGAACAGTCGTCTCAGCTTTTTAGTTTATAGTGTACTACTGCTGTGTAGATGGGTTTGCCTTCGGGGGTGGTGTGGATTTGGTGGGATATGTGGTGTACGGATAGCATGATTGCTTTGTTTTGTTCTATTTTTTGTTGGATTTGTTTTTCGAGGTTTTGAATTGAGGATGCCTCGAAAAATTCAACTTTGTCTTCAATTAGATCTAATTTAAATTCCACTTTTTTTGCCTCCTTCATTTTCAAACTAAGTCTACCAAAAATGCCTGAAA
Organism: Pradoshia sp. Z6_59; assembly: GCF_058267515.1. Lineage (NCBI taxonomy): Bacteria > Bacillati > Bacillota > Bacilli > Caryophanales > Bacillaceae > Pradoshia > Pradoshia sp. Z6_59. The sequence goes on from NZ_JBZCPP010000004.1 coordinate 84,082, forward strand.
TACTCTAGTTCCAATAAAGGATTAGAGGTCTGTTTATGCAGATGATTTATGGTAAAATGGTACTGCATTTTAATTTTTGTAATATAAAGGAGTTATACTGATGAAAATTGCTATTATTGGCGCAATGGAAGAAGAAGTTGCCTATTTGCGTGAGAATATAGAAAGTGCTGAGTCTGTTGTCATTGCTAATACGGAATATACAACTGGACAGATGTTTGGTGTGGATGTTATTTTGCTGAAATCTGGTATTGGCAAGGTGAATGCTGCTATGGGAACAGCTGTCCTTCTTGAAAAGTTCAAGCCTGATTTTATTATCAACACAGGCTCAGCAGGTGGCTACAACCCAGAACTAAATGTAGGAGATATGGTTATTTCGACTGAGGTACGTCACCATGATGTGGATGTTACAGCATTTGATTATGAATACGGACAGGTTCCCCAATTACCTGCAGCATTTATAGCTGATGAAAAGCTTGTATCACTTGCAGAGAAAGTGGCTGCAGGCATTGACGGGGTTGGAGTTGGTAAAGGGTTAATCGCAACCGGTGACGTATTTATGTCTGATCCTGAACGTGTTCGATTTGTAAGAGAAAAGTTTCCACAGCTGCAGGCAGTTGAAATGGAAGCAGCCGCTATTGCGCAGGTGGCTTATCAGTTTAATGTTCCATTTGTAGTTACACGCGCATTAAGTGATATTGCTGGAAAAGAGTCAGATTTATCATTTGATCAATTCCTGGAAAAGGCTGCTTTGCATTCAGCTCAATTGGCAATGGGAATTGTAAAAGAATTAAAATAAACTTTTTAAGTTCTGTCGAATTACTGAGGCAGAACTTTTTTTGTTTTCTTTAAGAAAATAATGTGACTGTTTTATAACTATTAATACCATTTTGTCCATCTATTTCAGTGGTTCGCCTGCCACTATTTACATTAGCTTAGGAAGAAATATCATGTTACTGTATTACTAGTTTATTTGAAAGGTGGTAGTTTCCTTGAAAGAGAAAATGATAGATTATAAACGTTTTGGTACAACTCTCCTCATGTTTGCTGTATTTCTTTTTTTAGGATCCATATTGCCAAAGGAAGGTATGAGTGAAGTAGTAAAGGAATACTTAACTTTTGCTACTGCCGGAGTATTGGCGTTATCCGCATTATTTTTTGCTTTATCCAGGAAATACGGGAAGTTAATACAAGACGAAGAATAGATTCTATAAAATTCAGGTCAACTCATATAATGAGTTGGCTTTTTTTATAATCTTTTAATCAAGAATCTAATAAATTTACCGTTGACATTGATAATCATTATCAATAATATAATTATATCAAAATAATAATGTGTAGGTGGTTTCTGATGATATTGTTAACTTTACATAAACTTTATTTTTTTATTTGCTTATTATTTGGGGTTTTACACCTGTTTAAAAAGAATAGACCGATAAAACTTACTCATAGATGGAGTGGTTTTATATCCTTGATAAGTATATTTATATATCTATTTCAAATGAGTTCTAATTTATTTGGTTATATCATTTATATACTTATCATTGCTCTGACAGCAATAATTCCTTTTTTAAAGAGTGAGAAAAAATGTACGGCCGTTCATATTTTGGGAGGGCTAGGCTCTATCGTATGGCTTGTACTGATACATATTTAGTGGGGGAAGACAGATGAAAAAAATAATGTTACTGGGATTGGGATGGATATCTCTATTGTTTGGTTTAATTGGAATCGCAGTGCCTATTTTACCAACGACACCTTTACTGTTACTGACAGCAATTTTATTCGCTGGTAATTCAGTTAAATGTGAAAACTGGCTGAAAAAACAGTCATTTTACGAAAAATATGTAGTGAGCTATCAAAGGGATGGTGGTCTTACTTTAAGAAGAAAATTAACGATTTTGCTAACCGTGTATTTATTACTTCTAATCAGCGGTTTAATGATCGATCATTTACACGTTCGCATTGTTCTATGCGTGTTGGCAGTTGTCAAATTGATTGTTTTTATAAAAATTCCTACGATTAATCAAGAGGAAGTGCAACATATATGATTCAAAAAGAAATGTTGATGTACGCAAAAAAGTATGGAATCATCCCTGTTTTGGTTCAAGTTACATTATTGCAATTATTGAATGTTGTTATAAATATAGTGATTGCATTTGAGATTGCGGAATTATTTTCTGCCTTGTTCTATGTTCATAATATCGTTATGGATATGTACTACATTTTATATATTGGATTGATTATAGCTATAAAGTTCGGTTGTCATTATTACTCGACAAAGCTCACGCATTATACATCATTTGAGCTAAAGCATAAGGTGCGGAGAGAGCTGTTTGAAAAGCTTCTTTCACTGACCCCTCAAGAGATAACTAAACTGGAAATCAGTAAAATCAGCCAGCTTGCGGTAGAAGGTATCGAGAATATCGATGTTTATTACAGTCGTTATCTGCCGCAATTTTTTTATAGCCTGTTGACTCCGGTTCTACTATTTGTAGTAATGGCAAAATTGAATTGGAAAATTGCGCTTATGTTGTTGATTAGTGGTTTTTTAATTCCAGTTGCCATTGTGGCCGGCGTAAAAATTGGAAAGAGAATTTTTAAAACATATTGGAATAAGTACTTGGATGTTGGTAAAAAGTTCGTTGAAGGTGTAGAGGGGCTACGCACCTTAAAAATTTATAACGGAGAAAAGGCATACGGAGAAGTTATGAATAAGGAAGCAGAGGAATTCCGCTGTATGACGATGAAGGTGCTTAGGATGCAATTGCAATCCATTACCATTATGGATTTAATTGCCTACTTAGGAGCAGCTTTGGGGATCGTTTGCTCAGTGATTGCCTATAAAAATGAAAACTTAAGTTTAACTGGCTTTATCTGTTTTTCTCTGCTGGCGATCGAATTTTTTGTACCATTTAGACTGTTGGGATCCTATTTCCATGTAGGTATGAATGGTACGAGTGCCTTGAATTTATTATCCTCCATTTTAAAAATTGAAACGCAAAAAGAAGAACCAGCTGTTCATAAGGATATCACAGGAGATTTATGCATTAAAAATATTACCTATACTTATCCAGACGCTGATAAACCGGCTTTGCAGGGTTGCAATCTTGTCATCAAGCAAAGTGAGGTGACGGGAATTGCAGGTGCTTCTGGTGCAGGAAAAACAACTATTACACATATTCTGCAACGTTTCATTGAACCGGAAAATGGAACAATTGAAATCGGTGGGACATCTTTGGCGGATATACCTATTGATCAGGTGCATCAGTTGATTGGCTGTGTCAGTAACCGTTCCTATATTTTTGAAGGCACGATACTCACTAATTTAAGGATGGCTAAACCAACTTTGGAGGAAGAAGAGGCAGAAGAGATTCTTAGGTTTGTGAAGCTAGATCAATTTGCTGCAAACCTTCATTATAAAATTCAAAGTGGAGGGACGAATCTTTCAAGCGGACAGCGCCAAAAATTAGCAATTGCCCGAATGCTGTTAAAGAATCCTAAAGTGTTTATTTTTGATGAAGCTACTGCCAATATCGACCGTAATAGTGAAGATGATATTCTTGATATTATTCAGGAAATCAGCCGCCAGGGGAAAATGGTTATCATGATTACCCATCAGTTGCAGCGTTTAGTAGATGCTAATCATATCTATGTATTTTCCAATGGAAAAATAGCTGAGCAAGGTGATCATCAAACACTTATGGATAATGGGAACATTTATGCAGAGCTATTTGAAGTACAACAATCAATCGGAAGGTGTGCACTATGATTAGTAGCGGAAAAAACTTGATTCAATTAATGAAAATATTAAAACCGCTTATTCCCCATATGTTGCTGACAATCCTTCTTGGTACATTAGGTTATTTGGCGGTTTCATCCATAAGCCTTATAGGCGGTATGGCTTTCCTGGATGTAATGGGCCTTAAAGACTTTGGCAATGGAAGACTGTTGCTGATTATGATTATTGCAGCAGGTATAATGCGTACTGTTTTTCGTCTGTGCGAGCAATATATGACCCATTATATTGCCTTCAGGCTTCTGGCTACTATCCGGTCTCATATCTTTACATCCCTTGGAAAGCTTGGGAATAGACAATTAATGAGCTTTCAAAAAGGGGAGCTTATGAATGTTATCACTAAGGATGTAGAAATGCTTGAAGTGTTTTATGCGCACACAGTAGCTCCTGTATGTATTAGCTTTACAACAGGAATTGTTTATCTGTCGATTTTTTGGTCCTTTCATCCATTTTATGCTGTTGCAGCGTTGTTCTCCTATGTGTTAATAAGCTATATTGTTCCGAAAAGTGTGTATAAAAGCGGACAAGAAGCAGGGGACGATTATCGTGTTCAATTTGGTATGCAAAGTCAATATATCCTTGATCGATTAAAAGGATTGAAGGAATTGTATATTTTTGGACAGGAGAATCAGACCATTAATCAAATTGACGAGTACAGTGAGGGATTAAATCATTCTACTTTGTCCCTTAAGAAACACGAAGGTCTGCTTAAGGCATTGACGGATGGGGCCTTATACCTCTCTGTGTTTATACAAATTGGCATATCTATTTATTTATATGGAATTGGTAAAGTGGATGCAAGTACAGGGCTTTTAGCTATGCTGTTGCTTTATTCTTCCTTTGGTCCTGCACTAGCTTTATCGCAGCTTAGCGCGAGCCTTGTTCATACATTTGCCAGTGCTAAACGTATCTTAGGAATCATGAATATTATTCCTGAAGTAAATGAGGGAGGCAGTCGTGAACTCGTCCATATAAGTAATATTAGATATAGTGATGTTCAATTTGAGTATGAAAAAGGCAAACATTTATATAAAAATGTTAATTTTGAATGGAGAATAGGAGAAATTATTGGCATCAGGGGAGATAATGGTACGGGGAAATCAACATTGATTTCATTGTTGCTGCGGGATATTCCAGTTACGAAAGGTGCCATATTATTAAATGGGGCGCCAGTCGAGGAATATAATGCTGATTCTTATCGGAAGCATTTCAGTATGGTTGATGCTCATACCATCGTATTTTCGGATACATTGCGCCGGAATCTGACAATGTATAAGAAATATACGGAAGAAGAGATATGGGATGCTTGTGAGAAAGCAGGATTGTATCAATTTATAAAAAGTCTTCCAGAAGGTTTGGATACACATCTTCAGGAATTCGGTGAAAATCTTTCAAGTGGGCAGCTCCAACGCTTAGCGTTGGCCAGATTGTTCCTGGATGATGCCTCGGTTTTTATCCTGGATGAACCTACGACCAATCTTGATGCGTTGAACGAATCCGCCATTCTTCAGGCAATTAAAGCTCATGCGGGAGATAAACTTGTTATTCTCATCAGCCATCATCCGGAGGTACTGGATATGGCAGACCGTATTTTTGAAGTAAGAGATGGACAAATAAACGAAATGGGATACCAACATTATAAGAATGCATAACCACACGTAACCTATAATTCCTTGGGGGAATATGGGCGGTGGGAAGATAGATAGAATCGCTTATACATTTGTTGGTCAATGAACAAATCGGAGCAATACTATAAGCCTTGCAATTAGAGCTGCAGAAAATTATCTCTGCGGCTTTTTTTGCTTTTAAAATCCTCGAGATATAGGTACTTTTCCCAATCTGGTTTTCTAAAGGTCTTTAATGGTCTGTATTATCGTGAAAATGGTAAATAAAACTATAGGATTTTTATAAATTTTAGTTCTATTCTGGTGGTGTGATGAATATATTGACAAAGTGTGTTAAAAAAACCGATGATTTGAAGCTTAAGGAGGTAATTGCATGACCTTTAATATGATACTGTTCACAGTTACAATCAAGTCAAATAAATTGGGCAGATCTGAATACGTTTCAATACGTCAGGCGGAAAATGAAATGCTTGATCGAAAAACAACTATAATTAATAAATTTTATTAATTATATTCCATACTCAATTATGCGAAGGTTGACCACTGATAAAAAAATTACTCAATCGGAAGGAAGGCGATCGATATGACAAATTATATAATAGTAAAGATATCAAAATTTTTCTGGATTAATAAGGATAGTGCATAACGAACTGTTCACATTCCTGTAAAGAATTAGTCAATTATTCTTCACATCACGTTGCTTGGGACGCCCCTTTGCTATGTTAAATTTAGGTAAATAGGATGAATAAGGGGTTGGTTACCATGTTATTATTCGTAATGGGGGTTGCTACTGCTGTTACAATCACATTTGTCATTGTAGCTGATATTACAACCATAGAATCGTAAATGAAGAAAAAACTTATGCTATGCATAAGTTTTTTCTTCATTTTGGACCAAAGTATCCTCCGCTCCAAAAACCCCAAAAGCCAAAGATAAATAATAAAATGAATAGAATAATTAAGATCGCAAATCCGGCGCCATACCCACTGCGACAGGGTGGAGGAGGGTAACCCCAACCGCAACCGGCTCCTCCGAAATGATAAGGATACATAGGTGCACCTCCCTTATATACCATAGATATTATTATAATATGGGATGATTGCTTATTTGGGTTGGGCATAAATCAAATATCTTATTTTCAGAAGGACAGGCAAGGGATAGAGGCTGCTGTCATACATATCTAATAGTCTAACTGGTTGGAAACAGTGAGGAGCTGATTTAATTGGCAGGAGTTTTAGCAACGTTTGGCTATTTTATTAAAGAATTGGTTTTTCTCGTCTCCTATGTTAAAAACAATGCATTTCCTCAACCATTATCAGCAAAGGAAGAAAGGGAATGTATTGAAAGAATGGCGGAAGGAGATGCGGAAGCAAGGAATTTATTAATTGAACATAACCTAAGGCTTGTAGCTCACATTGTAAAGAAGTTTGAAAATACTGGGGAAGATACTGAGGATCTCATTTCAATCGGAACGATTGGCTTAATCAAGGGAATCGAATCTTATTCCTCAGGTAAAGGCACGAAACTTGCTACATATGCGGCCCGCTGTATCGAAAATGAGATTTTGATGCATCTAAGAGTGATTAAAAAAACAAAAAAAGATGTTTCGTTGCATGACCCGATTGGCCAGGATAAAGAGGGAAATGAAATTTCATTGCTTGATATATTGAAGTCTGAGTCTGAGGATGTAATTGACACAATTCAGCTTAATATGGAACTTGAAAAAGTGAAGAAGTATATTGATGTGCTTGAGGACCGTGAAAAGGAGGTTATTGTTGGCAGGTTTGGCCTAGATCTAAAAAAGGAAAAGACACAAAGAGAGATAGCGAAAGAACTGGGTATATCTCGCAGCTATGTTTCAAGAATTGAAAAGAGAGCATTAATGAAAATGTTCCATGAATTTTATCGAGCAGAGAAAGAAAAAAGAAAGAAAAAATAGTCAAAACGGGCAAAAGATACTTGTCCGTTTTTTTCGTTAAAAGGAAATAATATTGTCACGCTCATAAAAATTGAGGTGTCAATATGCATGAATCTAAACCCCAAAATTCTTCTTATTTTTACCGTTTTGGCTGTAAGGTCACTCAATATTATAAAATTATCCTGCTTGTTTGGGGATTGCTGTTCCTTGGCGGAATAATGCTAATGCCATCTTTTTTTAGCCATCTTTCACCACCGCAATTAAATGTAAGAGGTTCACAATCAGACCTAACTCAAAAATTAATGGAGCATAACTTTGCAGATGATATGGGTGAACAAAATTTTCTTGTTTTCCATTCAAATCAATGGAAAGTTAATGAACAAAAATTTTACGTACCGGTAGATAAAGTTCTGGCTGAAATCCAAACGATCGAAGGAGTAACTGTCGTTGCAAACCCGATGGAGAATTCTTTGCTGGAAGGGGAAAATCAAATTTCAAAGGATTTGCACACTTGTTACGCTTTACTTTTTATTGAGGGGGATAAAGGTCAGGTTTTAGAAACGATTGATGTACTCAGTGGATATTTGGATGCGCAGAAGGATGGGCTTGAACTATATTTGACAGGGGCCACTCCAACGATAAAGGATTTGACCCATATGGAAAAGCGGGATCTTACCTATGCGGAAAAACTGGGTATGCCGTTTGTTCTAGTGGTACTTTTACTGGCATTTGGTTCACTTACAGCAGCTTTAATCCCGATTATGATGGGGGGAATGGCTGTAGTCATTACCTTTGCCTGTTTAAGTCTATCGGGATATCAGGATTTTGACATTATTGTACCTAGTGTAGTCACGATGATCGGATTGGGAATAGGAATTGATTATTCATTATTTTTGATTATGAGATATAGGGAGGAACTTCAACAACATGATCCTCATCAGGCAATCGCCATAGCAGTTGCCACAAGCGGAAAGTCTGTATTTTTATCTGGATTGACGGTAATGATTTCGTTAATTGGATTGCCTCTTGTTCATGCAAAATTATTTTTGAATTTAACAGTGGGCACTTTTGCTGTTTTATTTATATTATTGCTGCTGACACTTACCTTTTTGCCTTCATTATTGTGTTTGCTTGGATATCGTCTGAATAGCTTCTCTCTACCATTCACAAAGAAGACTAAGCAGAGAAAATACCTGTATCGATGGACAAAGCATATCATGAGGTATTCACTTCCTTATTTAATTGGGAGTTTGCTTCTTCTAGCAGCCTTCACTGCGCCATTACTGCAGATGCATTTGGGAATAGGGCTTAATCAAGATGCCTTAAAGGATTATCCATCTGGAAGGGGAAATACACTTTTAGAGAATAAGTTTGTGTCCGGATTATACTCACCGGTTCTCCTGGTAAAGAAAGCATCAGGGAGTCGGTTTAGTATGGAAGAACTTCAGGAAATTGCTGCTGTTGGAGTTATCCTCAAAGCCTATGAGGAGGTCCAAATGGTCTCATCTATTACAGAATTGACTGATCTTTTGGGTGATAATGATACATATAGTGAGGTGCCAGAATTAGTCAAACTGCCAGAAATTAAAGGGTATACCAAGTTTTTGATTAATGACGATTTTAATGTAGCCCTTGTGATGATAACGTTGAAATATGCCCCTGATTCTACTGAAGCGAAAACCTTTGTCTCTAAGTTAAACGAGCGGTTTGAAAAACAAGTGAATGAAGGGAGCCTTTATATTGGAGGACTTACAGCTCAAGTAAATGATTTGCATGAAGAAACGGTAAAAAAAACACCCATCGTCATCTTGGTTGTTTTAATGATTTCTTATTGTTTCTTGGTAATTGCCTTTAAGAGCATTTTTATTCCAATAAAAGCAATTCTATTAAATATTATTTGTGTAACAGCAGCATGTGGAATGACAGTGGCAGTCTTTCAATTTGGATGGGGAGAAGAGTATTTTCGATTTACTTCTCCAGGATTTATACAGTCTTATTTGCCTGTATTAACCTTCGCAATTTTGTTTGGACTATCCATGGACTATGAAGTGTTTTTAGTCGGAAGGATTAAAGAAGAATGGGAATCATCCCACGATAATGAAGAGTCCATAGCAAGGGGAATCGAATTTACAGGTCCTTTTATCACACAGGCTGCCTTAATCATGATGATTGTTTTTATTTCATTTACCCTAACACGCGTATTAGAAATTAAACAGCTGGGCTTTACTTTAGCGATTGCTGTTTTATTAGATGCGACGATTATTAGGTTAGTCCTTGTTCCAATCCTATTGAAAATGATGGGGAAATGGAATTGGTGGTTTCCAATGGTGAAGAGGCGATGGAAATTGAAATGATGATATACTTGACTGTATCAGTAAGAAAAATCTTTCCCTTCCTTTAAAGGAATAGTAAACTAGGTAGAGACAAACACCCTTAAATCGTCAGGGGTGTTTTTGTTAATTTTATATTCAATCGAAGGATAGCTAAGTGTTAGTAGCCATATAAAAAGAAAATAGGTGAAGAACGTGAAGGAAAAGGTATATCAATTATTAATTGAATTAACAAATGGCAGATGGACTTCTTCCCTTTTAAGAAAATTTGCAAACTCTAAAGCAAGCAGGCGGATAATCCCATCTTTTGCAAAGCAATACAAAATAAATCTGGCCGAGATGGATCGTCCCATTCAGGAATACACATCCTTGCATGATTTTTTTACAAGGGCTTTAATGAATGGAGCACGCGAAATTAATAATGATGAGGGGACAGTTGTCAGTCCTGTAGATGCCGTATTAGAGGACAGTGGGCTCATTCATGAAGATTCTTCTTTCCAAGTGAAAGGGAAGGTATATTCAGTTGAGGAAATGCTTGGGAACACAAGAGATACAGAAAAATATTTAGGCGGCAGATATATGGTACTATATTTAAGTCCAAGCCATTACCACCGTATTCACTCTCCGGTTGAGGGAAAAGTTACACGGAAATGTACGCTTGGACAAAAGTCATATCCAGTCAACAAGTGGGGGATGACATTAGGAAAATACCCTCTATCAAAAAATTATCGTGAAATTACAGAAATCCAGCATGCCGGGGGATCCTTATCTGTCGTAAAGGTTGGTGCCATGTTTGTTAATTCAATAGAGAGAACACATTCGGGGGATACTCTCCATAAAGGGGAAGAAATCGGATATTTTTCATTCGGTTCAACCGTGGTTCTATTATTTGAGAAGGAAACCTATACTCCATACATAACAGGTACATTACCGCAACCGGTACATGTTGGTGAGACAATAGGGTATATAAAATAAATAAAACAAAAAATTGCCCTGGATTTTTAACCAGGGCGCATGATACAAATGAGTTTGGCTCTGTTTAAAATATTTTATAAGATAAGGATCTCCTGTCAATTTCTCTTTCAATTAGACGGATAAATTCTTGACTAAGTTTTAAATGCCTGGCTTTGTAATATGATTCAATTAAAAGGTCATCTGGTAGTTTTTGCATCATTTTGCCTTGCGGCTTCACCTCCAATTTACAGTTCTAAATGGGTGGCAACGACAATATATTAGTAGTTTGCCTTGGTGTACCCTTAATTTAACAGAATCAAGAGAATGGAACAACCGTTCTGTTATCCACAGGGGTAGGTGCATAACTTGTGGGTAAAATGTGTGTATCTGTGATTCTTTTTAGGAAAACGTATTGTCTAAAAAGGTAAAGGGTCTGTTGGCGATGTGTATAAACTTATCCACAGATTTAAATAATGACGCAATATGTCGAAAGGTTTTATATTTCGACTGCACTTTTCATCAAATTTAGCTATTTGGCTATGACATAAATTAAAATATCCGTTATGATGGATAGCGGTGAAAAAGAATTAATAGAGGTGTATAGAGTGATAAAAGCATTTTTACCTTCCAAGCATGTTAAAAGTATTTATGAAATCAAACCTCAGGAATTAAAAGATAATGGTATAAAGGGGATTATTACTGACCTTGATAATACCCTTGTGGAATGGGATCGTCCTCTTGCCACTCCAGAACTGATTGCTTGGTTTGAAATGATGAAGCAACATGGGATTAAAGTGACCATTGTGTCCAATAACAGTGAGCTGCGTGTAAAGTCCTTTGCTGATCCACTTCAAATCCCCTTTATCTTTAGAGCAAAAAAGCCTATGGGAGCTGCATTCAGAAGAGCTGTAGAGATTATGGATATTAAAAGAGAAGAAGCAGTCGTGATCGGTGACCAGCTTTTAACTGATGTTTTGGGCGGTAATCGTAATGGGTTTCAAACAATTCTTGTAGTTCCTGTTGCTCAAACAGATGGCTGGACTACTAAAATAAATCGTAAAATTGAACGCAGAATATTAACATGGTTCCGTAAAAAAGGACAGATAACATGGGAGGACTAGAATTGGAAAAGGATCAAATTAGCTGTGTGGGATGCGGTGTCACTATTCAAACAGAGCATACTGACAAAATAGGATATGCACCGGCTTCCTCACTTCAAAAAGAACAAATCATTTGTCAAAGATGTTTTCGACTTAAACACTATAATGAAGTACAAGATGTATCCCTAACGGATGACGACTTTTTAAAAATACTGAACGGAATTGGAAGTAAAGATGCTTTAATTGTAAAATTAGTAGATATATTTGATTTCAATGGAAGCTGGCTTCCGGGTATTCAAAGATTTGTCGGTCACAATCCAGTTGTTTTAATCGGTAATAAGAGTGATTTATTACCAAAATCAGTCAAGCCTAATAAGCTAATTACCTGGATGAAGCACATGTCGGCTGAACTTGGCTTACATCCTGTGGATATTATGCTTGTCAGCGGTGCTAAAGGACATGGAATTGAAGAAGCAATGGAGCGTATTGAGGAATTGCGTGAAGGACGTGATGTATATGTCGTAGGCTGTACAAACGTCGGAAAATCCACCTTTATCAACCGTATTATTAAACAGGGCAGCGGAGAAGAAAATGTGATTACGACTTCATACTTCCCAGGAACAACTCTTGATATTATTGAAATCCCATTGGATGATGAAAGAGCTTTAATAGACACGCCGGGAATCATTAATCACCATCAAATGGCTCACTTTGTGGGTAAAGAAGATTTAAAAGTGATTACTCCAAAGAAAGAGATTAAACCTAGAGTTTTTCAATTGAATGCTGGGCAAACTCTATTTTTCGGTGGCTTGGCTCGATTTGACTTTATTCAGGGAGAACGGAATTCATTTACTTGTTATTTGTCCAATGAGCTAAATATCCATCGGACGAAATTAGAAAAAGCGGACGAGCTGTACAAAACACATGCAGGCGAATTATTGGTGCCGCCGCGTCCTTCTGAATTAGATGATTTCCCTCCGCTAGTAGCTCACCAATTCTCTATAAAAGAAGGGAAGACAGACATCGTGTTTTCTGGTCTGGGTTGGGTAACGATCAATAAGCCGGGTGCAGTAATTTCTGCGCATGTTCCTAAGGGAGTGCAAGTGACAATCCGTAAATCATTGATTTAAAGGAGAGTAAAATGAAGAAGCTGTTCGGGGTATTAGGAAATCCAATTAAGCATTCAATGTCTCCGCTTATTCATAACGATGCATTTGATCAATATTCAGTTGATGGAGTATATTTGCCGTTTGGCGTTCGGGATAATGAGCTACGACAGGCAGTCGAAGGGTTGAAGGCTTTGGGAGCCGGAGGATTTAATGTAACAGTACCTTTTAAAAGTCGCATTATTCCTTATATCGATGTCTTGGACGAATTTGCAAATGAAGTTGGTGCTGTTAACACTGTTGTGATAAAAGATGGACTTTTATATGGGTACAATACGGATGGCCCTGGATTTATTAAAGGACTGCTGACTATAACCGACCATATAGAAGGTCAAAATGTCTTAATTATCGGTGCGGGCGGTGCGGCAAGAGGAATTTATTTTGCACTCGCTAAAACAGGTGTTGCAAAAATCGATCTCGCCAATCGGACTCTTATTTCAGCAGAACAGCTGCTGGTCGATTATCATGGCAATATAAATTCGAGAGCAATCAGCCTGAAAGAAGCGGAGAGCTCTCTTGCCCAATATGATATTATTATTCAGACAACCTCAGTTGGGTTAGCGGATGCACATGCATCACTACTTTCTCTGACAGAACTAAATCAAAATGCAGTTGTGTGTGATATTATTTATAATCCTCTTGAAACCAAAATTTTAAAAGAGGCAAAAGAACGTGGTAATAAGGTTCAAAACGGTGTGGATATGTTTGTAAATCAGGGGGCGCTGGCTTTCGAGTTATGGACTGGTGTTATGCCGGATACAGAAAGAATGAAACAATTAGTTTTACGACAATTAGGAGGATCATAAATGTTAAAAGGTAAACAAAAAAGATTTTTACGCTCAAAGGCACACTCTCTTCAACCGATATTCCAGGTTGGAAAAGGCGGAGTGAATGAAAATATGATTAAACAAATTGGTGAGGCGCTTGAAGTTCGTGAGCTTATCAAGGTCAGCATCCTGCAAAACTGCGAAGAGGATCGTGATACGGTGGCTGAACAGCTTTCTAAAGGTGCGCGTGCGGAGTTGGTTCAAGTCATTGGTAATACGATTGTTTTATACAAAGAATCAAGAGAAAACAAACAAATTATTCTTCCATCATAATTAAATTCTTATTCAGGGAAGGGGGCACTTTATATGAAGAAAATTGGTATACTAGGCGGAACATTCGATCCCCCTCATATCGGTCATTTAATTATTGCAAATGAGGTTAGGGAGCAATTAGATTTGGATGAGATCCGCTTTATGCCAAATAATGTGCCCCCTCATAAAACCAAAACTTCAACATCTAATAAAGAGCGCTTGGATATGCTTACATTAGCAATTGATAGTAACCCATGGTTTACGATTGATACAATAGAATGGGAAAGAAATGGACCATCCTATACGATAGATACCATTAAACTCCTGAAGGAACGGGAAATAAACTCAGAAATTTATTTCATTATCGGTGCTGATATGATTGAATATTTACCGAAGTGGAAACAAATAGATGAATTGAGTGAATTAGTCCACTTTACAGGTGTTAAACGTCCTGGTTACAGTACTGAGACATCCTATCCTGTCACATTGGTGGATATCCCGGAAATTGCTGTTTCCTCTTCGTGGATTCGTGAAAAAATAAGCAATGGGAAGACAATCAAATATTTGGTACCTGATGCGGTAAAGATATATATTGAGGAGAATCAGTTATATGGATCAACGCAAAGCATTGGAGATCGTTAGGAGGCAACTACCTGATAAACGATATATTCATACATTGGGTGTATTGGAAAGTGCTCAGGAATTGGCAGAACGATACGGTGCAGATATAGAAAAAGCTAAATTGGCAGCAATCTTCCATGATTATGCCAAATATCGTCCTCTGGATGAGATGGAACAAATCATTAAGAATGAGCAATTACCGCAGGATTTATTGGAATATAATACTGAATTATGGCATGCACCGGTTGGAGCGGTTTTAGTTAAGAAAGAAGCAAATCTCTATGATGAGGAAATTCTTTCGGCAATCAAAAACCATACTTCGGGCTGTGTCGGTATGAGTATGCTTGATAAGATCATTTATTTGGCTGATTATATAGAGCCTGGGAGAAGTTTCCCTGGAGTAGATGAAGTGAGAGCATTGTCCTTACTAAGCCTGGATAAAGCTGTGCTCCAGGCAATGGGAAATACAATCACATTTTTGATTAAAAAAAATCAAACAATCTATCCAGATACCTTCCATGCCTATAACGATCTTGCAAAGCAGATAGGGAGGAACAATTAAATGAATGGTAAAGAATTATTAGAAGTAGCTGCAAAAGCAGCTGATGACAAAAGAGCAGAAGAGATTCTCGTATTGGATATGAAGGGAATTTCGTTGATTTCTGATTACTTCATTATTTGCCACGGTAACTCAGACAAACAAGTACAAGCAATTGCACGCGAAATGAAGGAAAAAGTCGAAGAAAATGGAGCAACAGTCCGCCGAATGGAAGGCTTTGATGAAGCGCGTTGGGTTCTAGTGGATATGGGCGATGTTGTAGCGCATATTTTCCATAAAGATGATCGTTCATACTATAAATTGGAAAGATTATGGGGAGATGCCCCAGAAGTATCATTGCAGGAACTTAATATATGAATGTAAGTTATCAAAACTTTGCTTATGTTTATGATTACTTAATGAAAGATGCTCCCTATCAGGAATGGGTTGAGTTTGTAAAAAAAATTGCCCGAAAATATCAATTGAATGAAAAAACGATTCTTGATATTGGATGTGGGACTGGTGAGCTTGCCCGCCGCTTAAAAGAAGCGGGCTTCCAGCCAACCGGAGTTGATTTATCGGAAGAAATGCTGGCTGTGGCAATTCAAAAAGCAAACGAGAATCAGTACGACATCCCGTTTTATCACCAGGACATGCGAGCTTTAGAAGGACTGAATCTATATGATATCGTTGTCATCTTCTGTGACTCTTTAAATTATCTGGCTGATGAAAATGATGTAAAGGATACCTTTAAAGGTGTATTGAACCATATGAAAGAGGATGGTTTATTTATCTTTGATGTTCACTCTGTGAAAAAAATGTCCACTTTTTTTAATGATCAAACCTATGCGGATAACGGAGATGATATCTCCTTTATCTGGAATGCATGGAAAGGAACCGAGATTCCTCACAGTGTCGTACATGAGTTGACTTTCTTTGTATATGATCATGAACTTGATGCATATAATCGATTTGATGAAGACCATTTTCAACGTACATACCCAATCGATATGTATAAAACGTGGCTTGATGAAATTGGATTTGAGCTTGTGGAGCTGATGGGTGACTTCGGAGGAAATTCCCTTGATGAGGCCGATCGAATCTTCTTTGTTTGTAAAAGAAAATAATGTAAAAAACCAGGAAACGTCATGTTCCTGGTTTTTTTAGTAAATTGACACAATGTTTTCATAAATACCTTTGTTTTCGTAAAGGACTTTTATTATATGATTAGAATTAATTAATGATATGAAACCCCAAATTGATTTTCAATTCCCTTTAAATCCTCTTCGAATTTTCGATGCGTAGCCTGAAAAACATGACTAAAAACCTCTCCTAATTCACTTTCCAGCACTTTGATCCCTTCACCTGTAATACCGCCTTTCACACACACCTTTTCTTGCAAAGCAGGCAATGAAAAATGCTGTTGACGTAATAATTCACCGAGCCCAATCAGCATAGATTCAGTTAGCTGGGTGGCTTCTTCAGTGCTTATTCCCGTATGGTTAACTGCAGCTTCGATAAAGTTCCTTGCAATATAACTAAAAAAAGCCGGACCGCAGCTAACGATATCTGAGGATACTCTGGTATATTTGTTGTCGATTTCGAGCGGCTTTGAAATAGCTGCTGCCATCTGCTGAAGTTGGTTCTGCCAATAAGGACTGCAGGATTCACCGAATGTCAGCAGTGTTGCGCCTGCCAAGGCGCGATTGGTGATAGATGGAATAAATCTGGCGCATGAACAGGGGACGACAGCTTCCAATTGCTTGATGGAGATCGGGCTTGTGATGGAAACAATACAATTATCT
The DNA here is from genome assembly GCF_058267515.1 of Pradoshia sp. Z6_59. NCBI lineage: Bacteria > Bacillati > Bacillota > Bacilli > Caryophanales > Bacillaceae > Pradoshia > Pradoshia sp. Z6_59. The sequence continues at coordinate 101,011 of NZ_JBZCPP010000004.1, forward strand.
GAACTTAGATGAGGTTCAAGTATTTCAATCAATGGATACATTTCATGCGGCTTTACACATAAAAAGATTAAATCCGCTTGTTTTGCAAGTTCAATACTTGTGTGGGCTACATGGACCCCTGGTAATTCAACAGCCAGGGATTGAGCTTTGTGTAAAGTCCTGTTCATGATGATTACATCCTTTGCTGCAACAGCAGAAGACCCAATTAAACTTTGAATTAAGATGGTTCCCATATTACCTGTGCCAATTATGCCGGTAATCATTATAAATCCTCCTTATTGGATAAATATCACGATATCCACTATTCCTTATAACAAATTTATGCAAGCAAATATCAAATATGAAGAGGAGCGTAAATTAAATGAATGAGAAAATCGTACAGTTTATCAGCCGAAATGGAATCCTGTTAGCAGGTGCAGGTGTAGCCTGTGCTGCACTCTTCTTTTGGAATATGCAATCTGAAGAAGGGCAATTGGAACAAAGTGAAATAAATTGGACGGAAGAAAGTGTAACAGAAAAAAAGAATGAGGATACGGAAAAACTGCTGGAGGAATCCGAGGTGACAGCTACTTATAAGGTTGATGTGAAGGGTGCCGTTCAAAAACCCGGTGTATATGAATTTTTAAAGGGGGATCGAGTAACGGATGTCATTCAGAAAGCAGGTGGATTGAAAGAAGGTGCTGATAGTAAGCAGGTGAATATGGCGCAATTAGTAGAGGATGAAATGGTCATCTATATTCCAAACAAGGGTGAGGCGGTAGAGGCCTCTAATCAGACTGCTGGGGAAAGTTCGGGGAATACAGTCTCGGCGGCCAAGGGGGATGGTACAATTAATTTAAATAAAGCAACATCTGAAGAACTGCAGGAACTTCCGGGAATCGGTCCGAGTAAAGCGACAGCGATTTTACAAAAACGGGAAGAACTTGGATCGTTTAAAACAATTGAAGATTTGAAAGAAGTTACAGGTATAGGAGATAAGACATTTGAAAAGCTCAGGGAATTAATAACTGTTAAGTAAGAAAAGAATAGTTGAATGAAGGATCGAATTCTTGTTAAAGTGAAGGAAAGTTCATTGTAATTAGAAAGAGGAGAGAGAAATGGAACGTATTTCATGGGATCAGTATTTTATGGCGCAGAGCCACTTACTTGCATTAAGAAGCACATGTACAAGGTTAATGGTTGGAGCGACAGTCGTAAGGGATAATCGCATTATTGCCGGCGGGTACAATGGATCAATTGCTGGGGGTGTGCATTGTGTGGACGAAGGATGCTATGTTATTGATAACCATTGCGTTCGAACCATCCATGCTGAAATGAATGCCTTGTTGCAATGTGCTAAATTTGGCGTACCAACTGAGGGTGCTGAGATTTATGTTACTCATTTCCCTTGCTTGCAGTGCTGTAAAGCCTTAATTCAAGCAGGAATTAAAACAATCTATTATGCCGAAGCCTATAAGAATCATCCATATGCTGAAGAATTATTCGAGCAGGCAGGCGTGCGCGTTAAACAGGTGATTGTTGATGAAAAATGGGTTGATTTCCATGATGAAAAGAAAATGAATTTTGTCATGGAGCTTATTAATGAGCTAAAAGAAAGAGGAGCTTCTGACTCTGATCTTGCTGGCTATCTAAAAGATGCAGCAAGTTTATTTCCGCAATTTGACTGATATGAGCAACCGATTTTTATTTTATAGTGCTGTAATTGCTGTTTTAGGGATTACAGCACCCATTTATTCAAATAAAACCTTTCTTCTTTTACTATTCCTCGTATTTTGTTACATTCTAAACAAATTTCCAATTAAACAATCGATTCTCCTATATGTGATCTTTTCAATATTTTGTGTCCATAGCTTTTTTTGGGATCGTTCAAATACCAGTCAGTTGACCGGGGCTGAAACTCAGCTTTTAATCCATTTTACATTCTATCCAGAAATTAATGGGGACCGTGTTAGCGGTCTTGCTGAACTCTCAGATAACGAGAAAATATGGATTACATATCGAATTAACCACGAAGAGGAGGCAAATGAATTAAAAAATATGATTCTAACCGGAAAGTCCTTTCGCGTAACCGGAAATCTGACAAAACCAACTCGTGCAACGGTCGAGAATGGATTTGATTTTGGGTCCTATCTAAGGTTTAATAGAGCGCATTGGATTTTGGAAATCGAAAATAAAGAAGATATATCCAAAGAAAGCCGCAATTTGTTTGTGAAACTGGCTCAAATGAGGGAGCAGGAAATTAAGCGGATTGATCGTTTATACTCAGGTACGGCTGGCAGCTTTACTAAAGCACTCATATTTGGTGAACAAAGTGGGATATCAGAGGATATGTATAACCAATTTAAGAAACTGGGGATTGTCCATATTTTAGCTTTGTCAGGGATGCAAGTTGCGTTAGTGGCAGCTATTTTATTTTATGGCTTTTTAAGAATAGGATTTACTCGGAGGCAAACCTTTTTGCTGCTAGCTTGTCTACTTCCTTTTTATGCAGTTATCACCGGATTGTCTGCTTCGATTGTCAGAGCAAGTATGATGGCTTCCATCTTTATGTTAGGTCAATATATCGGACTGCGGTTGACTGCTTTTAAAACAATAACGATTTGTCTAATGGGGTTTCTACTTATTAATCCGTATCAAATCTTCCAAATCGGTTTTCAGTTATCTTTTTTGCTGACATATGGGTTAATACTTTCATCGAAAATCCTTCAAAAATCGCCACATTCACCTGTTTTCAGTCTTTTTATTATGACAGCCATATGCCAAATCATCTCCACGCCAATCATAATCTATCATTTTTATGAAATTTCCCTCATTAGTTTTATTTCTAACCTACTTTATGTACCGTTGTTTACTTATTTATTGTTTCCTGTAACCATTGGTGTTTATTTGCTGATAATCCTTGATGTATTTGTTGAGCCAGGATTATGGATGCTCAATTTTATTTATTCCTTATTGGAGAAATCTACAGAGCTTATGTCTGCCTTGCCTGTCTCCACACTTATTTTTGGGAAGCCCTCCAAACTGGTAATGGTATGTATTGTGGTTTGTTTTATCTCTATTCTTATTGGAATAGAAATCCGCTCGAAACGCCTGTTTAATGCGTGTCTAATCACGATTTTAATGCTCTTTTATCAATATAATAGTCAGCTTATTTCGCGAAATGGAGAGATAACCTTTATAGATGTGGGGCAGGGGGATTCAACGTTCATTCAATTACCTGGTGATAATGGAACATATCTTATTGATACAGGTGGAGCCACTCTGTTTGGAAAGGAGGAGTGGACAGTACAAGATAGCCAGTTCGATCCTGGAAAAGATACTATATTGCCATTTTTAAAAAGCAAAGGAATTAAAGTCATTGATAAACTAGTCCTTACACATGCTGATCAGGACCATGTCGGAGGTGCGAGAGCTATTGTAAAAGAATTGAAGATAGGTGAGATATTGATACCATTTGAACAGCGTGAGGAGTTTAGAGAGACGGAAGTAATAAAGGAAGCGATTGATCAGAAAATCCCCGTTAAAGAAGTACAGGCAGGAATGGGGTGGACTGCAGGTGATGCTAAATTTATCATTTTATCACCGATAGAGAAAGTCGAGGAAAAGAATGAGTCTTCCATTGTTATAAAAGCACATATCAATCAGCTAGATTGGTTATTTGTTGGAGATTTAGGTGAACCCGGAGAAGACAAGCTTTTGCAAAATGAAATGAACCTAAGGGCTGATATTTTAAAAGTGGGACACCATGGCAGCAGAAACTCTTCCCAAGTAGAATTTATAAGAAAGGTAGATCCTAAAATAGCAGTCATTTCATCGGGCAGAGATAATCGTTTTGGCCACCCGCATGAGGAAGTCATTCATTTGCTTGATAAAGAAAATATTATTATTTATAGAACAGATTTGCAGGGCAGTATTCAATATACGTATACTCACAAAAAAGATGGAACGATTTCTATTCAAAGTCCATAGTATGTGTAAGAAATGAAAAACGGCCATGAGGCCGCTTGAAAAAATGAATTATGCACCGATTAATTGGATGACCATGGCAATAATAAACATGGTAGCGAAAAAACCAAATGATACAACAAATCCCATGATGGAATCTGATACGTCATTTGTCTTTGATTGTACATTCTTTTCAAACTCGTTCATTAATCCACCCCCCGACCTCTTTTATCATAGAACATTTAGTAAAAAAAATCCACAATCTCCAAATTTATATAATTATTATCCTTCTATTTTCCAAATAAACATTTCAGTACATGAAAGAGTCATTTAAATGGTAATTGATCTATAGCGCTTTTTCGCTTTCTTGTTAGGTATCCCGGGTCCGGCAAGAAGGCGTTGATATAGATTCTGGGAACCGGTTATTTTTTCCGGTTCCTCTTGAAAGACTTGTCAAAATGGATGGCGAAGATTAGGATGAAAGAAGGAATTTATAAATAGAGGCGATTATATTGGTAATGGATTTATGGAATACAATTAAAAGTAAACGGTTTAGTCCTGTCTATCTTTTATTTGGTGAAGAAGAGTATTTTATAAAAAAAACAAAGGCTTTAATCTGCGAGCATGCTCTTTCGGAGGATGAAGCGGAGTTTAATTTAGCTACTATTGATCTGGAGGAAACACCTATAGAGCTGGCGATTGAGGAATTAGAAACCTTACCGTTTATCGGGGAGCGCAGGGTTGTTATATTACATAATCCCGTATTTTTGACAGCCGAAAGAAAAAAGGAAAAGGTTGAGCATGATTTGAAAAGGTTGGAAAGCTATCTGGCTAATCCTTCACCAACATCAATTGCCATCTTTATAGCCCCATATCCAAAGCTGGACGAGCGTAAGAAAATCACGAAGGAATTAAAGAGACATTCTGCAGTGCTGGAAGCAAAACCGTTATACGAAAAGGAATTATCCAAATGGATTACTGCCAACGCTAAATCTTTAGGAGTGAAAATTACACCTGAGGCGGTAGAAACCTTGTTATCCTTGACGGGGAATCATTTAATGATGGCTGCAAATGAGTTGGAAAAGCTCGCTTTGTATGCGACGGTTGAACAGGAAATTGACAAGGCAATGGTAAATAAACTTGTTCCCAAGACCTTTGATCAGAATGTATTTGATTTGGTTGATTATATTATGAATGGTCAAAAAAAGGGAGCTATCCAGTTGTATAAGGAGCTTTTGATTTTAAAGGAAGAACCAATTCGTATATTAGCAGCCATTGCACGGCAATACAGGATTATACTTCAGGTTAAAAAGCTATCAGGACAAGGCTACAATGCACAGCAAATAGCATCTAAATTAAAAATGAGCCCTTATCCGGTTAAACTTGCACTGAAGCGTGTGAATGATTTTACAGAAATGAAATTAATGCGTGCTCTCTCTGAATTGGCAGAGCTGGACTATAAAATGAAGAGCGGTGCCGGAGACAAAGAAATTCTGTTAGAGCTGTTTATATTAAAATCATAACAGTACCTGGCAAACGAAAGGTATCATGGCAAGTACATGATACCTTTTTTGCAATGCTATCTTTTAATGGTAGTGAAGTTGTTTTCTATTAAGAGCCAGTTCTGTGGAAACGATAATCCTAATTTCCAATAACTCATCCCCCGAAGATTCAATTCCTTTAGGAGATTGAATTTTGCCTGTATGGAGCGGGCATCCTCAAACCAGACCTCGTGTTCTCTTCCTTCGGCATCCCTGTATCTAAAATAAGGTGCCTGAGCATTATTATCATAAAGAATGGGCACGTTATTACGTCGTGCCAGGTCAATGGCCTGTTGAGGGGATACCGCTCTGGCCGTAGTGCCCTGTACGAAGGGGAGTGTCCAATCATAGCCATACAGATTTTGCCCCATCATAATTTTACGTGAAGGAATCTCCGAGATCGCATAGGTAAGCACCTGGCGAACTGGTCCTATAGGGGATACAGCCTGAGCCGGCCCGCCGCTGTAACCCCATTCATAAGTCATAATGAGCACCCAATCGACAACTGCCCCCTGTGCTTTGTAATCATGTGCTTCATACCACTTGCCAGTTTGAGTGGCGCTTGTTTTAGGAGCCAGCGCAATTGAAACCTGCCAGCCCTGCGGTGAAAACCGCTCCTTTGCCTTTCTTAAGAAATTTGTATAGGCCTCCCGATCCTCGCCTCGCAGGCTTTCAAAGTCAAAATGAATATCTCTGAATCCTTGAGCTTTGGCTGTTTCCTCAATTGTGGAAAGCAATTTATTTTGTATATCTGTATTGTTTAAGATCAGAGCGCCGAGATCGCTGCTGAATGCATCATTCTCTAAATTTGTCACAACCATGACCAGTACATTGTTCGCGCTCCTGGCTATGGCCGGAAATTCACCTAATAGAGGCGGTTTCAGCGTACCGTCGCGTTGAACTTGATAGCTGAACGGTGATAAGTATGTAAGGTGAGGTGCTGCAATTCTTGCTTCTCGTTCCAGATTGGGAGAAACAGTATTTCCTCTTGGTTCCACGTATGCATTAAATTCAGCCTCGCGTTTAGGGATTGGGGGGATATACAGTCTTAATCCAACAGTTAATGGGGTATTTAAAGAAAGATTATTTATTTCTGCAATTTCTTGAGCAGTCCTTCCAAATTTCCGGCCAATCGTATATAGGCTATCTCCTGGCTGCACAAAGTAATAGCTCCCTGTAATCGGAATAACAAGTGCCTGACCAATAACCAAATCATTTGGATTTTCTAATTGATTTGAAGAGATAATCTGTTCAGGTGTAGTATTAAAGGTCTGCGCAATGGAGTAGATGCTTTCTCCTTGTCTGACAACATGTATTTGCATTTCTTTTCTCCTTTCGGTGGCTTATTATATTAAATGTATGTAGAGGAAGGAATAAGAATAACCAAAATGGATATTGCCCTAAGCAAGAGGATAAAATAGAAAGTTCGTAATTTGTCCACTTTTAGAAGCTGAAAGTTTACTAATTAATTCAATTTGGTATAAAGAATAGATTATAATTTGAATGAAGAGTTTGTTGCATCGTTGAGGAGTGGAATCATTTTGAAAAGGAAGTATAAGGGATTGCATCCCATTACCATACTACGGATTACGGGAATACTGGATGGTATCTCACTGCTTTTATTATTGGGGATTGCCATGCCGCTTAAATACTGGGGAGATTTACCTTTTGCCGTCACTGTTGCTGGTTCAATACACGGCGGTATATTTATGGGGTATGTAGCAGCGATTGTTTATACGCAGATTCGAATACAGTGGAACATAGGCTGGTCCTTATTAGCCTTTTTTGTTGCTTTTATCCCATTCGGTAATTTTTGTTTTGATGTTTGGTTGAAAAAGCATCAATCATTGTACGATGTAAAACCCTTACCGAAGCTGTGGATTGTATATGCCATTATCATGTTTACGTTTATCGATTTATTTACACAGCTGCCAGTTATGAGTACATATGCTACTTCGCTTGGCGCAAGTGTAATGATTGCAGGGTTTGTTGTGGGGATGTATTCATTGACCAATACTTTTGGGAACATATTGTCCGGGATTTTTACGGATAAATATGGATCTTTTATTGTGCTTTGTTCAGGTTTGCTTATGACGAGCGTTTCTTTACTGCTTTATAATTTTGTAAATGATGTACCTGAACTGATTATCGTGCGTTTCCTCCATGGCTTTCTTGGTGGATTAATTGTACCTGCTGCTTTTACCTACTTAGCTAACCAAATGGATAGTAAGAAGCAAGGCAGCCAAAGTGCTGTGACAGGTTCATTTATTGGAATTGCAGCTATTTGCGGTCCTGCATATGGCGGTATTATGGCTAGCAGGACATCTGTGCCATTTGTTTTTACGACCATTGCTGCGTGCGGGATTATTCTATTGCTTGCAACATTGTTGTTTTTGAGAACTCATTCTGATTCGAAACAGCAAAAGACGGAGAAGAGGGAAAAACTAACCTTTAATAAAGGAATACTCCAAGCCTACACTGGAGCATTCTTTTTAATGTTTTCACAAGGGGCGCTTGCCTATTTGTTACCCTTGCACATTGATGTGTTAGGCTATACTTCAAGATTAAGCGGTACGTTAATGAGTATATTTGGATTGGTTGCTGTTGCGATCTTTATTCTGCCGACGAATAAATATTTTGATCGAATTCCGCCTTTGGTTAGCTTTTCGATTGGATTGGCATGTATGGGGGTCAGTCAAGTTTTACTAGGGCAATCGAGTGAACTAATAGTTCTTTATTCTATAATGGTTTTATACGGGATTGGGTTTGCTTTCTTATTTCCTGCCGTAAATTCATTACTGGTTCAATCGACTACTGAAAGAATGCGCGGGAAGGCGTATGGATATTTTTATGCGTTATTTTCATTAGGGGTTGTTGCTGGATCATCAGGTCTCGGATTAATACCAGCTTCTATATCCACGCAATTTAGCTTAATTGGAATCTTATTACTAGTTTGTGCAACAGTTATATATATGCAGGCAAAGCAACCGGAAACAGATACTGTAGAAGACAGTGTTGAAGGTTAAATAGAGATTTTATCGGAAGGAGCTATCAGGCTCCTTTTTTTATTGGCCTGAAGAAGTGAGGTTGTTATACAGGGTTAATCTTTATAAAAGTTAAAATGGAAGCTGCGATGCTGCTCCTGCAGCTTTCTATTATGTACTAATTTCTTTCGCGCTCCGAAAATTCAACTGGTAATTATCTCTATAGTGATTTCCTATCAATAAAATAATCTATATTCTCATAATAAATCACAAAAAAAAACGACCCTCTAGAGGGTACGTTTCATTAAGCGTTCAACTTGTTTACTTTTTTCATAAGACGAGATTTTTTACGAGCAGCAGCATTTTTGCTGATTAAGCCTTTAGTTGCAGCTTTATCTAGTCCTTTAACAGCAGCAACGATAGATTCGTTAGCAGCAGTAGCATCGTTAAGAGCAATTGCAGATTCTACTTTTTTAACGTTTGTACGTACAGCAGATTTTTGAGCAATATTGTTAGCTCTAGCAGTTTCGTTAGTTTTAACGCGTTTAATAGCTGATTTGATATTAGCCATTCTTTTCACCTCCAGAAGAACCGAGATTATGTCAACTCGATATTCTAATCAAATAACATTCACAACATATGATATTCTATCAAAATGTATGTCTTTATGCAATACTCAGATGCATCAAATCAAAAAAAACCATAGTGATAAGTAGTTTTTTCTGTTTAAACAAAGCTCTTTACATATTAAAAGAATGAGAAGAAAGAAATACGGGGAAAATAGCTCCTATAGATCATTTCATGGGGGTAATCATTTGAATAAAGATTTAGATATGAGTCAGTATCAAATAAGGACTGATTTGGCTATTGAGGCTAGGGAACTGGCTATTCCGCTATCTGACGCACCGGACACATCGAATATCGAAGGTGTAATTTTTAAAGAGCGAGAGATGGATGGGATTAAATTATCGCATGTTGAAATAACGAAAGAAGGCGAAAAACAGGTAGGGAAAAAGCCTGGTTTTTACATAACACTGGAAGTTCAAGGAATTCGTGAGCAGGATTCTGAGCTGCAAAAAAAAGTCGAGGTTGTGTTTGCTAAACAACTGGCCTATTTAATAGACAGGGTTGGATTAAAAAAAGATGCACATTGTCTTGTTGTAGGATTGGGCAATTGGCATGTAACACCGGATGCTCTTGGTCCGACGGTAACGGATAATTTAATCGTAACTAGGCATTTGTTTAAATTTCAGCCTGAATCTGTTTCTGAAGGTTTTCGTCCGGTCAGTGCCATCTCCCCAGGGGTTATGGGTGTGACGGGAATTGAAACCAGCGATATTATTAAAGGAATCGTAGACAATATTCATCCTGATTTCATCATTGCTATTGATGCATTGGCAGCTCGTTCTATTGAACGTGTAAATACTACCATTCAAATTACAGATACCGGAATCCATCCTGGATCTGGTGTGGGCAATAAACGGAAAGAACTTAGTAAGGAAACATTGGGAGTGCCAGTTATCTCGATTGGTGTACCAACAGTGGTGGATGCTGTATCGATTACCTCTGATACAATTGATTATATATTGAAGCATTTTGGACGTGAATTAAAAGAGGGGGACCGTCCTCGCCGTGCTCTTGCTCCGGCTGGGATGACATTTGGAAAGAAACGTAAATTAACGGAAGAAGACTTACCGGAAGAAGAGCACAAAAAGACATTTCTTGGTATTGTAGGTACACTATCCGATGAGGAAAAGAGAATGTTAATCCGTGAAGTGCTCGCTCCTTTGGGACATAATTTGATGGTTACGCCTAAGGAAGTGGATGTATTCATAGAGGAAATGGCAAACTTGATAGCCAATGGTATGAATGCAGCTCTGCATGAGGCTATAAATCAAGATAATACAGGCTATTACACACATTAATCTCCAAGTACGGTTCTAGTTACTCTATCAAAGCATACAATTTACTAGAATGCTTCTGAAAGGGTGGAACCATGAAAGCAAAAAAACCTAGTTTTGTCGTAGTTGCACTTCAAGCAGCCACCATTATTCGTTTCATACTAATCATACTTGTTACGATGGTTTTTATATTTTTAATAACCGGATTATTGACATCGCTTAAACCAGAATTTCGACCAAGTTCAGATTCGGTGAATGAAGCGACCGGACAAGTTCCTGGTAAAATTTTATATAAATATTTAGGACAAGGGAATAAGTACTTTTTGCAATCATTCCCCGAAGAGGAGACAGAGACTGTTTCGAGGCAGATTTTCCACTCATTGACAAATATCTCGTTAAATGATCCACGGAGTCTACTGGGACATGAGCTACCGGGATATTCCTTGTTTGATGGGGAGATTTTAGTGGCAGGTGAGGGTACTAATTACACAAATATGCCAATTGAGTCTCCTCCATCAGAGGAAGCTATGGAAAAAGATACAGAGACTGAGGAAATCGTGGATGAAGAAGAACCTGTTAAAACAGACCAGGCTGGTACTCAGAAAACGAAAGAAGAAGTGATGTATATCTATTTCTCACATACAAGGGAATCGTATCTTCCTTTATTAAAAGGTGTGACAGATATTAATTCAGCCTTCCATTCTAAAGCAAATGTAACGCTTGTTGGTGAAAAACTAAAGAAGTCGCTTGAAGCGAAAGGTATTGGGACAAAGGTAGATAAAACAGATGTTAATGCCATATTGAACAAGAAAGGGCTGCAATACGGCAGTTCATACAGTCAGTCGCGAAGTCTTGTTCAAGAGGTTATGGCTAACGATAAAAACATAAAATATTTTATTGATGTTCACCGTGATTCTCAGCGAAAAAAAGTGACGACTATTACGATAAATGGAAAAGCGTATGCTAGATTATGCTTCATTATTGGCGGAGAAAACCCAAACTATGAACAGAACTTAAAGCTGGCAGAGGAGATGCACAAGAAAATTTCAGAAAAATATCCTGGTTTAAGTCGCGGTGTTTTTGAAAAAAGAGGTGCGGGGACGAATGGGAAGTTTAATCAGGATTTATCCGGAAATGCTATGTTAGTTGAAGCTGGTGGGGTGGATAATACATTGGACGAATTAAATGCTTCCATGGAAGTGTTGGCTGATGCATTAGCTGAGCATTATTGGGATGCCGAGCCAGTACAGGGAAATGCTCGGGATTGAGAAATAATTAAAGGAGAATGTCATGATGGGTAAATTTATTTTAAAAATAAGTATGCTTCTTTTCCTCCTTCTCTTCGGGGTCATCCTGGGGATGCAGCTGGCCAATCAAAATATGAAAAAAATGCAGGGATATGATGATCCAAAAATGTATGAAGCCTTTACAATTGATCAACAGGATGACGGAGACATTAACGCTACGGTTCTTGGAAATCAGGTTTCGACAACTGACCTGGAGGAAAAGAAAAAGGAAATGGAAGAATGGAAGGCATTTAATGTTTTATCCAGTGTAGGGAAAGGCATATCTGATACCTTAACAAGTTTATTTAAAGGGATGGCAGGAATGATTTCAGATGAATAATATAATCCAAGCGAGCTCGTACGGAGCTGAATAAAACTCCGCGAGCTTTCTTTATTTATATATTTAATTCCCTCATTTCTCCTAAACCGTTTACGGTTTGAATTTATTTCTGCTATAATCAGTAATATCTGTGTTTTGAAAGTAACAGGAGTGAACAGAATGAATAATCAGGAACGGCTAAAACGACAAAGTAAAATCCGTAACTTTTCGATTATTGCCCATATTGACCATGGGAAATCGACATTAGCGGACAGAATATTAGAAAAAACGAATGCTCTTACTTCCAGAGAGATGAAAGACCAGCTTCTTGATTCCATGGATTTGGAAAGAGAGCGCGGAATAACAATCAAATTGAATGCTGTTCAATTGAAATATAAGGCGAAAGACGGCGAGGAATATATTTTCCATTTAATTGATACTCCGGGACACGTGGATTTCACGTATGAAGTATCCAGAAGTTTGGCAGCGTGTGAAGGTGCTGTGCTAGTGGTCGATGCTGCACAGGGAATCGAAGCGCAAACTTTGGCCAATGTTTATTTGGCACTAGATAATGATCTGGAGATCTTGCCAATCATTAATAAAATAGATTTGCCTAGTGCTGACCCGGAACGCGTTCGTGGTGAAATTGAAGATGTAATTGGGCTGGATGCATCTGAAGCTGTTCTTGCCTCTGCTAAAGCTGGTATCGGGATTGAAGAAATCCTCGAACAAATTGCGGAAAAAGTACCTGCACCAACTGGAGATCCCGAAGCTCCTCTGAAAGCATTGATTTTTGATTCAATCTATGATGCATATCGTGGAGTTATCGTATCCATTCGAGTGATGGAGGGAACAGTTAAACCGGGCGATAAAATCAGAATGATGGCGACCGGTAAAGAATTTGAAGTTCTCGAAGTTGGTGTCCATACTCCAAAAGCAACTCTATGCGATGAATTAACGGTAGGGGATGTTGGCTTCCTGACAGCTGCCATTAAAAATGTCGGCGATACACAAGTCGGGGACACAATCACCAATGCCAAAAATGGTGCAACAGAACCATTACCGGGGTATCGTCGTATGAATCCGATGGTTTATTGCGGTCTATATCCAATTGATACAGCAAAATTTAACGATTTACGAGAAGCGCTTGAAAAACTTGAGCTAAACGATTCTTCCTTGCAATATGAACCAGAAACCTCTCAGGCGCTTGGATTTGGTTTCCGTTGCGGATTTCTTGGATTATTGCATATGGAAATTATCCAGGAAAGAATTGAACGTGAATTTAATATTGATTTGATTACAACGGCACCAAGCGTAATTTATAAGGTTAAGATGACAGATGGCAGTGAGATTAATATCGATAATCCATCTAACATGCCTGACCCGCAAAAGATTGAAAGTATTGAGGAGCCATATGTAAAAGCTACCTTGATGGCACCAAATGATTTTGTCGGTGCGATTATGGAGCTTTGTCAAATGAAGCGTGGGAATTTCATCGATATGCAATATGCTGATGAGAACCGCGTAACAATCATTTATGAACTGCCATTATCCGAGATTGTTTATGATTTCTTTGACCAATTAAAATCCAATACAAAAGGATATGCATCTTTTGACTATGAGTTAATTGGCTACCAAGAATCCAAACTGGTTAAAATGGACATCTTATTAAACGGTGAAACCGTTGATGCATTGAGCTTTATTGTTCATAGAGACTTTGCATATGAGCGTGGAAAAATTATTGTAGAAAAGTTGAAGGAGCTTATTCCTCGACAACAATTTGAGGTGCCTATACAGGCAGCGATCGGCAATAAAATTATTGCACGTTCTTCGATTAAAGCAATGAGGAAGAATGTACTTGCAAAATGTTACGGTGGAGATATTTCACGTAAACGTAAATTATTGGAGAAACAAAAAGAAGGTAAAAAACGCATGAAACAAGTTGGTTCTGTAGAAGTTCCACAAGAAGCGTTTATGGCAGTTCTGAAGATGGATGATTCCAATTCAAAAAAATAAAATAGTAAGAAAAGCAGGCCAGACATTTTTGTTCTGGCCTCTATTTTATTATGATAGATATAACGTTTTTTTGATCTTAGAAAGGGGTGTTGGAATTGGTTAAAAGTTTATATATCCACATTCCATTTTGTACACAAATATGTCACTACTGTGATTTTAATAAATTTTTTATTCAGAACCAGCCGGTGGATGAATATATCCAAACGTTATTGACTGAGATGGATTTATATAATCTGTCTCAAAATGAACCATTATCCACCGTTTTTATTGGAGGAGGTACTCCATCTGCTTTAGAACCTCTGCAGCTGGAACAATTGTTATTTTCCATGAAAGAAAAAGTTACGCTTGCGCCAGGGTATGAATACACAGTTGAGGCAAATCCTGGGGATTTGTCAAAGGAAAAATTAAGAATTATGAAGGAAGCGGGCGTTAACCGATTAAGTCTGGGTGTTCAATCCTTCAACGAAGAGCTATTGAAAAAGATTGGTCGTGCGCACAACGTCAAAGATGTGTATGAAACCATTGATATGGCTAGAGAAGAAGGGTTTGACAACATTAGCATTGACTTGATTTATTCCTTGCCCGGTCAAACACTCAGTGATTTGGAGGATACAATAGATCGCGCTTTACAATTAAACCTTCCGCATTTTTCGGCTTACTCATTAATTATTGAACCGAAGACTGTGTTTTATATCATGCTCAATAAAGGCAAATTATCCTTACCTGGTGAGGATGCTGAAGCAACTATGTATGAATATGTGATGGAACGTTTAGTAAAAGCGGGCTACGATCAATATGAGATTTCAAATTTTGCAAAAAAAGGATTTGAAAGCAGGCATAACCTCGTATATTGGAACAATGAAGAATACTATGGGCTTGGTGCTGGTGCTCATGGATACCTCGATGCTGTCCGTTATCATAATCATGGACCCTTAAAGAAATATATGAATGCTATTCAGGATGGCAGGAAGCCGATCGTTGAACAAGCAACTGTTTCTAAAAAGGAACAAATGGAAGAAGAGATGTTTTTGGGGCTTCGAAAAATGGAGGGAGTTTCTCTGGAGCATTTTCAAAAGAGATTTTCTGTAAACATAAATGACGTATTTGGGGAAACAATAAAAAGAATGGTTTCAGAGGGGTTATTGGAGCTGGTAAACGGAAGAGTACGACTGACACATCCGGGTAAATTAATGGGGAACGAAGTGTTTCAGGCATTTTTATTATAGTTTAAAAATGAGTGAGAAAACATAATCATAACCGTTGACACATAACGACGGTTTTGTTACTTTATTTATAGACTTAGCACTCAGTAGTAAAGAGTGCTAACAGGGGTGATTATCGATGTTAACAAATAGACAACTGGCAATTTTACAGGTGATCATCGATGATTTTATTTCTACCGCCCAACCTGTGGGGTCCAGAAATATTTCCAAAAAAGAAGGCATTTCGCTAAGTTCTGCCACAATTAGAAATGAAATGGCTGATTTAGAGGAAATGGGGTATCTCGAAAAAACACATACCTCTTCAGGGCGTATTCCCTCTGAAAAAGGGTATCGGTACTATGTGGATCATCTTGTATCACCTCAGCAGCTGCAAAAGGATGATGTTCTTAAGCTTAAATCTGTTTTTAAAGAGAGATTATTTGAGTTAGAGAAGATAGTGCAACGTTCTGCCGGCATACTATCCGAGATTACAAATTATACGGCGATTATGCTGGGACCTGCTGTTCTAGAGAATCACTTACGTCGAATCCAAATTGTACCGCTTGATACAAATAAGGCAATTGCTATCATCGTGACGGATACTGGTCATGTTGAAAATAAAATGATTTATCTTCCTCCAGGATTTGATATGAATGAAATGGAGAGAGTGGTAAATATCCTGAATGATCGCTTGAGAGGTGTACCATTGGTGCAGCTGAAAGATAAGATATTCAGGGAAGTGGCTGTACTATTAAAACAGCATATTACAAATTATGATATGGTTCTGCAAATGCTGGCAACATCTCTGCAATTGCCAGAGAATGAGAAACTTTTCTTTGGCGGTAAGGCGAATATGCTAAGCCAACCTGAATTTCATGATATTGAAAAAGTAAAGGCAATCTTTAAAATCATGGAACAGGAAAGAGACTTGTATGAGTTGGTCAGTAAAACACATGAAGGAATCAATGTGAAAATAGGCACCGAAAATAATAATATGGCGCTTGAAAACTGCAGTATTATAAGCACTACCTACTCCATTGGAGACGAAAATCTTGGAACAATAGCTATTCTTGGGCCAACTCGGATGGATTATTCCAGAGTGATGAGTTTATTGTCATTTTTCGCGAATGACTTAACTGAGATGCTGACCAAACAGTATCAAAATAAAAAGTAACGGTAATAGTAGTAATACTGCTTTAACGTATATAGAACAACACTTTCAGGGAGGTGAGAAGCAGTGTCTGAAAAAAATCAAGAAAATATTGAAGAAATATTTGATGAAGCAGAAGAAAATAAAATGAATGATACAGCCTCTGAGGAAACCACTGGAACAAGTGAACCTGTTGAGGAAGCTTCCGAAAATGAAGGGGATAGCAAAGTAGCTGAACTAGAAAAGAAATTGCAGGAAGCTGAAGCAAAATATGTTCGTCTTTATGCAGATTTTGATAACTATCGCCGCCGTGTTAAATTGGATGCTGAAGCAGCGCAAAAATACAGAGCTCAGTCTCTTGTAACAAACCTATTGCCTGCTTTAGATAATTTTGATCGGGCGATAAATAGTACAACTGAAACAGATGAAACAAAACCGCTTCTTCAAGGAATGAATATGGTTTTAACAGGTATTTTATCTGCCTTGAAAGAAGAAGGTGTAGAGGTAATTGAATCAGTAGGTAAAGAATTTGATCCTCATGTTCATCAGGCAATTATGCAGGACAATAACGAAGAATACGGTTCAAATATCATTGTGGAAGAATTCCAAAAGGGTTATAAATTAAAAGACCGGGTTATTCGACCATCAATGGTTAAAGTGAATCAGTAATCAAACACATAGGCTACATATTAATGGGAGGTAAAAAGTAAATGAGTAAAATTATTGGTATTGACTTAGGAACTACCAACTCTTGTGTATCCGTATTAGAAGGCGGAGAACCAAAAGTTATTCCAAATCCAGAAGGTAATAGAACAACTCCATCTGTTGTTGCATTTAAAAACGGAGAACGTCAAGTTGGGGAAGTAGCAAAACGCCAGGCTATCACAAACCTGAATACGATCAGCTCCATCAAACGCCATATGGGTACAGATTACTCAGTAAATATCGAAGGAAAAGATTACTCTCCACAAGAAGTATCTGCGATTATTCTTCAATATTTAAAATCCTATGCTGAAGAATACCTGGGAGAAAAAGTAACAAAAGCTGTTATTACAGTACCTGCTTACTTTAATGATGCTGAACGTCAAGCAACTAAAGATGCTGGCCGTATTGCTGGTTTAGAAGTAGAACGTATTATTAACGAACCAACTGCTGCTGCATTAGCGTATGGTTTGGATAAAACTGAAGAAGATCAAAAAATCCTTGTATTCGACCTTGGTGGCGGTACATTTGACGTATCCATCCTTGAGTTAGGTGACGGTGTATTCGAAGTACGCTCTACTGCTGGTGACGCACGTCTTGGTGGAGATGACTTCGATAACGCAGTAATGGAATATTTAATCGAAGAATTCCGCAAAGAAAACGGAATCGATCTATCTAAAGATAAAATGGCTCTTCAACGTTTGAAAGACGCTGCTGAAAAAGCGAAAAAAGATTTGTCTGGTGTAACATCTACACAAATTTCCTTGCCGTTCATCACTGCGGGTGAAGCTGGTCCATTGCACATGGATTTAACATTAACACGCGCGAAATTCGATGAAATCACTGCTTCTTTAGTAGAAAGAACAATGGGACCTACTCGCCAGGCTCTTCGTGATGCAGGCTTGTCTCCAGCTGAGATTGATAAAGTTATCTTAGTTGGTGGTTCTACTCGTATTCCTGCTGTTCAGGAAGCAATTAAAAAAGAAACTGGTAAAGAGCCTCATAAAGGGGTAAACCCTGATGAAGTTGTTGCTATGGGTGCAGCAATCCAAGGTGGAGTTATCTCCGGAGACGTTAAAGATGTTGTATTACTTGATGTAACTTCTTTATCTCTTGGTATTGAAACAATGGGTGGAGTATTTACTCGTTTAATCGACCGTAATACAACAATCCCAACTAGCAAATCTCAAATCTTCTCTACAGCAGCTGATAACCAAACAGCAGTAGATATCCATGTTCTTCAAGGAGAACGTCAAATGGCAGCAGATAACAAAACACTTGGTCGCTTCCAATTGACTGATATTCCACCGGCACCACGCGGAATCCCGCAAATTGAAGTAACGTTCGATATTGATAATAACGGTATCGTTAATGTACGTGCAAAAGATCTTGGTACAAATAAAGAGCAGGCGATTACGATTCAATCAGCTACAAGCTTAAGCGATGAAGAAATCGATCGCATGGTTAAAGAAGCGGAAGAAAATGCAGAAGCAGATAAAAAACGTAAGGAAGAAGCTGAATTACGTAACGAATCTGATGCTTTAGTATTCCAAACAGAAAAAACATTAAAAGATCTTGAAGGTAAAGTAGAAGAAGCTGAAGTTCAAAAAGCAACAGAAGCTAAAGATGCTTTAAAAGCAGCAATTGAGAAGAATGATCTTGCTGAAATGAAAGAGAAAAAAGAAGCATTGCAGGAAATTGTGCAAGCTCTTAGCGTGAAACTTTATGAGCAAGCTGCTCAAGCTGCGCAACAACAACCAGGTCAAGATGGTGCGGGCAAGGCTGATGATGTCGTAGATGCAGAATTTACTGAAGTTGACGACGACAAAAAATAATGATTGAACGTAAAAAGTCAAAGTCAGGATCTCCTTGACTTTGGCTTTTTTTAACAGATTGGACATTTTCTGTTTATATTGCGCCGCAGCTTAGTCAAGTGGTACAATGATTTTTATGTGAAACGACGGATTAAATAGAATCAGGAGTGTGAGGAATGAGCAAACGGGATTATTATGAGGTGTTGGGGGTTGGCAAAAATGCCTCGAAGGATGAGATAAAAAAAGCATATCGCCGCCTTTCCAAGCAATATCATCCTGACCTCAATAAAGCAGCAGATGCTACGGAAAAATTTAAAGAGATCCAGGAAGCTTATGAAGTGTTAAGCGATGATCAAAAGAAAGCAAGATACGATCAATTTGGCCACGAAGATCCAACACAGGGATTTGGTGGAGGCGGAGCTGGTTTCGAAGGCTTCGGTGGCTTTGAAGATATATTCAATTCTTTCTTTGGCGGAGGGGGAAGAAGAGATCCAAATGCTCCCCGTCAAGGTGCAGACCTGCAATATACAATGACATTATCATTTGATGAAGCTGTATTTGGTACAGAAACGACCATTGAAATACCGAAAGAGGAAGAGTGTGATACATGTAAAGGGTCAGGAGCAAAACCTGGCACAAAGCCGGAAACATGTTCTCATTGTAATGGTACAGGCCAATTAAATGTAGAACAAAATACTCCATTCGGACGAATTGTAAACCGCAGAGTATGTCAACATTGCAGTGGTACAGGAAAAATTATTAAGCAGAAATGTGCTACCTGTCATGGTAAAGGTTCTGTGAAAAAACGGAATAAAATTCAAATCAAAGTACCTGCAGGTGTTGATGATGGTCAACAATTGCGTGTTCCTGGTAAAGGTGAGCCGGGTATTAATGGTGGCCCTCCGGGAGACTTGTTTGTTGTCTTCCAAATCAGACCGCATGAATTCTTTGAGCGTGATGGTGACGATATTTACTGTGAAATGCCTATTACCTTTGCACAGGCTGCATTGGGTGATGAAATCGAAGTTCCAACCATGCATGGTAAAGTGAAACTGAAAGTTCCGGCTGGAACACAAACAGGTACTCGCTTCCGCTTAAAAGGAAAAGGTGTTCCTAACGTTAGAGGATATGGTCAAGGTGATCAGCACATCCGTATTTTAGTTGTAACGCCAACAAAATTATCCGATAAACAAAAAGAATTAATTCGCGAATTCGCTGAAATCAGTGGTCATGGACAATTAGATGAACATGATGAAGGTTTTTTTGCGAAAGTTAAAAGAGCAATAAAAGGTGAATAAACAGGTAGGAGTTGGTAGAAAATGAAATGGTCCGAATTATGTATTCATACAACGAATGAAGCGATCGAACCAATATCGAATATATTACATGAGGCTGGTGCAAGCGGGGTAGTGATTGAAGATCCGCTTGAATTGGTTCGTGAAAGGGAGAATGTATTCGGAGAAATCTATCAACTTAATCCTGCTGATTTTCCTGAAGAAGGCGTACTTATTAAAGCTTATCTCCCTGTCACAAGTTTCCTTGGTGACACAGTAGATGGCATTAAGGACCTTATCAATAATCTAATAAAATATGATATCGATCTAGGTCATAATAAAGTAACCATCAGTGAGGTTAATGAGGAAGAATGGTCTACTGCATGGAAAAAGTATTACCATCCAGTAAAGATTTCGGAACAAGTCACAATCGTTCCGACGTGGGAGGAATACACTCCGGTTCATACAGATGAAAAAATTATTGAATTGGATCCAGGCATGGCATTCGGTACAGGTACACATCCTACAACTGTACTTTGTATTCAAGCACTTGAGAAGACAGTCAAACCTGGGATGAAGGTCATTGATGTAGGGACTGGTTCAGGGGTACTTACAATCACTGCTGCAAAATTTGGTGCTGAGTCCATTTTAGCGCTTGATTTGGATGAGGTAGCTGTGAACAGTGCCAGGGTGAATTGTAAATTAAATAAGGTCCATGATAAAGTTACAATTAAACAAAATGACCTTTTAAAAGGAATTGAATTTGAAGCAGATATAGTGGTAGCCAATATATTGGCTGAAATTATTGTACGTTGTACAGAAGATGTAGCGAGAGTGCTTAAACCAGGCGGAACCTTTATATCTTCCGGCATCATCCAGCAAAAACGCCGGGAAGTTGAAGAAGCTATTCAGAAATCCGGACTTGTAATTGAGGATGTCATGACAATGGAAGACTGGGTCTCTATTACAGCTCGTAAATTATAAGTCTTACTTGATTTAAGAGAAATCACCACTTCAGGTGGGTGTTTAGAGTATAGTGGGAGCTCAAACTCCCACTATACTTAAGTTAAGGACTAAACGCGGAAGGCAGGAATTTCGTAAGGGATTATTAGGCAGACGCCTAAACGTTTTTCCGCCGCAATAATGCTATAGTCGTTATTGATTTTAAGGATAGAAAGGTGCAGGCCATGCAGAGATATTTTATTGAGAAATTAGATAATCAATTTGAAGTGACGATAACCGGAGATGATTTTCACCATATGACCCGGGTCATGCGAATGAATCCAGGTGATACATTTTATGGGGTTATTGATAAAAAAACGGCGATCGTCAAAATTGAATCCATTCAAGATAAAGCTCTGACTGGCCGCATTATTGATTGGATAGAAGGAACAAAAGAACTGCCCATTCAAGTAACTATTGTGAACGGTTTGCCTAAAGGGGATAAACTAGAATTGATTATCCAAAAAGGGACAGAATTGGGTGCAAATACCTTTATCCCTTTTAATGCAACTCGTTCTATTGTAAAATGGGATTCTAAAAAGGCTGCAAAGAAAACAGAACGGCTTCGGAAAATAGCGAAGGAAGCTGCAGAACAATCCCATCGGACTGAAATACCAAGTGTTTACGATCCTGTAGATATTCGCAGATTGTTAGATCTTGCTGAAAGCTATGATTATAAGCTGGTTGCTTATGAAGAAGACGCTAAGCAAGGGGAATCTTCGCAATTGGCGAAAACAATTAGAGGGATGGTACCAGGGCAGTCTCTTTTAATGGTATTTGGCCCTGAAGGCGGCTTAGATACCGCGGAAGTGAACCAACTTTTAGAAAATGGCTTTCAAACATGCAGTCTTGGACCGCGTATTTTACGTACAGAGACTGCTCCTTTATACGCATTGTCAGCAATATCATATCAATTAGAATTAGCGAGGTGAAGGGAATGGCAACTGTAGCGTTCCATACATTAGGATGTAAAGTGAATCATTATGAGACAGAAGCGATATGGCAGCTGTTTCAAGCTTCAGGATATGAAAGAGTCGATTTTGAACAACGCTCGGATGTTTATGTAATTAATACATGTACTGTTACAAATACAGGAGATAAAAAAAGCCGGCAGATTATTCGCAGGGCCGTACGTAAGAATCCTGATGCTGTTATTTGTGTAACGGGATGTTATGCACAAACTTCACCGGCAGAAATCATGGCAATTCCAGGAGTGGACATAGTTGTCGGAACACAGGACCGTGATAAATTAATAGGTTATATCGATACGTATTTAACTGAAAGACAGCCTATTAATGGCGTAAGAAATATCATGAAAACGAGAGTTTATGAAGAAATGGATGTACCTGCTTTTACAGATCGTACGCGTGCGTCACTGAAAATTCAGGAAGGATGTAATAACTTCTGTACATTCTGTATTATTCCTTGGGCTCGCGGATTGCTGCGCTCCCGTGATCCTCAGGAAGTTATTCGCCAAGCTCAGCAGCTTGTCGCAGCGGGCTATAAAGAAATTGTCCTGACAGGTATTCATACAGGTGGTTATGGTGAAGACTTGAAGGATTATAATCTCGCTATGCTATTGAGAGAACTCGATCAAAAAGTGGCAGGATTGAAACGAATTCGTATTTCATCCATTGAAGCCTCTCAAATAACAGATGAAGTGATTGAAGTATTACGTGAGTCTGATAAAGTAGTGCCTCACTTGCATATTCCGATACAATCAGCTTCTAATACGGTCCTTAAACGTATGCGCCGTAAGTATTCTACTGAATTCTTTGCAGAAAGACTGGAAAGATTGCGTGAAGTACTTCCTGACTTAGCGGTGACATCAGATGTGATTGTTGGGTTCCCTGGTGAAACAGAGGAAGAGTTTATGGAAACATATAATTTCATTAAAGATCATCGTTTCTCTGAACTGCATGTATTCCCTTATTCTAAACGTACTGGTACGCCGGCTGCCCGCATGGAAGATCAAGTGGATGAGGATGTTAAAAACGATCGAGTGCATCGCTTGATTTCACTATCTGAGCAGATTGCGAAAGAATATGCTTCCAGCTATGAAAATGAAGTTCTCGAAGTAATTCCTGAGGAACTATATGAGGATGGAGAGACAAAAGGACTATATCAAGGGTATTCCGATAACTATTTGAAAGTCGTGTTCCCTGCAACGGAAGATATGGTTGGAAAGATTGTAAAAGTAAAAATTACAAAAGCCGGATATCCATACAATGAAGGACAATTTGTCCGTGTGATGGATGATATGGTTGAACAAGCTGTTGTTGTTAATTCATAATATTGGGCAGTGGGGCTGGTGCAGATCGCATCAGCCCGTTTCTATTTTTTTAAAATGAGGTATATATAGATAGAAAGAGTGGAGAGTTTAAATCTGTATTATCTAAATCATTCAATTAACCTACACGATTATAGGAATAACAGTTGACCTTGAACGACACATATATTATAATTTGAAGGTACATGGTTTCCTTCTATGTGTAGGAAATTAGAGTTGTTGTGCTCGGAGGGAGGGAAAGAGATGTCTAAAACAGTCGTTAAGAAAAACGAATCGCTTGAAGATGCTCTTCGACGCTTCAAACGCACAGTTTCCAAGCAAGGTACTATGCAGGAAGTAAGAAAGCGCGAATTCTATGAAAAACCTAGTGTAAAACGTAAGAAAAAGTCTGAAGCTGCGAGAAAACGCAAGTTCTAAAAGAGGTGCCCTTAAATGAGTCTTGTTGAGCGTTTAAACAGCGATATGAAACAAGCTATGAAGAACAGAGAAAAAGACAAGCTCTCCGTCATCCGAATGGTGAAGGCTTCTCTTCAAAATGAAGGAATAAAGCTTGGTAAACAAGAATTATCCGAAGATGAAGAGTTAACCGTACTTTCTCGCGAATTAAAGCAACGCAAAGACTCCCTCCAGGAATTTGATAAAGCAGGACGCCAAGATTTGGTCGAAAAGCTTCAATCAGAAATCGAGATTGTCGAGGCATATTTGCCACAGCAATTATCCGAGGATGAGTTAAATGCGATTGTTACTCAAGCGATTGCCGAGACGAATGCCACTTCCAAGGCTGACATGGGCAAAGTAATGTCTGCTGTCATGCCAAAAGTGAAGGGTAAAGCTGATGGATCTTTAGTCAATAAACTTGTACTGCAAAATCTTACAAAATAAGACGTTTAAAACCCGCAAATTTAATTTGCGGGTTTTTTATATCCCGTAAATTAATTATATGATGAATATCTAAGTATTGTGAAACTTATCCATGCAAATAACGTATAATGAATTAAGACGTCAAAAATGGAGAAGAAAGGAGGGGTTAATAGGTATGAGGAAAAGATGGTGGTCAGTTATGATCATCTTTGCATTTTTTTTAATTGGAATTGCAGGTCCACCGTCAGGAAATGCGAATGCTGATAAAGTATACATAGTCCCTTTGCAAGATGAGGTTGAAAAAGGTCTATCTAACTTTCTGAAAAGAGCGATAGCAACCGCTGAGAAGGATGGGGCAGAAGCGATTATATTCGATATTAATACACCTGGCGGGGCGGTAGATGCAGCAGATGAGATCGGTGAAACATTTGCAAATACTAAATTAAAAACAATAGCCTTTGTTAATAACCGAGCCCTATCTGCAGGTGCATTTATTTCTTTAAATGCAGATGAGATTTATATGGTACCCGGTGCAACGATGGGTGCAGCTGCTGTCATAACATCTGATGGAAATGCAGCTGATAAAAAAGCACAATCCTATTGGCTTGCAAATATGCAAAAGGCTGCTGAATCAAGTGGAAGAGATCCGTTATACGCTAAAGCAATGGCTGATGAGGATATTGATTTGCCAGATTATGGAGCGAAAAAAGGAGAGCTGCTTACGCTCACAGCAAGCCAGGCTGTAAAGGTCGGTTATAGTGAAGGTACAGTTGAAAATCAAAAGGAATTATTAAAAACGCTGGGATATGAAAAAGCTGAATTAATTCAATTTGGTGAAAGCTTTGCTGATAAAGTAGCCCGTTTCCTTACGAATCCGATTGTAATTCCTATTCTATTGTCGATTGGTACAATAGGTCTTGTCGTTGAGCTTTATTCACCTGGTTTTGGCTTACCTGGGTTTGCCGGTATTACGTCTCTGTTATTGTTTTTTTATGGACATATGGTATCAGGTCTGGCTGGATATGAACCGTTAATTTTATTTATAGTTGGAATAGCGTTCCTGTTACTGGAATTATTCCTTCCTGGCGGTATTGTAGGAATTATTGGTTTTATGGCAATTATAGCAAGCTTCTTTCTTGCTGCGGGGGATGTGGAGCATATGGCAATCGCAATATTAATTGCATTGATTGCAGGATTTATAGCAAGTGTGATATTAATTAAAGTATTTGGAAAGAAAATGACAGCCTTTAATAGGATTATACTCACAGATTCTACGAATACGGAGAGTGGATATGTTTCTAATATTAATCGTCATGATTTAGTTGGAAAAGTAGGTATTCTTGTCACTGACCTGCGTCCTTCTGGAACACTCTCGCTTGAAGGGGAAAGAATTGACGTGGTAAGTGAAGGTAGTTTTGTAACGAAGGGAACGCATGTCAAAGTAATTAAAACAGAAGGTTCCCGTATAGTAGTACGACCATTAGATTCATAATAATTAGAAGTATGAAGGGAGTTATAAACAAATGGTATTAACATCAGCATCTATTTTTGCTCTTGTGGGCATTGCTTTAGTTATCATTTTATTGGCAGTACTATTCACTTTTGTACCGGTTATGCTTTGGATTTCAGCGATCGCTTCCGGAGTGAGAGTAAGCATCTTTACATTGGTTGGGATGAGATTGCGTCGAGTATCTCCAAGCCGTGTTATCAATCCTTTAATTAAAGCGTCAAAAGCAGGTCTAAATGTAACAACGAATCAACTGGAAAGTCATTATCTAGCCGGTGGTAATGTAGATCGGGTTGTTAATGCACTAATTGCGGCTCATCGTGCCAATATTGATTTGACATTTGAACGTTGTGCAGCGATTGACCTTGCAGGACGTGACGTGCTGGAAGCTGTACAAATGAGTGTTAACCCTAAAGTCATAGAAACGCCGTTTATTGCGGGTGTTGCTATTAATGGGATTGAGGTTAAAGCAAAGGCTAGAATCACTGTACGTGCCAATATTGAGCGTTTGGTTGGGGGTGCAGGTGAAGAGACTGTTATCGCGAGGGTTGGTGAGGGTGTAATCTCGACCATTGGTTCCAGTGAAAGTCATACAACTGTGTTGGAAAATCCGGAACGTATCTCTCAAACTGTCTTAAGTAAAGGTCTGGATGCCGGAACAGCATTTGAGATTTTATCTATTGATATAGCTGATGTGGATATCGGCAAAAATATTGGTGCAGAGCTGCAAACAGAACAAGCAGAAGCAGATAAAAAAATTGCGCAAGCAAAAGCTGAAGAGCGCCGTGCTATGGCGATTGCACAAGAACAAGAGATGAAAGCAAGAGTAGAAGAAATGCGTGCAAAAGTTGTTGAGTCAGAAGCTGAAGTACCGCTTGCAATGGCTCATGCTTTCAAAGCGGGGAATATGGGCGTTATGGATTATATGAACTATCAAAACCTTGCATCTGATACTCAAATGAGAGAATCCATAAGCAAAGCCAACAAAGATGATCGAAATACAGATGATGAATAATTTCCCTATCTGAATGCTGGGAAAGGAGGTCCTGCCCATGAGTTTGGGAGCTATATGGGATAATCCCATTATCCTGTTTTTGATTATAACTTTAATAAGCTGGTTCTTTCAAAGGGATAAAGGTACAGAGAAGCCTGATGAAACGCAAAATAGAAAATATACATCTCCTCCAATAAACAAAAGTGAACCTGTTAAGGGACAATCACAGCCTATTGGTGGGAAACAGGATGATGATATCCGGAAAAAAATTCAGGAACGCGAAAGAGAGATTAAAAAGAAATTAAGCGGGCATCCTGATTTGCAAAGAGAAGCGACCTCTCTAGCTCAAACAATAAAGGAGCAGTATGAGGCTCAGAAAAAGAAAGTAATGCAAGCTGAAAAGCCGGTTGTTATAAAAGAAACCCCGGTTGATGTAAGTGTCCCGAGGGAATTCAAGCCAATAGTTCAAAAAGCAGTAAAACAAGCAACAGAAAGACATGTCAAGCCTTCTAAACAGGGATTTGATGTACGGAACATCAACCTGCAGGAAGCTTTTGTTATGTCAGAAATATTGGGTCCTCCCCGTTCAAAAAGGAAACAGATCAGATAAGAGTTCTATAGTGAATGCAGGCAGAAACTTTTTGAAGTTTTTGTCTGCATTTTTTATCATTACAAATGATTTAATAGGATTATATAGAACAACGCAGAGAGTTTGGTACTCTCTGCGTTTTGTTATTCTATTAATATGAAAAATCAAGGGACTTAGCTATCTGATTTTACTTTGTTTGATTAGGCCAAAAATGATTGGGATAGCACAACTTACTGTTAATATTGGTAAGAACCAGACTCCGAGTCCTCCACCCCATTCTAGTGCTATTGAAACGGATTCAATTATGATTAATGTAAAAATAATGAGACAAATGGCTTTTAATTGATTTATCATTTTTCTGCTATTTAAATAAAATTCTTTAGCATTCTCTTTGTTTAATCGTTGAGGATAATTATGTGATTGGGGGAATTTTTCAATAAATTGCATCAATATAGCAAGAAATGCACCTATAATAGGCAAAATAAGAAGTACTTGCTTTGAATCCCAACGGTCAACTTCGCCTTGAGCATTAAAATGAGCTGGTACTTTATCCGGAAGTTCACCCCAAATATAGATTAAAAAAAGTAAAGATCCAATATAACATGAATAACCAATAGTATCCCATATCCTCTCACTTTTTGTTTTCGGTATGTGTATTTTAGGTCTTGCATTAGATTTTGGCATTCCGGTCAGCTCCTTTAATTACCCTCAATTATATAGTTGAAAGTCCACTTTTACATGATTTAGGTTATTTGATTGAATAGTATGAATTAACTTTCACAAAATATTTTAACATTTAATCCTAATTCTTCCTATGGTAATTGGTCATAGATTTTACTTGATTGATTTAAACAGATGAAACCTGACCAATCAAACTCTACAACACTATTTGTTAATCAAGTAAACGTTAGAATGTACATCGGATTATAAATGATAACAACGTTTTCTCTCCGTCAGATTATTGATAATGGAACGTTTTAATTAAGCATTTAATGACCTCTTAACGAATAAGTATGATTATGAGGTGATTTTACAGAACAGCCTGTAATGATTACGAAGATATTAACCGGCGGAAAGGGAGGTTTCCTTATGGCTCGTGCATGGGGGTATCGTTTAAAGAGGTGGGTCACGGCCGCAATGGACCTGCCCCAGGATATCATGATGGATTTGCCAAGGATTACGATGGTGGGTCAAATTCATATTTACATAGAGAATCATAAAGGCTTACTTACATTTTCAGACCAGGAATTAAGATTGCTGCTTAAGAACGGACAACTCCTTGTCAAAGGTCAGGCTTTTGTATTAAAAACTATTCTTCCGGAAGAAATTTTACTTGAAGGGAAAATTGATCAAGTTATATTCCTCGAAGAATAACCTAATAGGAGGTTCTTATGAAAAACCAATGGACGAATACTATTACCGGCTATATTAAAGTGAAAATAAAGGGGCAAGGTACAGAGCGATGTATAAACAGGATGCTTAAAGAGGGCATTCAAGTTTGGGATGCAAAAAATATGGGCACAGAAACAGTTGTTTTTTATATGAAGCTATCTGACATTCCTCAATTGAGGAAGGCAGTAAGAAACAGCGGCTGTAAGGTCTCTTTTTTAGAAAGAAGAGGAGGGCCTTTTTTTGCCTTAAAACTGAAAAGATACAGCGGTCTGGTGGTCGGTGTGATGCTGTTTTTTATGATCATTTTTATTCTATCTAATATGATTTGGGGGATAAAAATAGAAGGGGCCAGTCCGGCGATTGAACATCAAATCAGTAAAGAATTGGATGAAATGAATATAAAAGTCGGGAAGCTTCAGTTTGCTGTTGGGGATATGGAAGATATACAAAAGGAGCTCAGTGAACGGGTACCATCCATTACCTGGATTGGCGTACAGCTGGAAGGGACGACCTTTCATTTTCAGGTTGTTGAAAAAAAGCAGCCTAAGAAGAACTCTGCTGATTTATATGTGAATCTCATTTCCGCAAAAAAAGCGACCATTGTCCAAACGTTGGTTGAAAGAGGACAAGGCTTGGTAGAAAAGCATCAGGTTGTCAGCAAGGGGCAAATCCTGGTTAGCGGATTTATTGGTAAAGAGGATAATCAAAAATTTGTAGGAGCTAAAGGAAAGGTCATGGGAGAAGCATGGTATAAAACAAGCGTAGAGGTTCCGCTCGAAACGAATTTATATGTGTTTAATGGTGATGCTAAAAATAAATACAGTCTAAGCTTTGGTAATACTCATGTGCCGATATGGGGATTTGGTGAACATAATTTTAAAGAATATGAAGTGGAAGAGGATGAAAAAACATTTAAATTTTTGAAGTGGGAGGTTCCTGTTGCCTTTCATAAGAAGACATATCGCAGTAAAGAAAAGGTGACACGAGTCTATACAAAAACTGAGGCGGAGAAGCAGGCGATGAATATGGGGAAAAAGGATGTTCTGAAGAATGCTCCCGATGATGCAACCATAATGAATGAAAAAATTTTGAAAAACCAGCTTGACAATGGTAAAGTTAAAATGACTATACATTATCAAGTTTTAGAAAATATTGCAATCGGACAACCGATGATTCAAGGAGACTAGCGAATGTCAGAGAAGTCTAAATTGATTAATTTACAATTGGAATCACCAAATGAGGCAGCAGAACTGTTTGGTGTACATGATAGCAATCTAAAGATATTGGAAAGTGAGCTTGGAGTCAGTATTGTTTCCAGGGGTGAAACAATCAGTGTGTCCGGTAATCCTGAGAATTTGGAGAAAGCGGATGAGATCCTGCAAACGCTTTTAGCCATTATACGAAAAGGGATTAAGATTGGACCTCGTGAGGTTGTTTATGCGATAAATTTATCAAATAGCGGTACATTGGAATACTTTTCTGATCTATATGATGAGGAAATTGCCAGAAGCGCTAAGGGTAAATCAATCCGTGTAAAAACATTGGGCCAGAAGGAATATATCTCTGCTATTAGAGGAAAAGATTTAGTATTTGGGATTGGTCCAGCCGGAACGGGAAAAACGTATTTAGCTGTTGTTATGGCCGTGACTGCATTGAAAAATGGACATGTTAAACGTATTATTTTAACAAGGCCGGCCGTCGAAGCAGGTGAAAGCTTGGGCTTCTTACCGGGAGATCTAAAAGAAAAAGTGGATCCATATTTACGACCTCTTTATGATGCCCTTCATGATATCTTAGGGTTAGAACAAACAACCAGACTTATTGAGCGTGGTACAATTGAAATAGCACCCTTAGCCTATATGAGGGGAAGAACGCTTGATGACGCTTTTGTGATTCTGGATGAAGCGCAAAATACAACACAGGCTCAAATGAAAATGTTCCTGACTCGACTGGGATTTGGTTCTAAAATAGTCGTTACCGGTGATACTTCACAAATAGATCTGCCACGTGGTGTCCAATCAGGGCTAAGGGCAGCTGAAAGAATATTAAAAGATGTTTCAGGCATTAAGTTTATCCACCTAGATCAAACTGATGTGGTTAGGCATCCACTTGTTGCAAAAATCATTCAGGCATATGAAAATTTTGAACCAACTCAACAGTGATAATAAAGTTAGAAACATGCCACAGAATTAACTGTGGCTTTTTTTATTATAAATTTGTTATTCTTACAATTGTAAGTGAAAGGAACAATAAAACCTGTTATTATTACAGAAAGTGTTAGAAAATTATATATAAATAAAATCCTCCGCCGGAAAGGGAAACGTATGAAATTTAAAACCATAGGCAGCTCTTTTAAAAATTGGGTATCCAAACCAGTTTCGCAGATAGGTATTCTTTTATTAATGGCGCTCATTTCCTTTATTTTTTTGTTTGATAGCGTTAAACCGGAAAAACTTAATGTTGAGCTTTACAATGTTGCTGAAACGACGATTCGGTCTCCGAAGACAATAGAAGATCCAGTCGAAACAAAAGAAAAGCAGCAAAAAGCAGTTAATAGTGTTGAGGATGTTTATACAGTTAATAAAGAATATGTGAAAAAGAGAGTCAATTTAATAAATGAAATCTATACATCGGCAGAAAGTGTGGTTAGTGCCGGTTTGAAAAATCAAGAGGTGGAGAAAGATAAGAAAAATTCGGCACAAACACTTTTGAAGCCTTCAGATTATGTATCTGATTTAAGAGGAAAATTATCTGATAATGTTAATAAAGATTTAACCGATGAAACACTGATTAATCTGTTGGGCTCGACCTTATCTGACTTATCCATTGCCAAGGATATTACGATGACCAGCATTAATGAGACCATGAAAGATGGCATAAGGGCAAATGAGGTCGAAAATGCCAAGAAGAAGGTCGAAGAGGGAATAAAATACTCTAGTCTTCCTGTGAGATTAAAATCAGCATCAGTTGATTTAGGAAGGTATGCAATTATTCAGAACGTGTTTTTTGATCCTGAATCAACAGAGAGAGCAAGGGAAAATGCAAGTGAATCCGTTGAGCCTGTCAGGATTCTTCAGGGACAGATCATTGCCGAGGAAGGATATTTAATTGACGCAGAAGTTTATCGCCAATTAAAGCTGGTTGGTCTTCTGAATAGTGAGGACTCCCTTCTTCCATATGTTGGATTGGCTGCGGTTATTGTATTAATTTTTGCTGGTGTCTATATGATGTTTGGTAATACAATCAGAAACGAAGAACATGAAGATTATCGGGATAATCTATTCATTTTCAGTATCGTCTATCTCCTGGCACTGCTATTTATGAAGATAATTCATATATTTGTAATGTTAAGCCAGGAATCAATCGCTTATTTCTTCCCCGCAGCGATGGCGGCCATGCTTGTAACAATCCTAATGAGAGAGCGCTATGCTGTGGGAATAACAATAGTCCTTTCCGTTATCGGCAGTATAATGTTTAAAGAGGAATTAGCGGGAACTGTACATGTGACGATGGGGATTTATATTCTTGTAAGCGGCATCTCGGGAATCCTTCTATTGAAACAGGGGATAGCGCGCACTAGTATATTAAGAGCAGGTATGATCAATGCAATCATTAATTTGATCGTGGTATTAGGTCTGATCTGGATTGGCGGGAGCGGTATTAATCACATTATGATTCTTGTTGCAGCGATTGCGTCAGGGGTCATCTCTGCTGTCTTTACGATTGGAATCCTTCCTTTTATTGAAACAGGATTTGGTATATTCTCTTCTATGAGGATGATTGAATTATCAAATCCGAATCATCCGCTTTTACGAAAAATATTAACGGAGGCTCCCGGTACCTATCATCATAGTGTGATGGTTGCAAACCTTGCTGAGGCCGCTTGTGAAGCGATTGGAGCCAATGGGTTGCTTGCAAGGGTTGGATGTTACTATCATGATATAGGGAAAACGAAGAGACCTTATTATTTTATTGAGAATCAGGTCAATATTGAAAATCCTCATGATCATCTGTCACCGGAGAAAAGTACAAAAATTATAGTTTCCCATGTGACTGATGGGGCTGAAATGGTGAAAAAATATAAGATGCCGAAAGAGATTGTCGATATTGTTGAGCAGCATCACGGGACAACCCTGCTAAAGTTCTTTTACCACAAAGCATGTGAAGCAGGGGGCGAGGTTAAGGATGAAAACTTCAGATATCCAGGGCCGAAAGCGCAAACGAAGGAAGCAGCTATTATTGGGATAGCGGATAGTGTAGAAGCAGCTGTACGATCCTTGAAGTCTCCTACGCAGGCTACAATCGAAAAGCTTGTAAAGTCCATAATTGCTGATAGACTAAATGATGGACAGTTGAATGAATGCGATTTAACGTTTAAGGAATTGAATAAAGTAAGTCAATCTTTATGTGAAACGTTAGCGGGCATATTTCATAACCGCATTGAATATCCAGAATTAGAAAAAGAATAGAGTAGGTGAAAGAAATGATTCTAACCATTGATATCTTAGATGAAACGGAGCAAGTAACTCCACAACAACAGGAGCTCGTCGCAAAATTGCTTGAATTTGCAGCTATGCAGGAAAAGGTGACAGAGGGCAGCGAAGTTTCTGTAACTTTTGTAAATAACGAACGTATTCATGAAATTAATAAAGAGTACCGTCAAAAAGATGCGCCAACCGATGTTATCTCATTTGCTATGGAAGAAATGGGAGAGGGAGAAATTGAGATTATCGGTGAGGACGTTCCGGCAGTCTTAGGGGATATTATTATCTCGATTGACCGTACGAAGGAACAGGCTGAAGAATATGGACATTCATATGAACGTGAACTTGGTTTTTTGGCAATCCACGGATTCCTTCACTTGCTTGGCTATGACCATATGAATGAAGAAGATGAAAAAGTAATGTTTTCAAGACAAAAAGAGTTGTTGGAACAGTATGGGCTCACAAGATAAGAAAGCATTGTACCGTTTTTTAAAAGGATTTTATTATGCCTGGCAGGGAATTCTCTATGGAGCAAAAAAAGAAGCAAATTTCAGGTTCCATTTGACTGCCGCTATAGTCGTTTGTATAGCGGCTTTTTCCTTCTCTATTACAAAAATAGAATGGTTATTTGTCCTTATAGCGATTGGTGGTATGCTGACGTTAGAGCTTATTAATTCAGCGATAGAAAAAGTGGTGGATCTGGTAACAGGAGAATATCATCCGCTTGCTAAGGCAGCAAAAGATTTAGCTGCTGGAGCTGTATTGGTATATGCTATTCTTTCGGCTATTATCGGTTTTATTATTTTTCTGCCTAGGATCTGGAGCATGCTTGTTTAATTGAAGAAGAGAAAGTAAGATATGGATAATCAAGGTTTAATTATTGAGTAAAAAGCGTGTTAAGGTATATGTACTAACCCTAATTGAAGCAGCTGTCGAAAAAGGTGACTGATTCATTGCTGTTACATGAAATGCAGCTTATTCTATATATGATTGTATAAATAAACGCATTTTTTCAATCTTTTTCTCATGGATTAACCAAATATAAAAAATTGGCGGTAACAGCTGAAAGAGAGCATCCTGTTACTTCTTGTGGGACTGAAGGTAGGCTATTTCGGATTGTGAGATAGCGTATATCGGTAATTTCAACTAACTTACAAGATGATAAAAGAGGATTCGAAAGATCAAGAGCTGTTATCCGGAGCCTTACACCGGAGGAAATGCATGACTAATCAAACTAATAAATCATTTAAATCAGGATTTGTATCTATTATTGGAAGACCAAATGTAGGTAAATCGACTTTTATCAACCGAGTTATTGGGCAAAAAATTGCCATTATGAGCGATAAACCGCAAACCACACGTAATAAAGTTCAAGGCGTATTAACAACAAATGAAAGTCAAATCATTTTTATTGATACACCGGGAATCCATAAACCAAAGCACAAGCTTGGTGATTTTATGATGAAAGTGGCTTCAACTGCATTGCAGGAAGTAGATGCCATTCTCTTTATGGTAAACGCCGAGGAGGGCTTTGGACGCGGAGAGGAATTTATTATTGAAAAGTTAAAAACATGTAAGACACCTGTTTTCCTTGTCATTAATAAAATCGACCAGATTCATCCCGATGAATTATTCAGCATCATAGATACGTATAAAGAGAAATATGACTTTGCTGAAATTGTTCCTATTTCTGCTCTTGAAGGAAATAATATTGAAACTTTATTAAAGCAAATTAATGCTTATTTACCAGAGGGACCGCAATATTATCCAGCCGATCAAATAACAGATCACCCAGAACGTTTCATTATTTCAGAGATGATTCGTGAAAAAGCATTACATTTAACAAGAGAAGAAGTCCCACATTCCCTTGCAGTAGTGATTGATAAAATTGAGCGAAAAGAAAAATCAGAGACCGTCCACATTATGGCAACAGTCATTGTAGAACGTGACTCCCAAAAAGGAATCATTATCGGGAAAAAAGGCGCGATGCTAAAAGAAATAGGACAACGCGCCCGCACCGACATCGAAAACCTACTAGGCTCCAAAGTATTCCTAGAACTATGGGTAAAAGTCCAAAAAGACTGGAGAAACAAAGCCTCCCATTTAAGGGATATTGGATTTAGAGAAGATGATTATTAAGATGCTGAGACGGCTTGGTCAGGAGCGAGGAGCATAAGACAGAGGCACGAAGGGGAAGGTTCTCCCCCGCAGTGGCTATGCTTATGTCCTGAGCTCCTAGCCGTCGAAGCTCGATTAATTAAGATGCTGAAGGGCCTTGCTCAGGAGCGACAAGCATAAGACGAATACTCGAAGGGAGGGTTTTTCTCCCGTAGGGTATTTGCTTATGACTCGAGCACTTAGGCCCTGAAGCTCGATTGCATAAAGGGCAGGACGTAGGAGCTGAATCAAGGATCAAAGACTAAGAACGCCACATCGTGTGGCAACGTCTTTGTGACCAACATCGTGTTGGCCTCCGCAGTGGCTACACTTATGTCTCGAGGAGTTAAGAGTCGAAGCTCAATTGCGTAAAAAGCAGGACGTAGGAACCGAATCAAGGATCAAAGACTAAAAACGCCACGTCCTGTGGCAACGTCTTCATGACCTACTTCCTGCAGGCTTTTACATTAAAAAATAATTTTATTCGGCAATATAGGGAAACGGAATTAGTAAATTTTTAATCACATGATTTTTTTCAGGTTGGTGAAGCTAATGTTAGGTAAGGGGAGACAATTAGCGTTTCTATGAACGAAAGGTGGAATAAGTATGATTAGCTTTACCTGGAATGTTTTTAGACAAACCGGCAGTGTGGATACTTATCTTCTTTTTAAGGAACTTGAAAGACAGAATGAAGGCCAACCTGATGTGATTAAAGAGGATCACGAAGAAATGGAAATCCCTATAATTTAATAATCTTGCCGTCATATTGGAGTGAGTGACGTGCTAACAAAGTGCGAAGGAATTGTCATTCGCAGTACTGACTATGGTGAAACAAATAAAATTATTACGTTATATACCAGAGAATTTGGGAAAATTGGAGTGATGGCTAGAGGAGCGAAAAAGCCAAACAGCCGCTTCTCAGCTGTCACCCAGTTGTTTCATTATGGTACATATTTATTTCAGGGAAGCCGTGGACTGGGTCAATTACAGCAAG
This sequence comes from Pradoshia sp. Z6_59, assembly GCF_058267515.1. Taxonomy (NCBI): domain Bacteria; kingdom Bacillati; phylum Bacillota; class Bacilli; order Caryophanales; family Bacillaceae; genus Pradoshia; species Pradoshia sp. Z6_59. The sequence goes on from NZ_JBZCPP010000004.1 coordinate 137,415, forward strand.
CGGAGACCAAAGAATCCTTCCGTTCCATTCGAGAGGATATCTTCTTAACTGCCTATGCTGCCTTTATCGCAGAATTATTGGATAAAGGAACAGAGGAGAGAAAACCTCACCCGTCCTTATATGACCTATTTTATCTATCGCTCCATTATATCGATGAGGAATATGATCCGGAAGTCATTATGAATATAGTCGAATTGAAGATGTTAAACGTTTTTGGATTCGCACCTGAGTTAAGCCGATGCGTGAATTGTGGGGCACAGGATGGTACGTTTTCCTTTTCTGTAAGAGAAGGTGGTCTATTATGTCATCGATGTGAGCATATTGATCCCTATAAAATTAAGATATTACCGGCTGTCGTTAGGATTTTGCGTATCTTGTATTACATGGACTTAAATCGCCTTGGTACCATATCTATTAAAGATGAGACCAAACAGGAAATCAGAAAAGTCCTGGATGCATACTATGGTGAGTATTTAGGTGTAGAATTAAAAGCAAAACGTTTTCTAAACCAAATGAATAAATTTAAAGGGAATTTTTAATCATTTCCTTTAGGTGATTGTATTGACAATACAGGTCATTATTGTATAGAATGTGAGATAAATTAATATGTAGTTACAGTGAAGGAAAGTAGTATTTGGATTACGATATGCTAAGCGAGTCCGGGACTGGTGTAAGCCGGAACATATCAACCAAAGAAGGCAGTCTGGAGTAACGCATACAAAGTGGCCGGAAATCCGGCAAATAGGGTGGAACCGCGATTAACTCTCGTCCCTATGCTCTTAAAAAGCATAGAGACGAGAGTTTTTTAATTTGTACAAAGGAGAGAACGAATATGACAGTATCAATGGATCAAATTGTATCACACGCGAAACACAGAGGATTTATTTTTCCCGGCTCCGAAATTTACGGAGGACTTGCGAATACATGGGATTATGGCCCTCTTGGCGTAGAGGTAAAAAACAATATTAAAAAAGCATGGTGGAAAAAGTTTATTCAAGAATCACCATACAATGTGGGCCTTGATTCTGCAATACTAATGAATCCACGTACGTGGGAGGCTTCCGGTCATATCGGAAACTTTAATGATCCAATGATTGATTGTAAGAAATGTAAAGCTCGTCATCGTGCGGATAAATTGATTGAGGATGCATTGCAGGCTAAAGGTACAGAGATGATCGTGGATGGCTTATCTTTTGATAAAATGCAAGAATTGATTCAAGAGAATGATATTGCATGTCCAGATTGTGGAGCAAAGGATTTTACAGAAATTAGACAATTTAACCTAATGTTCAAAACATTCCAGGGTGTTACTGAAACGAGTACAAATGAAATCTTCCTTCGTCCAGAAACAGCACAAGGTATTTTTGTTAACTTTAAAAATGTACAGCGTACAATGAGAAAAAAATTGCCTTTTGGTATTGCTCAGGTTGGTAAGAGCTTCCGTAACGAGATTACACCAGGTAACTTTACATTCCGTACACGTGAATTTGAACAAATGGAATTGGAATTTTTCTGCAAACCAGGTTCTGAACTGGAATGGTTCCAATATTGGAAAGATTATGCTGAAAACTGGTTGTTATCATTAGGTATGAAAAAGGAAAACTTCCGCCTTCGTGATCATGAGGAGGAAGAACTATCTCATTACAGTAATGCAACCACTGATTTTGAATATAAATTCCCGTTTGGTTGGGGAGAGCTTTGGGGCATTGCATCCCGTACAGACTTTGATTTAAAGAGACATATGGAGTACTCAGGAGAAGATTTCAACTATTTGGATCCTGAGACAAACGAAAAGTATATTCCTTATTGTATTGAGCCATCCCTGGGAGCAGACCGCGTAACATTGGCTTACTTAATTGATGCATATGAAGAAGAACAGCTTGAAGATGGTACTTCCCGTACGGTAATGCATCTTCATCCAGCTCTGGCACCATTTAAAGCTGCAGTACTGCCGCTGTCCAAAAAGCTTTCTGAGGGGGCAAGAGAAGTATTTGCCAAACTGTCAGAGGACTTTATGGTAGACTATGATGAAGCCGGTTCTATCGGTAAACGATATCGTCGTCATGATGAAATTGGAACACCTTTCTGTATCACATATGATTTTGATTCAGTTGAGGATAACCAAGTAACTGTACGTGACCGTGATACAATGGAGCAAACTCGTATCAGCATCGAAGAACTTCCAGCCTTTTTACAAACAAAAATTAAATTTTAATGTAAAGCTTGCTCAATAAGGAATGCAATCTCCCCTTATTGGGCAGGCTTATTTTAAATTAAGTGGATTTATTACACTTCATGTATAAATAGTTTATACTTAAATTATATAATTTAAGTATATGGGCACTTTAGGGTGGTGAGTAAGATCGAACTAAGCAAAAGACAAGAACAAATCCTTCAAATTGTTAAAGATAATGGGCCGATTACTGGCGAAAATATTGCCGAACAATTAAATTTAACACGTGCTACATTGCGCCCGGATTTAGCGATTTTGACAATGGCCGGTTATTTGGATGCAAGGCCGCGTGTAGGGTATTTCTATACAGGCAGGACGGAAACCCAATTGCTCACAGATAATCTTAAAAAGCTATTGGTCGGAGATTATCAGTCTATACCAATTGTAGTCAGTGAAGGTGTATCTGTTTACGATGCAATATGCACCATGTTTTTAGAAGATGTGGGTACCTTATTTGTTGTGGATAAAGAGTCGCTTCTTGTTGGTGTTCTTTCCAGGAAAGACCTGTTAAGAGCTAGTCTCGGTCAACAGGAATTAAGCAGTATTCCGGTACATATTATTATGACAAGAATGCCTAATATTACGGTGTGCACGAAAGAAGATTTACTGATTGATGTGGCAGAGAAATTAATCGATAAGCAAATTGATGCCCTACCGGTTGTCAAAAAAAGTCCAAAGGGCTTTGAGGTCATAGGCCGGTTAACTAAAACAAACATAACAAAGGCGTTTGTTGGTTTGGCGCGAGACGACCATTAATCAATTCAGATAAAAGAGAAATTATTCATTATTGGAGGAGACAATGAATCAATCTATCATATATGTGGTTTCGGATTCAGTGGGTGAAACAGCGGACCTTGTGACAAAGGCGGCAGTGAGTCAATTTAGTAATCATAATATTACGCTTAAACGAATACCTTTCGTGGAAGATATATCGACCATCGATGAGGTGTTAAGTTTAGCTGAAATGGATAATGCTATTATAGCTTATACGTTGGTAAAGCCAGATATACGCGAGTATATGGCTGAAAAAGCTGCAGAAAAAAAGATCGTGTCTTTTGATATAATTGGTCCTTTCATTGATACGCTTGAAAAACAGTTTGGAGAACAAGCTTTAAATGAACCTGGATTGGTTAGGAAGTTGGACGAAAATTATTTTAAGCGTGTTGAGGCAATTGAATTTGCAGTGAAATATGATGATGGCAGAGATCCAAAAGGAATTGTCAAGGCTGATATTGTACTATTGGGTGTATCACGTACCTCAAAAACTCCTTTATCTCAATTTTTGGCACATAAACGATTTAAGGTGGCGAATGTCCCGCTTGTTCCAGAAGTTGAACCTCCTGAAGAATTATTCAAGATAAATCCTAATAAATGTATTGGATTAGCGATTAGCAGTGAAAAGTTGAACAATATCAGAAGAGAACGTCTAAAGTCTCTCGGATTGAATGATAGCGCGGTTTATGCAAATATGGATCGCATAAAAGAAGAATTAGCCTACTTTGAAGCCATTGTTAACAAACTTAATTGCCCCGTTATTGATGTAACGAATAAGGCTGTAGAAGAAACCGCAAATATTATTGTTAATATCGTAAATAAACAACAATAAAAAAGAGCATGCGGAAGCATGTTTTTTACATGTAAAATAAAGGATTATGTTAAGCGAGTTAAAAGTGTGGCAATTTGACAAGATTTATTTTATAATAAAAAATCGTGATAAAATACCTTTCATCAGGTTTAGAGTTATTTATAAAGGAATAAACTAGAATAAGCTTTTAAAAAACAAAAAGTCAAGAAGTCCTAAAAAAAATAATTCGACAAATGGATAATCAGCCTGGAAAAAAGAAGGATTAAGATGAGAGATGTAGAAATACAAAGGAAGAGTCGTTTAACGGTTTTTGTAGATGCGGATGCCTGCCCGGTTAAAGAAGAGGTTTTGAGCGTATGCAAACCATATGAAGTAGAGATTAACTTTGTGGCAGCCTATACCAACACTACCGACCGTTATCCTGATGTTACCTGGAGATGGGTAGAACCGGGAAGAGATGCGGCAGATTTATATATATTAAATCATTTAAAGCGGCATGATATTGTAATTACTGAAGATATAGGATTGGCAGCAGGATGTCTTGCTAAACATGCTTACGTCTTAACATCAAGAGGTAAAGAGATAACAGATAATGAAATTGATTCATTTCTTGAAACCAGGCATTTGAATGCGAAAGCAAGAAGATCCGGCAAGTATGAAAAAGGGCCAAGGAAAATAAAGGACCTTGATAAAATGAAATTTTCGGAAGCATTACAAAAAATATTGTCGAAAATTGAAGGATTTCAGGGACCGATATAGAATTAAGTTATTCATGCTTATTATGAAACAGGTGTTAAAATTTGAAAAACCAATTAATACCAGAAGAAACGGTGAACGAAATTCGCAATAAAAATGATATCGCTGATGTCGTTGGTGAATATGTTCAGCTAAAAAAACAAGGTCGAAATTACTTTGGTCTATGTCCATTTCATAATGAAAACAGTCCATCATTTTCTGTAGCCCCTGATAAACAAATCTTCCATTGTTTTGGATGTGGTGCCGGAGGGAATGTATTTACATTTTTAATGGACATAGAAGGATATTCCTTCACAGAAGCTGCAAAAAGTTTGGCTGAGAGGGCCAATATACCATTAGAAATTCATGAAAATGAATCTTCGGATGGGACAAAGCCCCGTCATGAGCTCGATGATATGAAGGAAGCACATGAGCTTTTAAGGAAATTTTACCATCATTTGCTTGTAAATACAAAACAGGGTCAGGACGCCCTGGAATATCTGCTGAGTCGTGGATTTACAATGGAATCCATAGAAAAATTTCAGATAGGGTACTCATTGGATTCCTGGGATTATGTGCATAATTTCCTAAAGAAGCGAAACTTTTCAATCGAACGTATGGAAAAAGCAGGTTTGCTGGTTAAACGGGAAGACGGACAGAATTATTTCGATCGATTCCGAAATAGAATTATGTTTCCGATCTTTGACAGGCAAGGTAAAACAATTGCTTTTTCTGGAAGAGCGCTTGCAGCCGGTGATGAACCAAAGTATTTAAATAGTCCTGAGACACCTCTATTTAACAAGAGCAAAATAGTATATAACTATCATCTGGCTCGCCCGTTTATAAGAAAAAAAGGCGCAGCTATCTTGTTTGAAGGATTTGCTGATTGTATATCTGCAGATCGTGCAGAGGTACACAATGGTGTTGCAACGATGGGTACAGCATTAACGGAACAGCACCTTCAATTGCTTAAACGAAGTACAGATACCATTATCATCTGTTATGATTCGGATGCCCCGGGGATAGAGGCAGCAAATAAAACGGCTGATTTGATCCGGGAGAGCGGCTGTCAGGTGAAAATTGCAGTCATGCCTAATGGGTATGATCCCGATGACTATATCAAGGAATTTGGAGAAGAAAAATTCCAAAATGATATAATAGGGGCCGCTCATACGTATATCTCTTTTAAAATGATTTACCATAAAAGAGGGAAGAACTTTGCAAACGAAGGAGATAAGATGGACTACATCGATCAAGTCCTTCGTGAAACAGCAAAGCTTGATAGTGAAGTGGAAAGAGAATTTTATTTGAGGCAAATTGCTACAGAATTCACACTTTCTCTTGATTCTTTGCTTAATCAACAGAGCAAAGTGGGTAAACATAATAAGAAGGCAAAAAACTCTCCTAATCCGAATAATCAAAGGCAAGCATTTGCTACTGTGCGTAGGGATAATCGGATCAAACCTGCTTATATAAAAGCAGAGGAGACCTTGCTGGCTTTAATGCTGCATGATCGTGAACTTGCATTTCGTATTCAAAAAATGCTTGGAGAAAATCAGATGATAGTGGATGATCACCAGGCCATTATTACGTATTTATTTGCTTTTTATGAAGAAGACCACGAAGCTGACACAAGTTTGTTTCTGCATTTTCTTCCGGATCCAAATTTACGTAAGATAGTAACAGAAATTGAAATGATGACCTATAATCACGATCCGAGTGAACAGGAATTAAATGATTATGTCCACCAAATCACTAAATATCAAAAATTATTAGTCATTAAAGAAAAAGAGGCAGAGCTACTCGAGGCCACAAGAAGACAGGACACAAGCCGTGCTGTCGAATTAGGAATCGAGCTCATCTCGTTAAGAAACTCTTTATGACTTTAAATAAGAAGTGGATTGAGAAGGAGGGGAACAAATGGCTGAAAAGTCAGCACGTTCCAAAGAAAAAGAAGTAGATAACAACACAGAAATGACATTAGATCAGGTAAAAGAATTTATTACAGAGCTAGGGAAAAAACGAAACCGCCTTACCTATGAGGATGTAGCAGAAAGACTTTCCAGCTTCGTGCTTGATTCAGAACAAATGGATGAATTTTATGAATATCTTGGAGAACAGGGTATTGATATAGTGAATGAAAGTGATGCTGATGATAATCCAGGAACTCAGGAACTTGAAAAAGAAGAAGAGTTTGATTTAAATGATCTAAGTGTTCCTCCAGGTGTAAAAATTAATGACCCTGTACGCATGTACCTAAAGGAAATTGGTCGTGTTGATCTATTATCTGCTGAAGAAGAAATTGTTTTGGCGGAGCGTATAGAAGAAGGCGATGAAGAAGCGAAAAGACGTCTGGCAGAAGCTAACCTTCGTCTCGTTGTCAGCATTGCGAAAAGATACGTAGGACGCGGGATGTTGTTCCTTGATTTGATTCAGGAAGGTAATATGGGATTAATTAAAGCAGTTGAGAAATTTGACTACCGTAAAGGTTTCAAATTCAGTACGTATGCAACATGGTGGATCAGACAAGCTATCACTCGTGCTATTGCTGACCAGGCCAGAACAATCCGTATTCCGGTGCATATGGTAGAAACCATTAATAAACTAATCCGGGTCCAAAGACAGCTCCTTCAAGATTTAGGACGTGAACCTTCTCCTGAAGAGATAGCTGAAGAAATGGATTTAACACCGGAAAAAGTTCGTGAGATTTTAAAAATTGCTCAAGAACCTGTATCTTTGGAAACACCAATTGGTGAAGAAGATGACTCTCACCTAGGAGATTTCATTGAAGACCAGGATGCTACATCTCCTTCTGATCATGCAGCATATGAATTATTGAAAGAACAGCTGGAAGATGTATTGGATACTTTAACAGACCGTGAAGAGAATGTTCTTCGTTTACGTTTCGGGTTAGATGATGGCAGAACCCGTACGTTGGAAGAGGTAGGTAAAGTATTTGGTGTAACACGTGAGCGTATTCGACAAATCGAAGCGAAAGCTCTTCGTAAATTGCGCCATCCGAGTCGCAGTAAACGTCTTAAGGATTTCTTAGAATAGAATATACCATAAATTGGTTCGAAAATAAAACAGCTCTACTGGATTTTCCAAGTAGAGCTGTTTTATTATTTATTGGAATAAAGTAGAACGATTCATTTTGACCTTGAGTGGTTCGATTCACAGTACATAATAAAGTTGTTTGAGATCAATAAACTGGCTTAGGGGAGTGAATTTAAAGAGCTTTCAGTGGTTTGTAATATAGGGAAATACGTTGTCATTGACTTCGAGTGTTATCCCGAATATTGATTTGAATTGTAGAAACTATGGAAAACTTTGAAGAAAATGCAAGTTATAACTTTTCCAAAATTGGTTTTTACAGTAAAATAAAGAGGGGTAAATGTAAGTTGATGGTTAATTAGTATTTACATAGGGGAGGGAACTACTATGAAAAACAATGCAGTTATGCCATACATTCTAATTATGGTGATTGGTCTTACACTAGTCTTTTTCTTATCCATTAAGGGCCTTGGGGATGCTGATAAAATGGCCAAGGAGAATGAAGAAGGTGGAAAAACAGAAGAAACAGCAAGTGCTGATAAACCTGAAGACATTTATAAAGCACAATGCTTATCTTGTCATGGCGGTAATTATGAAGGTGGAGCAGGTCCGAAGCTAATTGGGGTTACGGATAAAGAGCTTATTAAAGATCGTATCGTAAATGGTAAAGGCATGATGCCTCCTGGACTTGTCCCAGAAGACAAAGTGGACGATATGGTTGAGTTTATAGCTGGCTTAAAATAAGTATACGCGCGGGACTCTCCAAGAGGTTCCCTATTTTAAAAACAGGTTAAGGAAACGATTTCGTTTTCCTTAACCTGTTTTTGTTTTTGCCGTTATTTGAGAATAAGCTTACCGTAGTGTCGGAGGTCTATTACATTAGCTAAGCATATCCTGTCGGGTAAATACAATAAAGGAAACAAGCAGGGCGCCAAGTCCCCATATGGCTAAAACGGACAAAGAGAAAGGTAAGGTCATTCCATCAATCATGGGCATACTACCTGAAAGATAATCGATTAATTCCATATTCACACTGTAAATATATTTCGCCCCATCCCAGGCCGTTGCAAATCCCTTTAAAATAGCGCCTGCTATGAGGGAAGCAAACATAACCCCCATACCACCTGGAGTGTTACGAATCAGTATAGAGACCATAAAAGCGATTGTACCTACGATTACGCTGACATACCATACGAGTCCTGCTGACATTAAAATATATTGCCACTGTGGAATGAGCCGGATGGAATCAGTAATCAAGTTGCCATTAACATATTCAAACCCTGTCGCAATCGGTAATTTCCAGCCTGAAAAATCAAAGAATATTCCCGCCAGCAAATAAGCCATGGCTATAACAATTAAAACAATTAATGAAATAAACAGCAGAAGTGTCACATATTTGCTTAAAAGAATCTTCCACCTTTTCACCGGTCGGGTTAGCAATAATTTAATTGTACCGTCACTGCGTTCTCCGCTAATTATATCAATCGCCACAATCATTACGAGTAAAGGTATAAACATACCGATCCCCTGCTTTAGGAACTCCCTTACAAATGTTGGTGCACCCGGTGAGCTCGGATTAATATCATGTTCCAAATAGTATTGCTGCTGTTTAACCTGAATGCTTAAATAATGTTTCCATTCCTCTGATATCCCGGTACTGCTGAGACGGTTCTGACCTTCGACAATTCTCTGCTGAAGAACAACGCGCCAGTCATCTGTACCCATCCGCTTCTCAGTTTCTTTTGTTTGTTGATTTTGAGCATAAAGGAAAATTGGAATCAGAACAAGCAGGATGAGGATGATAACCGCAATACGTCGTTTTTTGATTATTTTTTCTGCTTCGTTAAATACGAGTTTACCGAACTCAATCATGGTTGATTCCCCCTGTCAGCTCCATAAATAGATCCTCTAAGGTTAATGTCTTTTCATAAACAGAATGTACATCAATCCCATTTTCAATCAATAATCGATTGTATGTACTGATTAAATCCGGTTGTAAACTGCAAATCAGCAGGTTATCTTTTATTTGTAGATCTTGTATGTTTTCTTTTGTTTTTAATAGATCATATGCTTCCTTGAGGGGAGTGACCTTCCACTCGACCCTGTCTCTGGAATGATCAAGTAGATCCTTAACAGTAGAGACGGTAATCATGTTTCCTTTATTGATAATGGCCACCCGGTCACACATTAATTGGATTTCACTTAATAAGTGACTGGATATAAATACGCTGATACCTTCTGTTTCAACTAAATAACGGACAAATTCACGTAATTCCCTTATTCCCGAAGGATCAAGGCCATTAGTAGGTTCATCTAATATTAATAATTGCGGATTTCCCAGTAATGCTTGGGCAATACCAAGGCGCTGCTTCATCCCGAGAGAATAGGTTTTAACTTTGTCATGTATTCTGCTTTCAAGATTTACCTGCCTGATAATATCCTCGATTCTGTCATCCGGAACATCTCCAAGCATCCGGGCAAACTGTTTAAGATTCTCCCAACCTGTCAGATACGTATAGAGCTCAGGGTTTTCTACAATTGAGCCTACCTGGCGCATGGCTTGCTTAAATGATGTTCGTAGGTTGTAACCAGCAATTGTAATGGTTCCTTTTGTTGGTTTAATTAAGCCGACCAGCATTCGGATGGTAGTAGTTTTACCTGCACCGTTAGGGCCTAGAAAACCAAAAACCTCTCCATGCTTCACTTCAAAGCTGATATCTTCAACAAGGTGATTCCCCTTAATGACTTTGGTTAAATGTTCTACTTTTAATACAGATTGACTCATTAATCAATCCCCTCCCAACTGTTGTTGGCTTGCGATGGATTGGATTAAGCGTTCTGATATAGCCTCGTAGCCTTTTTTATTTGGATGAAAATGATCCGTGTACAAAAAGTTTTTTCCTTGGCCCTGAAATAAGTCAAATACAGGAATGATATGTAATTCGGGGTATTGGGTAGCTAATGTTTGCAGCTGGTGATTCCAGTCAATAACAAACTTAGATGTGTCCCCTAATTCCTTGAATTCTTCAAAGGGATTGTACAGGCTGAGCCAATAGATAGGAGCATCCGCATTATTTGATCGGATTATCTCGATAATTTTCTTGCTGTTATTAACAAAAGTATTTGTATCTGGTGTATATTCAGTGAGGTTGGTTGTTAATGTTTCGACACCGGGAAAGAGATCATTTCCTCCAATTGTCATAACTATTAAATCAGCATTCTTAAGAGTATGCTTGGTGCCTGAAGTATCAAGAAGGGTTAGTAAATCGGTTGTTTTGGCTCCGCTGACTGAGAGGTTGGACAAGCTAATCTTCTGATTATAGTCCTCTGTTAATTTGGTGCTTAATCTTTTTACATAGCCATCCCCGCTATCATCGCCAACACCTCGAGTTAAAGAATCGCCAAGAGCAACAATAGACAATGTTTTGGTGTCTTTTTTAGTAAGCGGCTCTTTCTCTTTTACAGTTTTATACTGAGTAATCTCCTTAGGGTTTATAACTGCCCGGGTACCCTGAATAAAGCCAACGAGTAATAGAAACGTTGTCAGTAAACTAATGATAAGGATTGTACCGGTTACCCACCTTTTTCTCATTTACCCACCTGCTTTACTATAGATTGGATGTTGATATAGTTTCAGTTTTCACGTTCCTATCTCTATTAAACCAAAATATTGAAATAAGGAGGAATATTTTGGCTGAAAAATATGTTCTGAAGAAAGTCCTTTGCAATAGGGGATGAGTTTTCTTATACTAAAGAAATAAATGAATTCCTATTAAGAGTGGAGTATGAAGTAATGAATGTAGATAAATTATCAAAAAGATTAACGCGAGTAACCTCCTATGTACCAAAGGGCAGTTTTTTGGCTGATATTGGATCTGACCATGCTTATTTGCCTTGCTATGCAGTTAAAGAAGGCATCGTGCAAAAAGCCATTGCAGGAGAAGTAGTGGAAGGTCCGTATCAATCTGCGTTAAACCAAGTGAGGGAATCTAAACTAGAAGACTCTATATCCGTTCGTAAAGGAAATGGGCTGGAAGTCATATCTCATGGAGAAGTAACAGCCATTACAATATGCGGAATGGGTGGGTCTTTAATAACGAGTATTCTAGAAAATGGAAAAACGAAACTGTCAGGACGGGAGACCTTAATTCTTCAACCCAATATCGGTGCTCAGTTTATCCGGAAATGGCTGATTGCCGAGGGTTGGGAATTGAAAGCGGAAGAAATCCTGGAAGAGGACGAAAAAATATATGAAATTTTAGTAGCAGAAAAAGGAGAGGCATTGAAGTCTTATCGAGAATTGCCTTTTGAAGCAGCAGAATTAATGGGGCCATTTTTATTGAAAGAAAAGAATCCTATCTTTATGAAAAAGTGGACAATGGAGTTAAAGCATTGGAATAAGATTTTGAAACAAATAGAGTCCAGTGAAAACGAACGGACTCAGGAAAAGAAAGAAGAAATCCAAAAATCCATAGAGTTGGTAGAGGAGGCACTTCAATAATGAAAACACCGAATGGTTATGAAGTCATCCAGCTTTTTGAAAGCTTTTCTCCCAAATATTTAGCTGAGGATGGAGATCCAATTGGATTGCAGGTAGGTAGTCTTGCTAAAAAAGTAAAGAAAGTTATTGTGGCATTGGATGTAACGGAAGAAGTGGTTGATGAAGCTGTAAATCAAGGTGTGGATTTAATTATTGCACATCACCCGTTAATTTTTCGGCCATTAAAAAAAATTATCCCTGATCAGCCTGCCGGGAGAACGATTGAAAAATTAATTAAAAATGATATCGCTCTGTATGCAGCGCATACGAATCTTGACATCGCGGAGGGCGGTGTCAATGATATGCTCGCGGATGCATTGGGACTAGAGAATACTTCTGTTTTGAAGGTTACCCATCGGGAAAAACTTTACAAATTAGCCGTATATGCACCTACCTCAGCTGAAACTGAAGTGCGTGAAGCATTGGGGAAAGCTGGTGCAGGCAATTTGGGCAATTACAGTCATTGCAGTTTTACCTTATCAGGCACGGGTAGATTTAAGCCAAATCAAGAGGCAGATCCGTATATTGGGTCTTCTGGGGAGTTTGAACACGTAGAAGAAGTAAAGATAGAAGTAATTGTGCCGGAATCTATTACAAACAAAGTTGTAAAAGCAATGCTCAAAGCTCATCCTTACGAAGAAGTCGCTTACGATTTGTATGTTCTTGAAAACGAGTCAGGTAAGGAATTTGGTTTAGGTCGAGTAGGTGCTATTTCAGAGGCTATGTCTTTAAGAGAATATGCAGAGCATGTTAAAAAGGCACTAGATGTGACTTCTGTACGAGTCATCGGTGACCTTGATGCCACGGTGAAGAAGGTAGCGGTATTAGGCGGAGACGGTGATAAATTTGTGCGAACAGCTCAATTTGCCGGAGCTGATGTATTTATTACAGGAGATATTTATTACCATACAGCCGTTGATTTTAAACAAGAAGGCATGAATATCATTGACCCCGGCCATAATGTTGAAAAAATCATGAAACAAGGCGTCGCCAAAAAAATGACATCCCTATGCAAAAACGCCGGCTATGAAATAGAATTCATAGCATCTAAAATTGATACAAATCCATTCCAGGTAATCTAAAAGGCTGAAGGGCCTTGCTCAGCCGCGACAAGCATAAGAGGAGGTGCGTAGGGAGAACGCTTTTTTCTCCCGCAGCAGCTACACTTATGACTCGAGCGGTTAGGCCCTGAAGCTAGATTGGCTAAAAAGCTGAGACGGCTGGTTAAGGAACGAAGACTAAGAACGCCACGTCCTGTGGCAACGTCTTCATGACCTACATCCTGTAGGCCCGCGAGGAGCATAAGACAAAGGCACGTAGGGGCTAATTAAGGAACAAAGACTAAAAGCGCCACGTCCTGTGGCAACGTCTTTGTGACCAACGTCCTGTTGGCCTCAGCAGCAGCTACACTAATGACTCGAGCGGTTAAGCCCTGGAGATACAACAGTAAAAAGAAAAAAGGACCCAGGTCCTTTTTTCTTTTTAGCTATTTTCGTTATTTCACTTTCACTTTAGGTAATATTTTGGAAAGAGGTACTTTCTTTTCCGTTTTCCATGTCGATGAATCAGCCGGATCGAACTGCTCCAAAAATGTTATGACTTCTTTGGTAATAGGTGTTGGCGTGGATGCTCCTGCTGTTACACCAACTACTTGAGCATCTTTAATCCAATCTATTTCCAACTCGCTGACATCAGCAATTCGATAGGCTTTTGTTTGGGCGATTTCTTCCGATACCTGTGCTAATCTGTTTGAGTTATTACTCTTAGGATCTCCAACTACAATCAGAACATCAAGGTCTTTTGCTTGCTCAGCGACAGCTTCCTGACGGACTTGAGTAGCCATACAAATTTCTTTATGAATTTCTGCTGCAGGATATTTTTTCTTAACTTCTTCTATTAAGTCGGCAACATCCCATTGACTCATAGTTGTTTGATTGGTCACAATGATTTTCTCGTTTTCAATTGTCAGGTCATCAATATCTTGTTTGGACTCAACGAGATGAACGATATCCGGGGCTACACCAACAGCGCCTTCTGGTTCAGGGTGGCCTTTCTTTCCGATATAAATGATATCATAACCTTCTTTTTCTTTTGCTTCGATTAAATTATGAGTTGCTGTAACATCCGGACAGGTTGCGTCAATCGTTACAAGTCCTTTTTGTTTGGCAATATCTCTTACTTCAGGTGAAATGCCGTGGGCAGTAAAGATGACGGTGCCGGAATCAACCTTCTCGATTATTTCTTTACGGTCTTTACCGTCGAGGGTGATAATCCCATCTTGTTCAAACGCTTCCGTTACATGCTGATTATGAACAATCATGCCCAGAATATAAATAGGGCGTGGCAAAGTTTTATCTAAAGCGGCATTTCTGGCGATAACCATCGCATCAACAACGCCGTAACAATATCCTCTTGGGGAAATTTTAACTACTTTCATTAATTCAAAAAAACCTCCTTGCTCCATGTCTGTTTGACAGATGGAGTGTTTCTTATATTATAAGCGAGTGATTAAAAACTTACAAAAAGAAATCCTTCGGGAGAATATTGCATATGTAGAAAAGCGCTCCTTTTAGGGGCGCTGTATAGTTAGATGAAAAGCTTTGGCAGGGATGGTTTCACATTTTGAGGTTTCGATTTTATTATTGTGCTTCCAGGAAGCTCGTGTGAATAGTCTATTTCGCTAGATTCATTCTTTTCCTTTTTAGAGCTTTTAAGAGAAGCTGAAGATTCTATATGGTTGGATGACTCCAAAATGTTTGAGTCGACCTGATCGATAGCTTCTTCTTGATCTTCTGCTGTAGTTGCATTTAATCCCCGATAAATTTTCCACATGGATGGTAAATTTTTAATTAAAGGTCCATATTGCTGAACCTGGCGAACCATTGGTACCACACGTTCCCCTGCTGCTAACACCTTTTGCGTACTGTTCATAAAATTTGTTAAAGTGGAACCTCCTCCGGCAGCTTTAGCAGCTGTACCGGCACCCTGTGCCAAGCCGGAACCTCCTCCTCTGCCAAACAAAGAAGCCAGAAATCCTCCTCCTTGCTTGGGAGCACTTGCTGCTCCAAAAGGAATTCCTCTCCTTGGCATAGGTGGACCGAATAATCCTCTTGTATTAAATTGTGGTGGGGCAGAACCTCTGATAAAGCCTGGTCCTCGTGGCGGGCCGAAAATGGGTGGTCTCATAGGCGGCATATTTAACCCTCCTTTCTATTCAATATTTTACTTAAGTTCCCATAATAGAATATGTCAGTTAGGGACGGTAAAGTGCGAATATATGAAAGAATAGGCTTTTAATCTACAAAAACTTGTTATTAGTCCTTCACATAAGGTAATATGAGAAGGATAGTTGCTAAAAAGCTTGTAAGCATGTCAGAAAGTTGGTAAAAAATGAGTTCATTTAAAATGTTTAAGTTACCCGAATATGTATTGGAAGCTGTTGAGAAGGTAGGATTTAAGGAGCCGACAATCATACAGGAAAGAGTCATTCCAGCTGTATTTAGCGGTAAGAGTATTATAGGGCAGTCACAAACTGGCACTGGAAAAACCCATTCTTTTCTATTGCCGATCATGGCTAAAATCAATCAGGAAAAGATGGAAGTACAGGCTGTAATTACGGCACCGACGAGAGAATTAGCGGCCCAAATTTATAAAGCTGCTGTTTCTTTGAATGAGAAATTTCCTGAAGATAAACAAATTCATATAAAAAGCTATGTAGGTGGAACAGATAAACAACGTTCAATTGACAAGCTCACCGTTCAACCACAGCTTGTGATCGGTACACCTGGTCGTATTAAAGATTTATCGGAAGAAAATGCGTTGAGTGTTTTTTCTGCCGATATTTTAGTAGTTGATGAAGCTGATTTAATGATTGATTTAGGATTTATGGAAGATGTGGATAAAATCGCTTCAAGGATGGCTCCTAAGCTGCAAATGCTAGTATTTTCTGCGACAATTCCAGAAAAGCTACAGCCATTCTTGAAAAAGTATATGAACAATCCGAAACATATCCATGTGGATCCGACAAAAGTGTCTGTAGAAAAATTGGAGCACATTCTCGTTCCTGTTAGACACCGAGACAAGGTTCAATTGGTTAAGTCAATTATTGAACTTCAAAATCCTTTCCTTGTGCTTATTTTTGCTAATACAAAGCAAAACGCAGATGAGCTGGCAGATGCTCTCCTTGAAAAGGGATTGCAGGTAGGAAGACTACACGGTAACTTACCGGCAAGAGAAAGAAAAAGGGTTATGAAAGAGATTAATGCTCTTAAATATCAATATGTTGTAGCTACAGACCTAGCAGCAAGAGGTATTGATATTGAAGGCGTAAGTCATGTGATTAACTATGAACTTCCTCAGGACCTGGATTTCTATATCCATCGCTGTGGCCGTACAGCGCGCGCAGGTATGTCCGGAGTCGCTGTTACCTTGTATGAGGAGAAAGATGATCAAGCTCTGAATAAACTCGAATCCATGGGTGTAACATTCAGCAACCGTGACGTGGTAAAAGGTGAATGGGTTGAAATTGATGACCGTAATAAGCGTAAAAAACGTAAAAATTCACCTAAAGCAGCCGGTGAGGTAAAGAATTATGGTAAATTCTCTAAGCATTTACGTAAAGTAAAGCCTGGCTATAAAAAGAAAGTAAAAGCTGAAGTAGAAAAAATCAAAAAGAGAGAAAGACGCTTAAAGAAAAGATAAACGATAATAGGGGGCAGATGGATGCTTAAAATTGGATCACATGTTTCCATGAGCGGAAAGAAAATGCTTTTAGGTGCAAGTGAAGAAGCAGTTTCTTATGGTGCCAATACATTTATGATTTATACAGGCGCTCCTCAAAACACAAGAAGAAAGAAAATCGAGGATTTAAATATTGCGGCAGGTCTATTGCATATGAAGGAAAATGGAATGAGCGATATCGTTGTCCATGCTCCTTATATTATCAATATCGGTAACGCAGTAAATCCCGCTACTTTCCAATTGGGTGTTGATTTCCTTCGTTCGGAAATCGAACGGACGGAAGCTCTGGGGGCCTACCAAATTGTATTGCATCCAGGTGCTCATGTCGGAGAAGGTTCAGAAATAGGTATTAAAAAGATCATCGAGGGATTAAATGAAGTCATTACCCTTGATCAAAAAGTCCAAATCGCATTGGAAACGATGGCCGGCAAGGGCTCAGAGTGTGGAAGAAGTTTTGAAGAATTAGCGATGATTATCGATGGAGTTACACATAATGATAAGCTGAGTGTTTGCTTTGATACTTGTCATACTCATGATGCGGGTTATGATATTGTGAATGATTTTGATGGCGTTTTAAACCATTTTGATAAAACTGTCGGTGTAGACCGTATTAAAGTGCTGCATATAAATGACAGTAAAAATGAATGTGGAATGAGAAAAGACCGACATGAAAATATCGGGTATGGAAAGATTGGTTTTGAACCTCTTCATTACATTGTTCATCATCCACAATTAAGCTCTGTACCAAAAATATTGGAAACTCCATTTGTTGGTACGGATAAAACAAACAAAAAAGCACCGTATAAACATGAAATTGGTATGCTAAGAGATGGAGCTTGGGTAGATTTTCAAGCTTCCATGCTTGGACAAACGGTATAAAGAGAAGGGGAAGCAGTACATCTGTACTGCTTCCTTTTTAAATTCCGGTCATGTTATGAAATATTTTCTCGATTTGCTGCGCTTTCTTAGCACCGGTAATTTTCTCGATTTTTGTTAAGAGCTGTTTTCGTTCAGTCTGATCAAAAATATTAACGGATTTCCCCCGGATTAGTTTGGTTATTTCCTCAGCTTCAGTTTTTGTTAAAGTTAAACCATTCTGCCCGGCAAAATCAAGCAATTCACTGGCAGTGATACGATTGATTTTTAAGTTAACAATGCTTTCAAATAGCTTCAAATTACCACCCCATGTTTACCATATGAATAGGACAGAAAAAAATGAACTAAATTATACAATATTAAGTAAATGTGTTTACTTTACTGAAATTGTCCTGTATACTACTTGAGATAAATCGTAATCATTCTTATTAACAGGTGGCCGATTATGAATAATGACTTAATTAAAATTGAACATGTTACTTATAAATATGAGAGAGAAAACGTTCTTGAAGATATTAACTTATCCGTCAAAGATGGAGATTTTCTCGCTATTGTCGGACCGAATGGTTCTGGCAAATCAACATTGCTGAAGCTGATGCTTGGATTAAATAAAGTACAGCAAGGTGAAATTTTCTTGTTCGGTGAGAAAATAAATAAATTTAAAAATTGGGAGAAAATTGGCTATGTATCACAAAAGGCCAACTCCTTTAACAGTGGTTTCCCAGCTACAGTGGAAGAAGTTGTAGCGAGCGGATTGACGAAGAAAATAGGACTTTTTCGTTTCTACAATAAAACCCATCGCCAAAAAGTGGTAAAAGCGCTTAAAGAAGTAGGAATGCAGGATTTCATCAAAAGACCAATTGGAGAATTATCGGGCGGTCAGCAACAGCGGGTATTCATTGCAAGAGCACTGGTCAGCGATCCTGCCATGTTAATACTGGATGAGCCTACGGTTGGTGTAGATGTAAAGAATGTCACTAATTTTTATGACCTGCTATACGATTTAAACCGTAACCTTGGATTGACGCTTATTTTGGTTACTCACGATACTGGTACCATTACAGAAAAGGTCACTCATATTGCTTGTCTAAACAAACAATTGCATTTTCACGGAAATACATGTGAATATGAACATTTAGATGATAAGGATATGTCAGCTTTTTATGGCCATGATGTTTATACATTAACACATGATCATTAATTTGGAGGAAGTAGTATGTTATCAATGTTTCAGTATGAATTTCTGCAAAATGCCTTTCTAGCAGGGATTGTTATTGGTATTATAGCTCCGCTGTTGGGTGTGTTTATTGTAGTTCGAAAACTCTCCTTAATTGCAGATGCTCTTAGCCATGTAACCCTGACCGGAATTGCATTCAGTTTGTTACTAAGTAAGGAAGTGCCTGCACTGGGTCCTATCAATCCTTTATATATGGGGATGGCCTTCTCGGTAACGGGATCGCTTTTTATAGAGCGACTGCGTTCCGTGTATAAACATTATCAGGAACTTGCCATTCCAATCATTCTTTCCGGTGGAGTAGGGCTGGGAGCAATTTTTATCTCGCTCGCTAATGGCTTCACGACTGATTTATTCGGATATTTATTTGGAAGTGTCAGTGCGGTAAGTCGGACAGACTTATGGATTGTTTTGGCAATCAGTATTGCTGTTATCGCAATTGTTATATTCTTATATAAGGAATTATTCCTTTTATCCTTTGATGAGGAGCATGCTAAAACCTCCGGAATACCGGCTAAAGCGATTCACTTTATCTTTATCGTGCTCGTTGCTTTGGTCATTGCCATTTCTATGAGAATTGTAGGTGTCCTGCTTGTTTCTTCATTAATGACTTTACCGGTAGCGGCTGCCTTAAAAGTAGCAAAGGGCTTTAAACAAACCATTTTTATTTCCATTCTGTTTGGAGAATTGGCTGTAATAGGGGGGCTATTCACATCCTATTACTTAAATCTTGCTCCGGGTGGTACAATCGTTGTATTGGCAATCATCATTCTTTTAATCACAATTTTTATCAAGAAATGGAGAATGACTGCGTAAGGAGGTAGCTGAAGATGGATGTTAAAGAAGCAATACAACTCTTGAAAGATAAGGGATACAAATACACTGAGAAGCGTGAAGATATGCTTGAACTTTTTTCGAAGAGCAATCGTTATTTAACAGCCAAAGAAGTCCTTGAAAAATTGAAAAGCTCATATCCGGGTATGAGCTATGACACGATATACCGAAACTTATCCCTGTATGCAAACTTAGGAATTCTGGAAACCACTGAGCTATCTGGTGAAAAAAGATTCCGTTTTGCTTGTGTTGGAAATCATCATCACCATCATTTCATTTGTATGGAATGTGGGAAAACTCGTAATGTAGAGTTATGTCCAATGGAAAAAATAACAGAGGACTTTAAAGGGTATGATATTTCAGGACATAAATTTGAAATATACGGAAGATGCCCGGATTGTTTGCAGGAGAATATACAACAAAGTAACTAGAAAGGAGCCATTCTGTGATTTGAGAGTGGCTCCCTTTTATTATCGATTTTCCTTAGTCCAATGGTTTACCCACTGATAGGCTTCCATCCAATTTTCCACTCTAATCACATTGTTTGGAATGGCCATCCGATTATAAGGAGCGTCAAATAGGATGACCGGAATTTCACATTCTTCAGCAATTGCAACGGCGTTATCGTGCTTATCCTCAAAGAAAAGATCGATTTCGTGTTTTTTTACGGTTGCAATTTTATTATGCGTACCGATTAATTCGATGTGGTGATAGAGTAAATCGTTTTTACTGAACCACTCCTTTGTAACTGGCAGTAAAGTTTGGTTTCTGGCACTGATGAAATACAATTCATATAGTTCTTTCCATTCCTGTAAAACTCTTTTGGCATCCTTTGCCATAGGTGATTCAGAATAGATGATGGGTTCGTGTTTTTGAAACCAAAGATCAAATTCATGCTCTGGAACATTTACAAACGGATAAAATTCATATTGGTTAATATCCTCTAATGTTAATTGTAAGCGAAAGGCTTTGTTGATATAAGGAAGCATGGAATCCTGTGTAGTGATGGTACCATCAATATCTATTCCAAAACGTTTAGGTTTTGACATGAAGCATTTCCTCCAAAATATGTTTGTCTGTAGTTTACATCAAAATGCGACAAATTGCTTTTCTAAATTTTGTAGATTCATGCAACAATCTCTGCTTATGAGTAAGCCTTTTATGGAGCAAACTAGGAAGGCTCCAAAAAAGGAAGGTGGGGAACGCTATTGTCAGCCTCAAAAAGACATTGGACTGCCAGGAATAAAAGAGATAAATTTAAAAATGAAGACGTGTGTCAAAAGCTCAATTATCGTGAGGAGACAGGAGCAGAATTTATGGATTCTGTTGAATACAGACGTCAAAGTCAAACAGAAAATAATAATAAGACCACTTCTAAAGTAAGCAGCTTTGGTATAGTGGCGTTAGCCTTGTCAATTGCCTCTCTATTTTTTATGCCGGTGATTTTTGGGACAATTGGCATTGTCGCAGGGATTTTTGCGATGAAAACTGAATCGCGTATGATGGGGATAGCAGCAATAGTAATTGGTGTATTTTCTGTTGCTGCTGGTCTTTTGGTATATCCCTTTTTCTAATACAGTAGGCCTGAATCGTTTCGTATCTCAAATAGTTTAGGGATTGGATTTTTATCCAATTCCTCCATTCATAAATAACAGATATAAAACAAAGAACTTCAAAATAAAGATTATTTTGAAGTTCTTTGTTTACATATATTAGGCGAAAGAATAAATTCTAATACCTTTAATTAAGTTTGAAATTTCTGGTTCAAACCTGAATGGATTCTGCTTGAATTAAGACAGGCTTGCTTTTTCTTTCTCAATTCTTTGTTTTTCGTAATACTCTTCAGCAAGGATATCGATTTCCTTTTTAAGTTCCTCAACCATTACTTCTTCCGGTACTTTACGAACGATTTTACCCTTGCGGAACAATAGACCTTCTCCGCGAGCACCAGCAATGCCGATATCTGCTTCTCTTGCTTCGCCAGGTCCGTTAACGGCACAACCTAATACTGCCACTTTAATTGGAGCTTTAATTTTTTGAATATATTCATCCACTTCGTTAGCAATGGAAATTAAATCAATCTCTATACGTCCGCATGTCGGACATGATATTAAGGTAGCAGAATTGGCTGATAAACCAAATACTTTTAACAGCTCTCTGGCTACTTTGACTTCTTCTACTGGATCAGCACTTAAAGAAATACGCAATGTATTCCCAATGCCTTTACTTAATAAGGCACCAATACCGGCAGAACTCTTGATCGTTCCTGAGAATAATGTACCGGATTCTGTGATTCCAAGGTGAAGTGGATAATCAAAGGCCTGTGCTGCCTTTTCATAGGCTTCAATTGCCAAGCGTACATCAGATGCTTTCATTGATACGATGATGTCATGGAAGTCTAAGTCCTCAAGAATTTTTATATGATGTAAAGCACTCTCAACCATACCGTCTGCAGTTGGGTAACCGTATTTTTCAAGGATTTTACGTTCTAAAGATCCTGCGTTGACCCCGATGCGAATTGGAATCCCTTTCGCCTTAGCTGCTTTTACAACGGCTTCCACTTTTTCGCGTCGGCCGATATTGCCCGGGTTAATACGGATTTTATCAGCTCCGCCTTCAATCGCGATTAAAGCCAGACGATAGTCAAAGTGAATATCAACTACTAAAGGTATATTAATACGTTTTTTTATTTCAGAAATTGCATGAGCAGCCCGTTCATCAGGACAAGCTACACGTACAATTTGGCAGCCCGCTTCTTCTAAACGATTTATTTCCGCGACTGTTGCTTCTACATCATGTGTCTTCGTTGTCGTCATACTTTGTATTATAACTTCATCGTTGCCACCGATAGTCAGTGGTCCCACTTTTACGGGGCGGGTTTTTGTACGATGTATTAGTTCACTCACTGGTCATTCTCTCCTTTTAGGCTGTTTGCCTCAATACCAATAAATATATTATCTTCTAAATTATTGTATCAGCGTTTTAGCTAAAATAACAATAAAGTTGATTATGAATTGGCTATTTAGTAATTTTTAAATCGGTAAGTTTGTCCGATTTCTATTTCTTCCGGTTTCATTCCGTTATTTAATAAAGAAAAGTCTTCAATCATTTGATCAATCGGTACTGGGATAGTACCTTCATTTTTCTCTATTATAGTAAGAACGGTATCTCCCGGCTCTACTTTTATATTATAGTAGTTTTCATTCATTTTATCCATATTCTCGGAGGAGTAGGCAGGAAGGGTGCCTACACTTATATCAAAATATATTGAGTAAGCTACTATACAAAAGCCGATAAACAGGATTATTCTTTTCATCTCTTTTAGCACTCCCTCCATCTTTTACTAGAGTATATGAAGTTAGTAGAGATAATAGAATTGATTTTGAAGGATTTTTTAGATTTATCGTTTAGATAGAATAGAGGAGGTTTTTGAGCTGAATGATGATCAGCATTTAATAATAGAGGATACATATAAACCCTTCCGCAAAAATTCGGAAGGGCTGCACTTTATGATTGTATGGTCTTTTGTTTACTTTTTGGAATAGGCATTTCTTTAATAGTCAGGTAGATCATCATTAATGTAATAAACCATTTGACATAAACATCACCTATTACAGGAACCTGAATAAAATTCATAAAAGTAAAGAAGGTTACGGCTAATGTAAAGCTGTAAGTGGCTATCCTCCACTGCTGTCCAAAAGTAGCTTTTCTGTTCATAGAAGTTACAAATAAGCCGGTAAGATAGGCTAGAAGTGTAATCTCCAAGAAGAATATGGCTGTTGTAAATAAATACATGACTAACATACATAGACCGATTATTATGTATAAAGATGTTTTTGCAGATTTAATATAATCGCTGGCCTTCTCATTCGTTAATTCAAGACCAGGTATCATAGAATACGGAATGGTTTGTGATTCCCCGTCTGCAGCAATGACAAATTCATCCTGTAGTATTCCAAAGTCTACTCCAGTAGGGCTGGTGATATCATTTGCATTCAGACTACCAGTGCTGTCAAAATGGAACGTAGCTACATCATCATTAATAATGACAGGTAATGATTCATCTGAATGAAGTCTGCCATCTTTAATTTCAAAGTCAGGAAATTCTGTCGTTAATGCTTTTGCCATATGATCTGCCCCATCTAGGATTGCATTTGTAAGATAGATCGATGATGGTAAAATAGTTAATAGAGATAATAAAAAAGCATAGAGGATGGTTTTCCCTATACCCTGAAAGCGAAAGGACGCAATATGCTTTGGCGAGTATAGGCTTTTAATAAATTGTGAGAATATATTCATGGGCTACAACACCTTTTTTTAAATTCATTCTTTATTCTATCTGGCTTATGTTGATAAGACAAGAATGTTCTGCTTATTATAGCGAAACAAATCGAAAAAGTGTTAAATGTGTATTGAATTAGGGTATTTGAGAGGAGTGTCGAAGATGGATTGGATGTATTGGCTTATTATTTGGCTGGTATTTATTATTGGGTTTGTAGGATTGATATATCCTATTATTCCAAGCGTTCTATTTATAGTAGGTGGAATGCTTTTATACGGGGTATTCTTTTCATTTGAACCGTTTTCGTGGTTTTTCTGGATTGTACAGGGAATGTTTGTTTTACTGTTGTTTGGAGCAGATTATTTGGTCAATCTTTTTGGTGTTAAGAAATTTGGAGGTTCAAAAGCAGGTGTTTGGGGTAGTACAATAGGATTGCTGATTGGACCGTTTGTTATTCCTTTTCTTGGTATTATACTGGGGCCGTTTTTAGGTGCAGTCATAGCTGAATTGTTGGTACATAAACAATCGCTAAAAAATGCAGTGAAAATTGGTATGGGTTCTGTCGTTGGATTTGTTGGCAGTGTGATAACCAAATTTATCATTCAGATTATTATGATTGTCTATTTCTTTATCCGAGTACTCTGATAAGGCATAAAGGTTGAAATAAACGGTTTCAATTGCTAATCTAAAGATAAAGACTTTCGTAACACATGAACTTACAGAATTGCCCGAAAGTACTTATTCTTACAATTATTAGGAGGAGAGAATTATGGCTTATTCTTTACCACAATTACCGTATGAGTATGATGCGTTGGAGCCTCATATCGACAAAGAAACAATGAACATTCATCACACAAAACATCATAACACGTATGTGACTAACTTAAACAATGCTTTAGAAGGACAGGAAGCATTAGCGGCTAAGAGCTTGGAAGACCTTTTAGCTGACATTGAATCTGTACCTGAAAGCATTCGTACTGCTGTTAGAAACAATGGCGGTGGACATGCTAACCACACTTTATTCTGGGATATTCTATCTCCTAATGGAGGCGGACAACCAGAAGGTGAATTAGCTGATGCACTAACAGCTAAATTCGGAAGCTTTGAAAACTTTAAAGAAGAGTTTGCAAAAACTGCTACAACTCGTTTTGGTTCTGGTTGGGCTTGGCTTACTGTTAAAGATGGCGAACTAGAACTTTACAGCACTGCTAATCAGGATTCTCCATTAATGGAAGGTAAAACACCAATCCTGGGTCTTGATGTTTGGGAGCATGCATACTACTTAAACTACCAAAACCGTCGTCCTGAATACATTAATTCTTTCTGGAATGTTGTAAATTGGGATGAAGTTTCTAAGCGCTACGCAGCAGCAAAATAATCGTATAATAAAAAATGTGGGTACAGGAAACGGATCCGATTCGTTTCCTGTATCTTTTTTTGTGCAAAAATAAAGGATTGTGCTGTTAACAAATACCAAATGATTTAAATCTACATAAGAGGATTATCTACAGGAAAACTAACCGGAAGTGAAGGGGAGTTTTTATGAAAATGGATAATCAATTTGTCAATAAAATAAAAACAAATAAAGAACTTTATATCCTTTTGTTGATTGGAGCACTTTATTCATTAAGTACGGCTCTTTCCAATACTTTTGTTAATATCTATTTATGGAAACAGTCTGAGGCATTGATCAACCTGGGGATTTATAATCTATCCGTTGTAGTCCTTCAGGGAGTTACTTTTATTTTGGCAGGAAAATTGGCTAAACACATAGATCGTATTATTGTATTAAGGATCGGGATTTTATTTTTAGCTGCATTTTATATAGCGGTACTGACCTTCAGTTCTACAAATCACTTTTATCTTGTTATGATTGGTGGTTTACTGGGGATTGGCTATGGATTCTATTGGCTTGCTTATAATGTACTGACCTTTGAAATAACTGAACCTGAAACAAGAGATACATTTAACGGACTCCAGGGGATAACGGGATCCATTGGTGGGATGATTGGTCCTTTTTTTGCGGGATATATTATTACAGTTTTGACTGGTAACAATGGCTATCTGCTCATTTTTGGACTTTCCTTATGTTTGTTTATCGTGGCAGTACTTGTCAGTTTCTTATTAAAAAGCAGAGCAGCTAATGGAAAGTATATGCTGAAGCGTATTCTTGATGAAAGAAAAAATAGTAAGGATTGGAGAAGAATTACATATGCCAATTTTTCACAGGGGCTAAGGGAAGGGACGTTTCTCTTTGTTGTTTCCGTTTTTGTATTTGTCGAAACGGGTAGCGAAATGGCCTTAGGTACATATGGATTAATTAGTTCAGGAATATCGTTTATTGCTTACTTTTTAGTCAGCAGATATTTAAAGGTTCGTTACCGGAAATGGTCGATGCTGGTGGGAGTCATATTCCTTTATGGTTCAATCTTTTTTTTGATATATCAAGTGTCATTCACTAAACTGCTTACATATGCGTCTATTCTTGCTGTAGCTTATCCCTTATTGCTTGTCCCTTATATGTCTGTCACGTATGATGTAATAGGACGATCCTGGAAAGCAGGCGAACATCGTATTGAATATGTGGTAATCCGGGAATTATTTTTAAATATGGGAAGAGCCGTATCGATTCTTATATTTATATTGTTTATTAAAACTCTGCCTGAAAGTACGGGCATCAAAATATTACTATTGTTATTAGGATCCGGCCATCTGTTTGTTTACTATTTTGTAAAAGATATCAAGATGTATTCAACTAAAAGTTGATGGAATCTTTTACTTCTGTTAATCTTTAAAAATTGATAATAAAATGATAAGGAATGTGTATTAGAAGGGATGGGGACAGTGAAAGTCAGAAAAAAGAAAAAGAAAAAACATGTACCTGTTCGGCTGAATTTACTGTTTTTCGCAGTATTTGTAATGTTTTCTGCATTAATACTCCGTTTAGGAATCGTTCAGATTGTATATGGAGATGACTATAAACGTGAAATAGAACGGACAGAGGATGTAACTGTGAGCAATTCTGTGCCGAGGGGAAAAATATATGACCGAAATGGAAAAATCATCGTTGATAATCAACCTTTATATGCGATAACTTACACACGTACACAAAAAACCTCAAGCAAAGAGATGCTTGAAACTGCTGAAAAACTTTCTAAGCTAATTGAGGTTGATACTGATAAAGTTCGTGAACGGGATAAGAAAGACTTTTGGATTTTAAACAATCCAGAGGCTGCTAAAAAGAAAGTAACAGAAAAGGAATATCAGCAATTAAGTGATGGAAAGCTGACAGATGATGATATTTACAAATTACAGCTTGAGCGTATTACTGAAAAAGAAATTGATTACAGTCAAAGTGAATTGGAAGTGCTGGCGATCTATAGCAAGTTTATTGCCGGTTACTATCTAACTCCGCAAATTGTGAAAAATAAAGGAACGACATATGAAGAGGTAGCGAGAGTTAATGAGCAGATTGAATCTCTTCCAGGAGTTGATACAACAACAGATTGGGAACGTAAATATGCGTATGGTGATACGCTTAAATCTGTTTTAGGTAAAGTATCAAGTGCCAGCGAAGGATTGCCCTCTGATAAAACAAGTTATTATTTAGCTCGGGGCTACAGTCGAAATGATAGAGTTGGAACCTCATACTTAGAACAACAATATGAAGATTTATTACGCGGTCAACAGGAGAAAATTAGAAATGTAACGAATACATCCGGCGATATTGTCAGCACGGAGGTTATTTCTGAAGGACAAAGAGGTAAGGATCTTGTATTAACCGTTGATATGGATCTTCAAATAGCTACAGAAGAAATTATTGAAAAGCAATTGAAGGAAAAGAAAGCAAGCGGGAATACAAAATATCTCGATCGTGCTTTTGTTGTTGTAACGAATCCTAATACTGGTGAACTCTTAACTCTGGCTGGTAAACAATATGCAGCCGATGATAAAGGAAAAATGCAAATGAATGATATGGCATTGGGAACATTTACTTCATCCTATGCCATGGGCTCTTCAGTTAAAGGAGCAACTATTTTAACTGGATACCAGACCGGTGCAATAAAACCTGGACAAGTCATTTATGATGGACCAATGAAGATTAAAGCCACGCCAATTAAAAAATCATGGAAGAATTTTGGGAATATTAGTGACATTGAAGCACTTAAAGTATCCTCCAATGTCTACATGTTTAAAACAGCGATTGCTCTTGGTAAGGGAAACTATGTTCCGGGAGGCTCCCTGAAAGTTAATAACTCAGCATTCAGCACAATGAGAAATTATTACAGTCAATTTGGTTTAGGTGTTAAAACAGGTATAGACTTACCTGGTGAACAAATCGGCTATAAAGGATCCTCGCAGGGTGCCGGATTATTAATGGACTTTTCCATTGGCCAATACGATACGTATACTCCATTGCAGTTGGCTCAATATGTTTCTACCATTGCAAACGGAGGTAACCGTATAAAACCGCATGTGTTAAAACAAGTCCGTGAGCCAGTGGATAATGATGAAGATAATACGCTTGGACCGGTTATTAAAGAGGTTAAAACAGAAGTGCTGAATACTCTTCCGATGAAAACTGAATGGATTGAACGTGTCCAGGAAGGATTTAGACAAGTTACCCAATCCACCGGAGGAACCGCCTACTCTTATTTTGGAAATGCTGACTATAAACCAGCAGGTAAAACAGGGACAGCGGAAGCCTTTTATGATGGACCTAAATGGGAAAAGGGTACTGTACAGCCAGAAACCTATAATATAACCTTTGTCACCTATGCTCCTGCCGATAACCCGGAAATTGCCATGAGTGTAGTAGTACCTTGGGCTTATCAAAATTCGTCAGGACATAAAATGAATCTCGAAATCGCAAAAGAAGTTTATGAAAAATACTATGAATTAAAAGAAGAACGAGCTAAACAAAAATAAAAGATTAATAGAAAATGGGGTCTGCCTGGGTTTATGGGGCAGACCCTTTTTTATTTACTGCCTTCATAATTTGGGTAATTATCATTCATTTTGGATTATTATTACAAAAAACAGTGTGATTTCTAGTACTTTCCAGGCATCTTTACAATAAAATTATGATTTTTTACACTACGTTTACAATTCCTTAATAGAGTATTTAAAATCTTTCTTTACTATAGAAAATGTAAAGGACGAAAATTAAAAATCACAAATAAAAACAAGAGTATACGGGAGGATTGGAAATGCGTAGAAGGAAATCAGCATTTATGATTACTTTGATACTTATGATCGGATTGCTGGCAGCTTGTACCAGTAATAATGGGGGAGGAGCAAAGGCGGGAAGCGGCTCTGAAGAAGAAGGATACACAGGGATCATAAATGCAGCTGGTTCTACAGCTTTACTACCATTGGCAGATGAAGCAGCAACTGAATTTATGGCGAAAAATCCAAATGTATCGGTTACTGTTCAAGGCGGTGGAAGCGGAACAGGTATAAATCAAGTGGCGAGTGGTGCAGTTAATATCGGAAACTCTGATCTTCCTTCAGCAGATAAAATTGAAGATGAGAAATTAGCGGAAGAACTGGTCGATTATAAAGTAGCCGGTATTGCGTTTGGCATAGTGGTGAATGATGATGCCAATGTAGATAATTTAACAATTGAACAAATTCAAGGAATCTTCTCCGGAAAAATTAAAAACTGGAAAGAGGTTGGCGGAGCTGATTCGGAAATAAATGTCGTGAACAGACCAGAATCATCAGGCACACGATATGCCTTTGAAAAAACAATCATGAAGGATGTCAGCATGGATACAGGGGTTGGAACAACTCAGGATTCTAACGGTGCTGTAGAAAACTCGATTAATTCCACACCTGGTTCTATTAGTTATCTGGCTATGAGTTACCTTGCTGAGGGGAAAGGCTCATCCTTAAAACCGGTAACTATTAATGGAGCTGAACCCACAATTGAAAATGTGGTAAATGGCAGCTACCCTTTTTGGTCCTATGAATATATGGTAACGAAAGGAGAAATAGGCGGAGCTGTTAAAGGTTATATGGATTTCATTAGGAGTGATGAGTTTGCCGAAACTGTTACGAAAATGGGATACATTCCAATGTTAGAGCTAGAAAATAAAGAATAATTCCAAGGATGAAGTAAACAGGAAGTCAAACAGCCTGGTTATCATCTGTTTGCCGGAAGGAGCGAAAAGGCTTGAATGATCATAAACCAATCAACTATTGGAAAAGTGAATATATCGGACGGATTCTTGTTACATTATGTGGACTATTAATCGTCGTAACAACTTTGGCTATTATTGTTTTTATAACAGGAAAGGGTATTCAGTCATTTACAAACAGTAATATCTCTATAGTGGAGATGTTGACCTCAACAAACTGGAGTCCCAATGATGGGGAATATGGAGCTTTGATATTTATCATCGGTTCTATACTTGTATCAATTGGTGCCATTGTTATCAGTGCACCTATTGCAATAGCTCTAGCAATATTTACGAACTTTATTTCCCCGAAATTCGGAAAAAAGGTCTTGCAGCCGGTTTTGGAATTGCTGGTTGGTATTCCATCCGTTGTTTATGGTTTGCTAGGTGTGACTTTATTAGTTCCCCTACTTAGAAACACATTCGGCGGAGTAGGATTCAGTTTAACAGCCGGGATAATTGTACTTAGTATCATGATATTACCGACTATTGCAAGCTTGGCAACAGATGCGTTAAAAAATGTCCCGCCACAGCTTCTGGAAGCCTCCTATGGGCTCGGTTCCACGAGATGGCAGGCAATCAGCCGAGTAATCATTCCTGCCGCAAAGAATGGCATCTTTACAGGAATTGTTATGGGGCTTGCCCGTGCTTTTGGTGAAGCACTTGCCGTTCAGATGGTTATCGGAAATACGGTTAAATTGCCGACTGGCTTAAATGATCCCACGGCAACGTTAACTGGAATTTTAACGATGGACATGTCTAATACAATGAATGGAACTGCATGGAATAATGCATTATGGAGCCTCGCGCTAATACTTTTAATCATGTCATTCTTATTCATCATGATTATTCGTTTTATCGGGAATAGGGGGGCACAGAAATGAATGCTAGAACAGTAAATAAAATCTGGACGAGTATTTTCTATATCGTTGCTATTTTTGTCATTATTTTATTGAGTTATTTAGTATTTGAAATACTCAAAAAGGGCTGGGGTTTCTGGGACCCATCTTTTCTAACTGGTCGTTCCAGCAATATAGATGCTGGTGGGGGAATCGGATATCAGCTATTTAACTCTTTCTATATGTTGATTATTACTCTGATTATCTCCGTACCACTTGGCTTAGGCGCAGGTATTTATTTGGCGGAGTATGCCAAACCCGGTAAGTTATTAACGTTTATCCGATTATGTATTGATACGATGGCATCTCTTCCGTCCATTGTAGTTGGTTTATTTGGTTTATTGGTATTTGTCACAGCTACAGGTTGGGGGTACACCATTATCGGTGGGGCACTTGCAATTACGATCCTGAATTTACCGAGTTTAACACGTGTCAGTGAAGCGGCCATTACAGAGGTATCAGCCGGAGTTAAAGAAGCCAGTCTGGGACTTGGGGCTACCAAATGGCAAACAATTGTAAAAATTGCTCTTCCTACAGCAATGCCTCAAATTATAACGGGAGTTATCCTGGCAGCTGGCCGTATTTTTGGTGAAGCAGCAGCGTTAATTTTTACAGCAGGATTGACAACACCAATCTTGAATACAGCAGCCGATCTAACAAGTCCGGTTAATCCTTTTAATATATTCAGACCTGCAGAGACATTGGCTGTTCATATTTGGAAATTAAATTCTGAAGGAATTGTTCCGGATGCAACGGCAATCGCGACGAAATCAGCAGCAGTCTTGATTATTATGGTATTAATCTTTAATCTCCTTGCACGTTTATTCTCAAAAATTATCCAAAAACATTTTGAAGGCGGCAAAAGTAAAACAAAACAAAAGGCATCTGTGTCTTAAGTGAAATCACCATTACCAAGGGGGAAATTGAGATGATAGAATTAAAAGAAGCCAACCCGGCTAAAACGGAAAAGTCTAGTAAACTTGTTTACGATACACAGGGTTTGGATTTGTGGTATGGTGATCACCATGCTTTAAAGGATATTAATCTTGCCATTAATGAGAATGAAGTTACAGCCATTATTGGCCCATCTGGATGTGGGAAATCTACTTACATTAAAGTATTGAATAGAATGATTGAACTTGTTCCAAGTGTACGTACTTCTGGTGATATATTTTACCGGGGACAGAATATCTTTGATAAAGATTTTCAAGTGGAAGAATTACGGACAAAAGTTGGCATGGTATTTCAGAAGCCAAATCCTTTTCCAAAGTCTATTTATGAAAATGTAGCATACGGACCTAAAATACATGGTATTAAAAACAAAAAAGAATTGGATGAAATTGTAGAAAAAAGCTTGCGTGGCGCAGCAATCTGGGATGAAGTGAAGGATCGATTGCATACAAATGCCAACGGTCTATCAGGCGGACAGCAACAACGTATTTGTTTGGCGCGATGCCTAGCCGTTTCTCCTGATGTGATATTAATGGACGAACCGACTTCTGCATTAGATCCAATTTCAACATTAAAGGTTGAAGAACTTGTACAAGAATTAAAAGAGAAATTCAGTATTATTATCGTTACGCATAATATGCAGCAAGCAGCTCGTATATCTGACAAAACTGCCTTCTTCTTGAACGGTGAAGTCATTGAATATGACAAGACAGATAAGATTTTCTCAAACCCATATGATAAGAGAACAGAAGATTATATAACAGGACGTTTCGGATAAGCCAGATCATTTTGAAGGGAGAATAAAAAAATGGTTTTAAGAGAAAAATTCGAGAGCGAGCTAAAGGAATTAAAGCTTAAAGTAATAGATATGGAACGTTTTGCTTCATCTGCCTTGAATAAATCGTACCAAGCGTTGCTGAAAAATGATGTAGAGCTAGCACTTTCTGTTATAGAGGATGATAAAAAGCTTGATAAAATGGAAGAAGAGCTTGATGAACTGGCCATCCTGATGATTGCAAAGCAGCAGCCTGTTGCAACGGATTTAAGGCATATTGTTTCAGCTATTAAAATCGGTTCTGAAATTGAACGGGTTGGTGATTATGCAAAGAATGTTGCCAAAACTGCGATTAGATTATCAAAGGAAGAAAAGCCCTTTGTTAATGAGGCTGTAGGCGAAATGCACGCTACTTGTATGAAAATGCTTGATATGTTCAATAAATCCTTTATGGAGGAAAATATTGTCCTTTCTAAGGAACTTGCAGAGCTCGATGATACAGTGGATGATTTATATGGACAGGAAATCCGTAAAATACTTGAAATGAAGCATCCTGAGTCTGCTACGGTTAACGAAAATTCTCAGTTATTGTTTATTGTCCGCCACTATGAAAGAATAGGCGATCATATAACTAATATGGCGGAAGAAACCCTTTATATGATTAAAGGAAGACACTATCATTTAAATGAATAGAATTGTGATAATAAAAATGGAGATTCCCATATAGGGAACTCCATTTTTTCTTGTTCCTATTTTTAATGCTTAAAAAAACAATGTCTTTATGCCCTGAAAACCAAAATATACTCCAAAACCGACCAGAGAAATTCCAGAAAAGGCTGAAATAGCTTTCAAGCTAGTGTCATTCAGAAATCTTCTGAACCCAGTTGTTAGAAAGGCAACGGTAATGTCCCAAAAAGTTAGCCCGAGAAAAATCATCAAGCTGTACACGAGAAGAGAGCTTGTGCCGTACGAAGTAACTGTTTTAGCGAGAACCGACCCATATATCCCTATCCAAAAGAGGATAGATAATGGACTTGTAATGGACATTATAAATCCAGTTAAAAAAGATTTTGATAACGAGTCCTTCGTACGATAATCTTCCAATGAAAGTGTATGGACCCTCAAAATGCTTTCAATTCCGGTATAAATAAGAACAAATCCTCCAAAGAGCCACAGGAAAATCTGGACATATGGAATCGTAATAAATTGTACAAAACCCAAATAGACCAATAGCATGAATATTCCATCCGCAATCATAGATCCTGCGCCTACTACCCAGGCGTGTAAAAAACCGTTTTTGATCCCCTTATCAATTCGGGCTGAGTTAACCGGACCAATGGGTGCTGCCAATGTTATTCCTAACAAAAAATAACTAAACATAATATGTCCGCTCACGCTTTCACTCCATCTTCTTATGTATTAGTAACTTGTACATATTATGAGGAAAGGTGGATAAGTATAACAGTTTTATTGAGGTTGTAAAAGCGTTTAACTAAAACTCTAGCTTTATCCGACTAATGGACAATCCTTAAAGAGGTTTATAAATTGGTGACTTGGATATAAGAAAATAACATTTATTAATAAAAGGGGGATGAGAAGAATGAAAGAAAGAGACACAATAGAAGTGAATGGTGTACCTATAACCTATTTTCTGAGTGAAAAAGCTGTTCATATTGACAATAATAAAGAATTGGAATCCATCATCCCAAATCCTAAAACAGCCATTGAGCTGGCAAGGAAACTGAAAGCAAACTATCAAAAGAAATACGGAAGGGAATTATCGGTATCTGAGCTTTCTATGGCTATTGAAATCTATGGTCATATCTTTCCAGAAAAACTGGCCAAAGCTATAAAAGAATTGCCCTTACCTAATTTTGTTGATCAGGCGATGAAAAATTTGATTGAAAAGGCCGATATTATCGATTCAGGGGAAGAGAGTATTGATCAAAATAGAAAAATCTGGGATGTTATTGCAAAGGTCATCCCAGTTTAAAAGCTGCCATTTTGATGCACTATTTCCCCTTCGTTAAAATGGCAGATAAGGCAGCATAGTCCATGTTTTTATAAACTGTATAGGTCCCGGTTTGAATTTTTTTTGTGAGATCCCGATCATTCAAGTAGGTGGAAAACGTTTCGGTATCCTCGATCACGCGCTCCTCTTTTAATAGGCTAATAATCTCGTCGGAAGCCATTCCAGGCTTAATCGATAATTTAATGGCTACAGTTTCTTCTTTATTACTTTGTTGATTTTCTGATTTTAGTTGATTAATAGATTGAAGGTTCTTTTGATAGTTATCCCACTCACTTTTTGATAAAACATGATAACCAGCCTCCTGTAGAGTTTTATGGGCGTCCTCGCTTGAAATGGGCACATTTGTAGCTGCTGATTCATCTGTGGCAAGATAATATGCCGTAAATACGCTTGTGGCTAAAAAAATACCTGCAGCTGCTCCAGATATGTATAGTCGGTTCAATGAAGATCGCCTCCCTGACTTTCAAGGATTCTAATTACCTCATTGTTTGATAATGCAGATTGTCTGGAAATTTGTTCAATCGATAATCCTTGTTTGTACAAATGAATGACCTGATTTTGAATAACCGCGTGTATGGACGAGGAATTAGTTAAAAAAGATACCTCTGATAACGAT
Organism: Pradoshia sp. Z6_59; assembly: GCF_058267515.1. Taxonomy (NCBI): domain Bacteria; kingdom Bacillati; phylum Bacillota; class Bacilli; order Caryophanales; family Bacillaceae; genus Pradoshia; species Pradoshia sp. Z6_59. The sequence continues at coordinate 172,983 of NZ_JBZCPP010000004.1, forward strand.
TCCTCGTGCAGGATTTCCTCCTCAAGTGCACGAATTCGTTTTTTTAGTATATACATTTCTTGTACATGCTCTAATGATAACTGTTCAATCTCTTTTTCTACTTTAGTTTCCTGTCCTTTATAAAATAACGATAGCAAGAATAGTAAGGCAGATAGAGAAAATAAACTAATCATAATGATTATCATGAATACCCTCCCAAATTAAATTACAATCCCTATTGTACAACAATTTTCACTTGATTTTGGTAAAAATATATGAAAAAGGAAGTATTGCTCATAATTTGGAAGTAGGTAGTGGTTCTTCGACAATATGCGTTCATTGTCATCTTGGTCAGGGAGTGTTAGGATTTAATGGAAGATATTAGTGGTTCGCTAAAAGCAGGTAAGATGAATGAAAGGGGTGGGACCGCATGGACCAGTTAGACTCTTTAAATAAAAGTAAAGCCAGCTGTAAAAGGCTTGTCGATGATAAATCTGGATTAATTGTACCCTATCTTTGGTGCAAAAACGATCAAGATCAAGAGGGGATATCTGCTGCAGTACAGTTAACAAATAATGATTATTTCGATAGAGTGGATGTAGTCTGCAAAAATGATGGGGATCGGTCACTGGAAATTAAGATATTTTTTGTCCATGAGGCCTTCAGTGAAGTTTCGGCAAGTTTTTATAGTCCAACGGATTCTTTAATCTATTTATATGGAAAGAATACGATAAGCTTATTAAATGGAAATGATTGTGCATCTATATCAATAATGGAACGAAAACATAAAAAAGCGGTGTACGAATTAATGGGAAATGGCCAAATCATCCACTCCCCATTAGCCAGAGGTCTAGTTGTTTGTACAACGATGTACAAGCTTTTAGTGGAGCCTGGAGTGAAAATTGGGGTTTCTAATTGGATAATTACAGGCAACAATAAAGAGGAAGTTATGCTGTTTGATTACTTGGTCAAAAATCAGACTAGCATTTATTAGTGAAAGGTGATATTATAGAAAAGTCGTATAAAATGAAGTTTTGAATGAACTGGAGGGACTCACATGCGTGTAAACATTACTTTAGCTTGCACAGAGTGCGGTGAGCGTAATTATATCAGCACAAAAAATAAACGTAATAATCCTGATCGTCTTGAGCTTAAAAAATATTGCCCAAGAGAGAAGCGTACAACTGCACACCGCGAAACAAAATAAAACAACAGGAGGCTATCTCCTGTTGTTTTTTTTGGGATTATATAGAATTTAAGGGGATTTAACGCAATGTTAAAGGGAGAATTGAGATCGATTTATCGGAATTTATTAGCGGAATGTCCGTCATACGAGCGAGATACATATACATCTAAAATTGTAGAATACTTATTTAATCATGACATATGGAAGTGTGCAAAGACAATTGGAATCACAATTTCTCGGCATCCTGAGATTGAAACGAAAGGGATTATCGAGAGAGCGTGGAAAGAGAAAAAAAATATCGTGATTCCAAAATGCAATCCGCATACAAAACAAATGGAATTTTATCATTATAATCCAAATACGATACTGGAATCAGTTTATAGTGGTTTAAAAGAGCCCAGACCGGATAAAACACAAAAGATAGAAGCCGACCAAATCGATATGATGATTGTTCCGGGGCTCCTATTCTCAACAGCTGGATATCGGATTGGATTTGGCGGCGGTTATTATGACCGTTATTTAGCATCATTTTATGGAATTAAACTTTCGCTGGCGTTTATGATGCAAATAAGGGATGATATCCATACAGAAGAGTTTGACATCCCTGTCGACTATCTATTCACAGAACAAGGGGTAATAAATTGTGGGTAACTTAATCATTTATGGCGCTGTTGCTGTCGGCTCCTATGGGGCTTATCGGCTTAAAGCGCTGAGTAAATCGGGTGCTCTGGCAGCTTTTGTCTTGGGGGCTTCGATTGTTATAGGACTTGGATGGGAAGGCTTACTGCTAATTGGTTTGTTTTTTTCCTCATCTAGTCTGTTTTCCAGTTATAAAAAAAGAATAAAGCAGAGTATTGATCAAAAACTAGCAAACGGAAGTAGACGAAATTGGGCCCAGGTGGCAGCGAATGGCGGTCCTGCTGGCATAAGTTCTTTACTTTATTTTATATCTGACGGTTCGGATATCTGGTTAATTGCCTTTATCGTATCAATTGCAGCAGCTACATCTGATACATGGTCTTCTGAACTTGGTGTGTTGAGTAAATCTGACCCAATCCATATCATCAGTTTGAAGAGATGTGAACGGGGTACTTCTGGGGCAGTCTCAGTCTATGGAACTCTGGCTGGGCTGTTTGGCTCCATATTCATTGCAGTAATAGCAGGTATACTGTTTAATCTGTCATTTTCAACGATTCTCCTACTGAGTGTATTCGGGTTTCTGGGCAGTATTCTGGATACCCTACTGGGAGCTTTCCTGCAAGTCGAATATATATGCCCAGTTTGTTCGGTTCATACGGAGAAAAAAGTGCACTGCAATACACGATCTGTTAAAAGGAAGGGAATTAACTGGATTAATAATGAAATTGTAAACATAAGCTCAATTGTGATAAGCAGTATTCTATGTATAATAACTTGGTATAGTTTCACATAATACTATGGTATAAAGAGCTTTTATGTAGTTTGAAAAGGTGGTTTTTGTAATGAAAAACAATGTAAATCGTGTGGTCCTGGTTGGTACAGGGTTTGTTGGAAGCAGCTATGCCTTTGCTATGTTAAATCAGGGAATTACTGAAGAGTTTGTTTTAATTGATTTGAATAAGGATAAAGCAGAAGGCGATGCAATGGACTTGAATCATGGAACTCCATTTGCGCCGAATAGAACGAAAATTTGGTTTGGAGATTATTCCGACTGTAAAGATGCAGACATTGTCGTTCTAACTGCAGGCGCTAATCAAAAGCCTGGTGAAACACGTTTAGATTTAGTTGAAAAGAATATGAAAATCTTTAAATCCATTGTTGGAGAAATTATGGCTAATGGATTTAATGGAATATTCCTTGTTGCTGCGAACCCGGTTGATATTCTTACATATGCAACATGGAAATTTTCAGGTCTTCCTAAACATCGCGTACTTGGCTCTGGTACGATCCTCGATACGGCCAGATTCCGATTTATGTTAAGCGATTATTTTGAAGTGGACCCTCGTAATGTCCATGCCTATATCATTGGAGAGCATGGCGATACAGAATTGCCAGTATGGAGCCATGCCAATGTTGGTGGAAAGAACATTAGTGAGCTGATCAACAATAAAGATCATCAGTCAATGGAAGATTTGGATAAGATTTTCATTAATGTACGTGATGCAGCTTATGAAATCATTAATCGGAAAGGTGCAACATTCTATGGAATTGCCATGGGTCTAGTTCGTATTACAAAAGCCATCCTTCAGAATGAAAACAGCATTTTAACAGTATCAACCTTCCTTGAAGGGGAGTACGGCGAAGAAGATGTATATGTAGGTGTACCTGCGATAGTAAACCGTGAAGGAATTTCTGATATCCTCGAACTGAAATTATCAGATGATGAGCAAGAGAAATTTTCACATTCTGTTAAAGTATTAAAAGAAACGATGAATCCAATTCTTGATCAGTTACTATAAGTAGAATAAAAATCCCTTCTGTTCACCAAACTATATGGTAAACAGGAGGGATTTTTACATGAATAAATTCTTATTTATTTTCGCATCTGGCATAATAGGGTATATAGTGTTTCAAAAGAGGTCTTCCATTATGAAGAATCAAGTGCTGCGGAACATCCTTATAGCCGTACTAATGGAATTGCCGATTTTTAAAACTGTGCAAGATCAAACATAAAGAGCAGAGGAATTATTTCTGTTCCTCTAACGTAATGATAAAATAGATATAGAAACTTTACAGGGAGAGAAAGTAGGGGAATCCGTGAGTTTTAAAGAAGAATATATCTATTGGTCCTTTATCAATCAATTGATTACGAAAAAAGGGTATCGATTTATATCTGCATCCACTGATCAACAAGAGATATGGCTTGAAAATCAGTCGAGTCGGGTCGATCCCCTAATCCGTATAAAAAAAGAAGATTTGGATTGGTCCAATAATATGAAGCGTGACCGAAATCTTGTACTGCAGAATGCAGAGAAGATTCGGAAGTTCCTTTCCAGGAAGGAACTAACCGTTAAAACCATTTATGTTAGCCAATATGCTCCGGTAGATGATTATTCGGATATCCTTGGAAGGTACTCAAACGAAAGTCGTGCAAAAATTACGATTGATACCATGATTTTTCAAACAGAGACTATGGAAGAATCATTAATGGAATTGGAAAGATTCCTAGGGTTTCCATTGGAAGTGGTCAACAGGGATTATGAAGCTATAGAAGAAACTGAAATTAACCATCTTAAAGAAGATGCTTTGGCTGCTTCTTACCAAAAGCAGAAACAAGACGAACAAATCTTTAGTCATGGCAAACCAATTTTTACGTACTTGTTGATGGCTATCCAAGTTCTTATGTTTATTTTACTGGAGATGCGTGGTGGAAGTACTAATACTGAAACCCTCATCCAATTTGGTGCAAAGTATAACCCATTAATTATGGAAGGTGAATGGTGGAGATTCTTCACCCCCATCTTTCTTCATATTGGATTTACACACTTGGTTCTGAACACCTTAAGCTTGTATTTTGTCGGAGTTATTGTGGAGCGTATTTATGGAAGCTTAAGATTTCTGGTTATTTACTTTTTTGCAGGCTTTATTGGTTCGGTAGCAAGTTTTATTCTGATGCCCAATCTATCAGCCGGTGCCAGTGGAGCGATATTTGGCTTGCTCGGTGCCTTGCTATTGTTTGGTGTGCTTCATCCCAATCTCTTTTTCAGAACAATGGGATGGAATGTGATTGTAATTCTGGCCATAAACTTGGTTATTACATTCTCTGCAGATGCTATAGATAGTGCCGGCCATATCGGCGGTTTAATAGGCGGATTCCTCGCAGCAGCGATTGTTAGATTGCCGAAAAATCGCAAGCTTGCCATGCAAATGGGTGCTCTGCTCCTGACTGTTTTGTTAACAATAGGAGCAGTGGTATATGGTTATTCATCAAATGAATCTGACCATCAATATCATAATGATGTCACTTTTGCTCATGAATATGTTAATTCTAAGGAATATGACAAAGCCTATGAGCGTATCGAAGGCTATCTGAAGGAAGAAGACGCTCCAGAAGCATATTTTTTAGCAGGATATATAAAGTATCATCAATATGATTTGAAAGCAGCTGAGAAGTATTTTCTAAAAGCCATTGAACAGCAAGAAGTATTTCCAGAAGCATATTATGACATTGGACTGCTCTACTGGCAGCTGGGACAAATCGATAAAGCTAAAAAGTATATCCAGATAGCAGTTGATCAGGAACCGGATAATGAGGATTATAAAACTGCGCTGAATGAGCTAGATTCCGAATAGGTATTTTAATCTTTAAGGCAGCTGCTGATAATATTCATGTATGTTGCCTGATTTATCCTGGATAAGAATAATCAGCTTGTTTGAGTCTTGTTTGCGCAAAATCAAGGGGATGGTACTGTCTATCGGATCTATGACGGTACCATCCTGTTTTTTTATTCCTGAAACATAAATGGAATAAAAAGCTTCCCATAGCTTCTCCGTAATTTCCAGACGTTTTTGATCTGAATATCCGGCTAACAATCTTTTTTCTTCAGTCGAAAACTGTGTCAGGGGAACTACGTGATACTTTGTAATATCAATCTTTTTAGTATCTGTATAGCGATTGAGCACTTTAGTCAGCCTGGAATTACTTACAGAAGACAGGGTAAAGGCCCATTCTTTTTGTTCCTGGGTTTCAGGAGAATGAAATGCTTTGGTTGGTCCATAACGTGAAGCAATGACAAAAAGATTGCTATCAGTTAATTTAAATGAGCTGGTAATCGTGTCTTTTTCCGTATGAATCTCAGCATAATGAATGGTAACCACTTGAAATAAAGAAGATTCATGAGCTTTCACGGTTGTCTTTTGAAATATTCGATCTGTATTCTGCTCCCATTTCTTAGTAAACTCTTTTAAACGACCGTTTTGAAAAAGAAGTGAGAAGTCCTGTCTGAGATAACTTGTTTGATTTAAAATAGATTCAGTCGATAATGTAACATCGTACTGTTCTGTATCTTTTTCCTGCTTAGGCATGACAAGGGAAGAGGTTGTTTTAGTAAACGCAGCCTTTTGATTAAGTGGAAAATATTTAATGACAGCTATATCTCTTTGTATATAAAGCTGTTTCCACCACATAAAGGTAAACATGAGTACTAAACCTACTGTTAGATAACCAATATATTTTTTCAAAAGGATTCTCTCCTCACTTTAGATTATTGCCTTACGTATACAATCTTAAATTGATGTCAAATGATAAATAGACGGATGCTTTGTCCTAAGCAATATATGTGTAACTCTAAATACATATGCTTTGTTTATAAATGTCACAATTGACGGAATACAGAAAGAAAGTATCTTGAGGAGAACAGCTAAATTCAGATATACTAAAGAAGCAGGAAGGAATGTGACAAAAATGAAATCCGTATATGAAATTCAACAATATTTAAAGAGGTTTGGGACCATCATATATATGGGTGATCGATTAGCTGATCTGGAGATGATGGCAGGAGAATTAAGAGAGTTATTTCACTCTCAGTTGATTGAAATCAGAGATTATCAAACGGCTATTTTAATCTTGAAGCAAGAGATAGAGTATGAGAAGGAAAAGCAACAGCTAAAACAAAAACAATCGAAAAGGTGAATCAATATGCTGGGGAAACAAGATTGGTTACTGGGAATTGATATTGGCGGTACAACGATTAAGCTTGCTTTCATAGATAAGGAAGGGACCATTGTACATAATTGGGAGATCATAACGAGAACGGCAGAAAACGGTCTCCATATCGTTTCTGATATCGGCAAGTCTGTCAGGTCAAAATTGGAAGAATGGCAGGATGGTAATTTAGTAGGTGTCGGAATGGGTGCCCCTGGTCCAGTTAATTTTGAAAACGGTTCAATCTATGTAGCCGTGAATATTGGTTGGAAAGACTTTCCGTTAAAGGAACTGCTTGAAAAAGAATTAGGAATTCCTGCTGTAGTTGATAACGATGCAAATGTAGCATCCTTCGGTGAGTTTTGGAAGGGAGCAGGAAAAGGTACAAATGATTTAGTCTGTATCACTCTCGGAACTGGTGTGGGTGGCGGTGTAATCACAAATAAGCGTTTGGTGCATGGCGTTAGCGGGGCGGCTGGTGAGCTCGGTCACATAACGGTTCAGCCAGAGGGTGGAGCTCCTTGTAACTGTGGGAAAACAGGCTGTGTGGAAACGATCGCCTCAGCTACCGGTATCGTAAGATTGGCTTTAGAGAAGATTAAAGAGAATCCAGATTCGGACCTCTCGATTGTTTTTAACGAAAATGGGTTAATCACTTCTAAAGATGTAGTTGATTGTGCTATAAGCGGAGACCAGGCAAGTCTGGATGTCCTCGATGAAGTAGCTAAATACCTTGGACTTGCAGCAGCCAATGTGGGTAATATTATTAACCCTGACATCATCGTAATCGGTGGTGGTGTTTCAAAAGCCGGGGACATTATTTTAAAACCAATTGAGAAATACTTTAAGCAATTTGCTTTTCCGCGGGTTTCGGAATCAACTGAAATCAAAGTTGCATCTCTTGGTAATGATGCGGGTGTCATAGGCGCAGCGGGTTTAATCATGCAACAATTGGGACAAGAGATTTAAGAGTCCACATGCTGAGGCAAACGCTAAATCTAAGTAGAAATTAATTAATTTTGCAAGCATTTCAATGTATTTGTTGAAGTGCTTTTTTATTTGCACGAGTTTTTATAAAGGAAAATAAAAACCATATGTCGAAATTAGTTGGAAGTATAGCATGGAAATAGGTGATGGAGGGTTTGGGGATGAATGTGCCAAAGCATATTGTGTCTGCAGCAGCGATTGTTTTAAACGAAGCTGGGGAAATTTTGCTGATTAGGGGTCCACGCCGGGGGTGGGAAATGCCTGGAGGACAAGTCGAAGAAGGCGAGTCACTCAAAGATGCTGCCATAAGAGAAACAAAGGAAGAATCGGGAATTGATATCGAAGTGACTAAATTTTGTGGTGTTTTTCAAAATATAGACCTTTCTATTTGTAATACCTTAATTCTTGGGCAAGGCGATTGGGGGTACTCCTACTACCAGCCCTGAAAGTTTAGAGGTAGGTTTTTTTCCCATAGCAGAGGCACTGGAAATGGTAACCTGGAATAATTTCAGACAAAGAATTGAGTATTGTCTGGACGAAAGCATTCAGCCGTTTTATGTCGAATTTAATGGGAAGGACCGAGAAGGGGTTGTACACGAGCTATAGGTGGATGAAGCCAATCAAGATCAAACAGCGGGTGTCATTATTTAGTTTCAAAAGGGGGGTTCCATTTGTTTAATAGTAGTGTTCTTTCTCAAACCTTTATAAATTTTGCTGTAAGGGAATGTAAAGGCTCCAGCAGGCTATACGAGCACTTATCTATAAAAATTGCCCGAGATGAAGCGTTTTTAGAGATATGTAAGAATGCGAGGGACGGTCAGCCAATACCAAATCTTTTATTCGGTGCTGTCCACTATCTCCTTTTAAAGGGTAAAGAACATTCACTAAAAGAGTATTATCCTAGCTTGTTGACTATCCGAAGTCATATATGGAATCGTATGAATCTTATAGGGATTTTTGCTTTACTTATCGAGAAGAGATTGATTCTATTCTTAAATCGAGACGGGTTCAAACCAATGAAGTGCGAAGATGTGCATACCTGTACCCCGCCTTTTGTGCTGCTTATGAGATAGCTAAGAAACCTTTAGCGCTTATTGAAATTGGAACAAGTGCATGATTACAGCTTCTTTGGGACCACTATTCATATACATATGGGGAAGAGAATACCTATGGGAATTCAGAATCTAAACTTACAATTTCAGCAGAAATTATAGGAGAAGATGTACCAAACCTTCCCTCCATGCCGCCGCCAGTTACAACTAGGATTGGCTTGGATTTACATACGATTGATTTAAATGATGAGGACGAGGAAATGTGGCTTAAATCCTTAATATGGCCCGAGCATACGGAGAGGTTGTCTATGTTTGAAAAAGCTGCAGCCTATGTGAGAGGGAGTTCCGTAAAATTAGTAAACGGTGATGGCGTTGATTTATTACCTCACTGTATACAGGATATCGCAGAGGATCATGCCATTTGTATTTTTCATACACATGTTGCTAACCAAATGCCAATGGATGTGAAAAAGCATCTGTTGGAAACCATCGAGGATATTGGGAAGAAGAGAGAGGTATTTCATATTTATAATAATATTCAAGATAGATATTTGCATCTGGATTATTATTTGGATGGCATTCTGAACAAAAATACAATTGCAGAAACCGACGGGCACGGCAGATGGTTTAAATGGTTATGGGAGAGTGAGCGGACTATTAGTCAGTAGGAAATGAAATTTGCCCTTTTGAATTTGTTTTCTTTGACGGGATATTAAACAATGAGAGCATTAATCCACTTGGGTTAATGCCTTTTCTTTTTCGTTGACCCAACTGTTTTTCATTCGGTTTGAATTGGATAGTTGAGTGAAGGATGTAGGAGGTACGTGTCAAAGGACAGAGATAGCCGCCCCAAACCACCTATGGAGCAGTTATGCTCGGTTAAAGGTGCGTCATAGGGAATGAAAAGCCGTACTAAAATTCCATCTATGAAGTAACCTATGCCCCACCTATGAAGTACCTATGCTCCAGCTATACCGGGGTAAAGGTGCCTGAAAGGTGGGTGAAGTGTGTAGGAAAGCAGCTATACCCCACCTATGAAGTACCTATGCCCCACCTATACCCGGGTAAAGATGCCTGAAAGGAGGGTGAAGTGTGTAGGAAAGCAGCTATGTCCCACCTATGAAACACCTATGCCCCATCTATACCCGGGTAAAGGTGCCTGAAAGGAGGGTGAAGTGTGTAGGGAAGCAGCTATACACCACCTATGAAACACCTATGCCCCATCTACACCCCGCCTTTCCCCAGCCCATAACCCGCTAAATGGCATGCTGAATTAGGTTTATTCAGTAACAGACATCTATAATCAGCCGGTTTTTACGAATCTATACATAATATCTGTTAGCTTCTGTATTTTTTGATTGGAGTATTCATAAAATGAGTAGAAAAGGATGTGATTCTATGGAAGTCATCATAAAGAAGCCTGACTTATTATCGAGATTGGCAGTTTTGTATTCTATACCAATCGCACTTTTACGGGAATGTAATTTACATATTAGTAATAATGAGCTATCTGTTGGCGATATGGTTCATATACCTGGATATTGGACAAGGGAGGAAAGGTTATCGACCTTGGATATCACACACCCTATAGAACGCGAAAGAATTCAGGTAGCTAATTCATTGGAGAGTATGGAAGAGAACCCGAAGAAATCTGTTAGATTACCAGTGAAAATTCAACATAGTATTGTGGATCACACTTGTCCATATTCATCAAGTAAATGCATGAACGACATGGAAATTCTTACAACAATCTATCCTTTCCTGCAGATGAACTCTATCGGGAAATCTGAACTTGGCCAGGATATTTGGGAACTGCGCATAGGCGTTGGTCCGAAAAAAGTCCATATGAATGCCTCAATGCATGCGAATGAATGGATTACCAGCTTGGTTTTAATGAAGTGGCTGAATGATTATTTACTGGCATTAACGATGGGGACAAATTTAGGAGAATGTTCAGCACTGGAGCTATTCCTGGAGTGTGATTTGTCTCTTGTTATGATGGTGAATCCTGATGGTGTGGATTTAGTAGTAAATGGTCCATCTGAAAAAATGAAAAAAGATCTAATCAGGATGAATGGTGGAAGAGAAGAATTTTTAGGCTGGAAAGCGAATATTAGAGGAATTGATTTAAATAATCAATTTCCGGCAAACTGGGAGATTGAGAAAAAGAGAAAACGGCCCAAAAATCCTGCAGCAAGAGATTTCCCCGGAATCGAGCCTTTAACAGAAAGTGAAGTGAAATCACTGGTTGCACTTGTTCAGAAGGAAGGGTTCGATCGTGTAGTTTCTCTGCACACTCAGGGAGAAGAATTTTATTGGGGATATGAGAAAAAGGAGCCGGAAATCACTTCTGTTATGGCTAGGGAATTTACTGCAAGATCAGGCTACAAGGCCGTTCGCTATATTGATAGCCATGCAGGCTTTAAGGATTGGTTTATTGATCAGTTCAAGAAGCCGGGATTTACATTAGAGCTGGGTAAAGGAATCAATCCTCTTCCTTTATCACAATTTGAACAAATTTATCGGGATACAAAACCAATTTTAAATGCGTGTCTTTATTTATAGAAGATAGGGAACTGTTGAACGAAAAAGAGGAATCCTGTTTAAAGGATTCCTCTTTTTCAGATGTACAGCGTATACAATTAATGTACAGCAGGATAGCCGTCTCTAATGAAGGTCATGATGGCGAACCAGCCAAATACAACGGCAGTACCCAAAGCGAATACTAGCCCAAGGAAATTTTTGTTTTTAAAGGCGCTGATTAATGCGAAAACAGCCAAAATGGCAACTAAACCAAAAATAATTACCAATCCCATTTCATTTACCTCCCCTGGAATTATTAAGTAATAAAACCCAATAAATCATTAAATTGTAAAATAAATGCATTCAATAGTATTTTAATTCTTTTCAGATTATTTGTCGAGATATTATAGGCGATTTGGAAGGAATAGGGACAATACAGTATAAGACTCTTTATACAAAAGCATCACTTGTGTAAAATAAAAGAAACTAAACTGATACTTCAGGGGGAAAGACATGAAGAAAACATGGAAAAGAGTTCCTTTAGGGCCTTTGCAAACAAATTGTTATTTATATGCCAAGCAGGATGGTGAATGTTTAATCATCGACCCGGGCGAGGAAGCGGAAAAGCTGATTCAAATCATTCGTGAAAAGAAATGGAAACCAATTGCAGTTCTTTTAACTCACGCTCATTTTGACCATATAGGGGCAGTGGACAGGGTACGGGAAGTCTTTAGTATTCCAGTTTATGTGCACAAAAAAGAAACAGAATGGTTAACAAACCCGGCATTGAACGGTTCACAGTTTTTCCAACTGGGTGAGATTAAGGCTGCTCCAGCAGAAAATGTGATTTCAGAGGAAGGTATTCTAAAAATTGGGGATTTCACCTTTAACGTACTGTTTACACCTGGACATTCACCAGGAAGCGTATCTTATTATGATAAGGACGAGGCGCTTGTATTTTCAGGAGATGCATTATTCCAAATGAGTATAGGCAGGACCGATTTACCTGGTGGAAATCATCAACAGCTAATGAATAGTCTTCATAATAAATTATTAACTCTTCCAAAAGATACGCTTTGTTTATCCGGGCATGGGCCGGAAACCATTATTGAAGATGAGATAAATCATAATCCTTTTTTAAGATAAAAGTGAATAAATTGACCCCCCTTATCAATTAGTTAAGGAGGGTCAGGGGGTATTCCTATAAAATGGGAGGGGCCATTTTAAGTTATACCATAAATTTACAATAGGGATAATACGATGTCAACGCCTGTTGTGGAAATATTTACAAAATTAGGTGAATTTATGAAAAAAATAATCATTCGGTCCATCGAGGAAACAGAAGATTTATTTTTACCTTATGACAAATATATAGAGTTGGCATTGTATCATCCTGTATATGGCTATTACCAACGGAGAAAAGATAAAATTGGGAGTAGCGGTGATTTCTATACTTCGGTGAGTATGTCCCCTGTCTTTGGTGAATTTATAGGTAAATGGGCAGGAAGGAAGCTAATTGAATCCGACCTACCTCCCACTATATGTGAGCTTGGTGGTGGCACCGGGAAGATGGCATGTGATTTTTTGAGGGGATTGGAACTGGACAACCCAGAGCTGGCATCTAATGCAATTTATTATATTGTTGAATCCAGTTCCTATCATCGAGAATTGATTTTAGATATGGCAGCAAAGGATGATAGAATTCGTCTGTTAGATTCCATCAAGGATATGCCGGTAATTGAAGGTTTCATTTTTTCAAATGAATTTTTTGATGCTTTTCCTGTTCATGTTTTAATTAAAGATAAGAAACAGTGGAAAGAAGCAGGCATTACAGTAAAGAATGGAGAGCTATTTGAAACGGCCAGAGATCTCCATAATCAGATGATTTTATCCATTATAGAGAAGTTGGATATTCCGGAGTTTATCAATCGAATAGAGGTGCCATGCCCAATGATGCTTGCCTACGAGCAAATGATTGATAAAATGAAGAGCGGATATCTTATGACGATAGATTATGGAATGGATATGGAGGATTTCTATATACCTGCCCGAAAAAATGGTACCTTAAGAGGGTTTAAGGACCATCAATTAATAGGCTCAATTCTTGAACATCCAGGAGAAATGGATATAACGAGTACCGTCAATTTTTCATTGCTTAAATGGGCGGGGAAAAGGATAGGGCTTGATCTGGAGTACTGGGGAGGACAACAGTCATTTTTATTAGAGGAAGGGATATTGGGGGAGCTGGTCCCACATGCGGATACCAATCCTTTTTCTCCCACCGCCAGACGCAACAGACAAATTAAACAATTAGTTCTTGGAGACTGGATAAGTGATAGTTTCAGTGTTTTAGTTCAGTCCAAAAACATAAAAAAACCTTGATTGCTCTAGCTCAATCAAGGTTTTACTTTAAATTAATGTCCCGCTCCAGGAGTCATCATGAACGTTGTCCAATAGGTGAACCCTGCAAAGAAAACGGTTAAATAAGCACCGAAAACATATAAGTACATTCTTTCAGATAATTTTAAATAGCTTAAAATAACAAAGAAACCTGTTTGACCGAAAAAGATGAGTGATGTAGTATGCATACCGCCAACAAAGAACATGACTGCCATAATTCCAGTCCAGAAACCACATACTCTGAACATTCTGTCCATTCCTTAACCTCCCTTATCCCCTTATAATTCCATCACTACTATTATAAGGATATTGTTAAAGAATGTAAACTATCTTAAAATAGAATGACTGAATTGTGCGATTAATTTCCAGCGAGCATCTTGTATGTACAAGCATGGCAACCTGCATGATCAAACATATTTTCCTCTTCTATTAATTCGATTGAATCAAAAAGGACACTGAACATACCGCGTAAAAACTCATAATGCATTCCGCATACGGCTTCTTTTTGCTCAAAGGCAATTTCTTTAAAAGGACAGTTATGTATTCTAAAGAAAATGGTTGAATGATCCTCAGCTGTTACGAATTCCGGATAGAACCCGGCAGTAGTCGAGGCATCTTTTATGATAGAAAGCTTGTGGTCGAAGGACAGACTGTCCTGACTTTCTCCAATTCCTTTCATATGCTGTTCGGCCAGATCTTTCCCAAATAATCTTCCTGTATTGAATAATGCTTGCTTCCCTGCCTCACCCAGTGAGAACATTGTCTGAAGGGCTATTTTTGAAAGCAGTTGGTAATCGCGGTATGGGAAGTTTAATTGTATGACATCATCTGATAATCTATATAATCTGCTTGGTCTTCCACCTTTTCCTGTTTTCTTAGTTTCAGAAACAAGCATATTTACATCTTCAAGCTTTGTTAAATGTAAACGCGCAACATTGGGGTGAATCTCAAATATATCCGCAATTTCCTGTACCGTCACCTCGCTATGCCTTTTAGCTATATGCTGATAAATATAGTATCTGGTCGGATCTGATAATACATTGGTAATCTTTAATGTTTGGTCCATTGTGGTCCACCTCGCGCTCCTTAATAATTCCATTATAATACAGTCAATTAAGCATTGATATGCTGTTCATGACTATTCTGACTCTTTGGAAACATATGTTGTAATTTAGCCACATTTTGATAAGTCAATAATTTACCATGTATATAGTACTATCTTAATTTTAAAATTTATCTGTAAATATGTTAACAGAATAAAAGGAATGAAATATTTCATGATTATGAAAAATTACCCAAATTAACGACGAATTGTGACAGATTTCGAAACTTTCATAATTTCAGCAGGTATTGAGAAATTAATGTCTAATACCATTAAGAGAGTAACATATAAGGAGGTGAAACAAGAATTGCTCACCATCGATAAGCTAGCTGAAAAAGTTGTAACTGAAGCAGTAAAGTTCAAAGCCTCAGATATCCACATTGTTCCTCAACGCAAGAAAACCCATCTTTACTATCGGATTCACAATCGTTTATTTTCAGAAGGCAGTTACCAAAGAGACAGAGCAGAACGACTCATCTCCCATTTTAAATTTATGGCCGGGATGGATATAGGCGAAAAAAGACGTCCTCAGTCAGGGGCCTTAACGATGTTTGTTTCAAATAAATGGATTGGCCTCCGATTATCCACCTTGCCTACCCCATATTCTGAATCACTCGTCATTCGTATTATTCCAAGCTTACAAACTCTCCCAATCGAAGAAATCTCCTTATTTCCAAAAATGTCAACTACGTTAATATCTATGCTTAAACATTCCCATGGATTAATGATCATTTGTGGACCGACTGGGAGTGGGAAAACTACGACTTTATATTCCATGCTGCATCATGCCAAAAATACCGTTAACCGAAATATTATTACACTGGAAGACCCTGTTGAACATCAGTCCGATGATGCCATTCAAGTCCAGATTAATGAAAAAGCCGGTATCAGCTATTCTGTAGGCTTGAAAGCTGCTCTGCGCCACGATCCAGACATTATCATGATAGGAGAAATCAGGGATGCCGAAACGGCCAGAATAGCGGTGCGCGCTGCTTTAACAGGACACTTAATCTTAACAACAATGCATGCCAGTGATGTATTAGGTGCGGTTAGAAGGCTTTTGGAATTTGGGATAGACAGGGAGGAGGCAAAACAAACTCTTTTAGGAGTAACCTCTCAAAGATTATTGGAATTGCACTGTCCTTTTTGTAAGGGTGAATGCTCACCATATTGCCTTATGGAAAAGAGCAGGGGGCGGGTAAGTGTACATGAAATGATTTATGGCAATGAATTGGCGAAGGTTTGGGCAGAGATGGAGGGAGATGATGTGAACTTTCATTATCCGGATCTATCTTCTCTCATCAGCAAGGCTGTTGCCTATGGATTTGTGGATCAAAAAGAGTATGAGAGGTGGGTGCATGACGAGTAAACTAAAGTCCCGATGGTCTTGCAGGGATCAGGCGAGGTTTCTTCAGGAATTGGGCGATTTATTGGATAATGGCTTTACTCTTTATGAGGGTATTGAATTTTCGCTTATTCATGGAAAAAAGAAATATCGAGAAGAAATCAAGGATGCTTTGGAGTTATTGAAAGATGGCCATACTTTTAGGGACTTTTTAGAATGGTTGAATTTTGAACAAGAGCTGGTTGGTTTAGTATCCTACGGTGAAAAACACGGACAGCTATCCAAATCCTTGAAGAATGGAGGGGAAATATGGCTTAAGAAAAGTGAGGATCGGGCAAAATTAAAAAATTTATTGTATTATCCAGTCTTCCTACTCGTTTTTACATTTGCCTTGCTGCAAGTATTTACAAATTATTTGCTGCCCAAATTCTCAAGTATGTATCAGGGTGTAGGGCAGGAATCAAATATATTCTTAAAGCTATCAATTTTATTGGCTACCCTCGTTAACAATCTTCCATTTATTATCATCGTGCTCCTAACCATACATTTGCTTATATACCACTATTATTTAAAAAAACTATCCAAAATAAAACAGGAATTACTGATGAATAAAGTTCCGTTTCTGCGTTCATTTAGAAGGCTTTCCACGACATATTATTTCTCTATGCAACTGGGCTCATTATTAAAGGGCGGTATTTCTATAATCGATGCGTTGACGATTATGAGTAGGCAAGACCCCAAAAGCCTAGTTAAGGAAATAACCCATCATATGATTGAAAGTCTTCAAGAGGGAGATTCATTGGAAAGCATTTGTGGAACTTTTAAAATCTTTATGAATGATTTTGAGCGAGTAATCAGCCATGGGCAAAAAAATAGTTTATTAGGCGAAGAACTACTTTATTACAGCAGATTTCTGTTAAATGAGATGGAGATACAGACTGAAAAATATATAAAGGTGGTTCAACCGTTAATGTTTGGCCTTGTTGCCATTTTAGTGATCCTTCTTTATTTGGCAATTTTAATGCCGATGATTTCATTAATGAATACGATATAGGACGGTGTTTTTGATGAAATACAAAAACGAACAAGGTTTTACCTTAATTGAAATGCTAATTGTCATGTTGGTTATATCAGTTCTTTTGATTATTACAGTGCCCAATGTAATGAAAAATCAGGAAGCAGTTAATAGCAAGGGATGCGAGGCATATGTCAAGATGGTGGAGGGACAGGTGCAAGCTTATAAATTAAAGGAAGGTACGCTTCCCACGATGGAGCAGCTTATCTCTTCAGGATTTTTAAGAGAGGATGTTAAATGTCCTGAGGGGAAAACTGCATTGATTGCGGATGATGGGACTGTAACTCTTCAGGAACAATAAAAATGAAAAAGAATGAAGAAGGGTTTACGTTAATAGAGGTGTTGATTGTACTAGGATGTCTGACGTTAATGCTGACCATAGCAAGTGCGGTTACTAGTAAAATGTTTGAAACGTATGAACAAAAAGCATTTTTAAACCAACTCGAGAAGGACCTTTACTATGCGCAAGTCTATGCCATGGAAAATAACACATATGTCTTGCTTAGATTTATGACGGATCAAAATGAATATTCAGCATACTCATACAAAACAAACAGTCATATTATATCCACTCAGAAGGCTGAATCGATCAAGTTTAAAAAAGTTGGCAATGTGCCAGTTACCTATATTCCAGCAGGCAATATCCAAAGCCCGACAACAATCAATCTAACAGATAAGAACGGAAAAACGATATACAAGCTTGTCTTTCAATTAGGGAGGGGGAGATTTTATATATCAAAAGTATAAAGAGCATGGCTACGCTATCTTGGACCTTCTGATTTCGTTTGGCATACTCATCTTATGCTGCTGTTTATTGCTTCCGGCATATATGGAAAGCATTACACTAAAGAATGACTTAAGAATGGAGGAAGCCGCTCTTAATAGATTGTTTGAAAATCTAAATGATTATCAGATAAACGGCCGTCCATTATTTACTGGACAAGCAGAGATTGAGGGGAAAGCCTATACTTTTTATCTTGAAGGGGACGTTTATTTTGCAGAGTATAGCAACTCAAAGGACAAATTACAGAAAGTGTATGAAAAGCTGCCTGAAAAATGATGGCTTTACTTTGGTAGAGATACTATTTGCCCTTGGTTTATTTTCGTTATTAAGTGTGTTTATGACAAGTGCACTTACCAGCATAACAGACTGGCATGTCAAAGATACCAACACAAATGCAAGGATGGAATGGAATATCTTTATACGTCAGTTGGATCGTGAATTTCAAAAGACAAAAGACTTTGGAGTACCTAAAAGCAATATCCTTTTACTTGATAAAAGTGGGGAAGAAATAACATATGAAACCTATAACAATATGGTAAGAAGGCGAGTGAATGGTGCTGGACATGAAATGGTCCTTCAAGAAATTAAGAGCTTTCACTTAAAAAAAGAAGGAGAGTCACTGCTAATATCTGTGACTCTTATAAATGGTGATATGTATGAAAAACGGCTGTTCAAACGATATAAATTTGAACCTTCTTAAAAATGAACGTGGAATCTTTATGCCTGTTGCTTTATTGTTTTTTTCGGTTATATTTATCATTTGTATGTATTCGATAGGTAATATGGCTCAGGAAGTGAATTATCATAAATATCAAACCGAATGGTTAATCACCACTTATCTGGGTGATGCGGGTACACATGCTGCGATCTTAATGCTTGAAGGTGATGGTATTCCTGAGACAAAAGGGGAATGGATTTATTATAATGGAAGAATAGCCTATCATATAAAACCGCTTGAGAGAGGGTTCTATGAGATCTCATTGGATATTCAGACGGATCATAAGGTGAGACGGGAGACGATTACGTACTCAACTGAAGCAAAGAAAGTAGTGAAATGGTTAGATAGTTAGGGGGAACAAGATGAATGCCATTTATTTAATTGGATTTATGGGAGCTGGGAAAACAACTGTGGGTATGGCTCTCGCCGAAAAAATGCGTTTTCCCTTTTATGATAGTGATCAGGCGGTAGCTGAACGAACAGGAAGGTCGATTCCACAGCTCTTTGATGAAGTAGGTGAAGATGGATTTAGGGACCTAGAACAGCAGGCACTGCAATCATTGCCTGTCGAAAATTGTATCATCGCGACAGGTGGGGGAATCATTCTCAGGGAAGACAACCTGAATTATATGAAGGAGAAGGGAACTGTTATTTGGCTCCATGCCAATCCGACAGAAATAATAAAAAGGCTCGAGACTGATTCATCACGCCCTTTATTGTCTGGAAATAAAGAGGAACAAATCGTGCAGCTTTATCAAAAGAGGGTTGACCTATATAAGCTGGCTGCTGATTTACAGGTTCATACGGACGGAAAAACAAAAATGGAGATTACAGAAGAGATATTAATGAAAATCACCATAAACTAGCTAACTTCTTATAAATTAATGAATAACACCCTTGATAAATGGAGATACTTCTGATGGGTGAATGTCTGATGAAAACAAATGATTATGTAAAATTTTTAACAATTCAGTGGTTAGTGTATATGAAGCAGCCAAAGGAAGTACGTAAAGAGCAACGCCGTAATCATAGAGATGATCGGCCGCCATTAATGAGCCATTGGTTCGGAATCATTCCGTTATCGATTGAAATGCTCTTTAAACGTAAGGCGTAATAAATCATGCTTGTTTGAAAAAGCAGTGGATTTGCTGAACCCACTGCTTTTTTGTATTCTTTTTTATATCTTCATCTTAGATTAAGTCATATTCATGCCATCAAACAAAAAGCCACACATATATAGTATGGCTTACTCCATTATTAATTAATTGACTATTATATATAAATGATTAATCCCATTGCTTTTTCCATTCATCTATTTGTTGTTGATAATCCTCCTGAATGCCCTTTAATTCTTCTTCTTTTTTGTTCTTAAGCTGTTCAATACCATCTGCTCGTATTTTATGCATGTCAGAAGCTTTAGCTAGTATTTCCTTTTGGATAGAATCGCTTATCAGTTTTTCAGTATGAAGGGTTTGGATAGCTCCTTCTATTCTGCTTTTTTCATTAGTAGATAAAGAATTCAGTGAATTGGCTAGGTTGATAATTTCTTTTCGTGCATCAAGCATATCAAATGCATGAACAGCCTGTTTTCCGGATATTTCAAAGATAGAAGGGGACCATTTGTTTTTAATTTGGGCATCTAATTCAGATTTATCGCTAACCCGAATGAACTCACCCTTACCAGCTTCGGCTACCTGTTTTAACTGTTGGACGCCTTCATCATCTACATCAAAACCGATAATATTAACGGTTGCCTGGATGTTGGAATCATGTAATGATTGAGCAGCCTTTACGGGGTCCCCATCACATGTTTCAATTCCATCACTTACGATATAAATCTTATTATTATATTCACCACTATAGTTTGTAAGGATCTCTTGTGCTTTACTGATAGCTTGGCTAAGTGGAGTCCATCCGCTTGCATTAAATTTATTCATAGCGGTTTGAAATTCTGTCTGAGCATATGGTTTTAAAGGATAAACTGTATCAATTTTACCGCACGATTTTGCTTTATCTGCATCGGAACCGGTTCCTTCATGTCCATATACAAGAAGCGATGTATTTGTATTCTGTGGAAGAGAAGATACAAAGGTAGAAATGGCGTCTTTCGCTATATCGATTTTCTTTCCGCCTGGAACTTCTGCATTCATACTTCCACTGGCATCAAGTAATACAACCACATTCGTTTTTTCAGGTGTTTGTTGCTCTTCTTTTTCTTCTGCTGATCCTGTTGGTAGTTCAGGAGCTTTAAGGCCTGGATCATACATTCTTAATTGATCATAGTATGTTTGATATTCCCCGGTGCCAATAGCATAAATTAAATAGTCATAAAGTTCTTCATCGGTTAGTTCCTTATGTTCTTTTATGTGTTGGGTAATGGTCGTCTCGCTGTTTTTCTTAAATGTATCATTATAATAGTTTAAATAGGGTTGAGCATCCCAACCGGTTTTTCCGTCCAATTTCTTGTTGACTATTTCTTCCATTAATATTCCTTGCTCTTGAGTCATCATTCCTTCAAACGTGGCATCAGCTTTTGGGATTGCAGCTTCTGAGCTTTTTTTCTCAGATGGATTAACTGCTTTGGCAGTAGTCTCAAAATCATTCCCTTTATCTTTGTCATTGGGTGAGCATCCAGCTGTCAATATAAATAGTAGAAAAAGCAAAAATAAAATTAATTGATAGCTAATTTTCTTCATCTTGTACCTCCATATCATTCAAAAGTAAAAAAACAGATGAATATACTCAGATGAAAATAGCAGAGGATGTTTATGTCGTTCTTAATCTCCTATATTTTACATAAAAACATAATTATATGGAAATTTATTGAATGTTAGGATATAAATCGAAAGGAGGTGGAAACGTTGGATTAGGAGAATGCTGTATTAATTGAAATAGCTGCCTCGGTATGGCAGCTATATATTAGAAGTTCTATTTAGAAGTATTGAAGTAACCGACCATATATTCTGAAACTGGACAAGCAGGTTCGCCTTTTTACATTTCGATTCATAGCTTTAATGATTAAATAATGGAACGATAGAATGCTCACCAAACTGAGAACATTGATGAGTATCATTGAAAACATATGCCTTAATTGGCTGCCTCTGATTGATACTCAATTTTGTTTTGCGAATATCCAGCCTGAGCTTTATTAGATTCCTTTAGATAGCCTGACCGCTAAGATAAAAAAGTCCGCCATTTATGATGCTGACACGGATTCTGGGTTCGTATTGCATTCGCAATGCTTCCTTTTCAAGGTCATACATGTTAGTTTCCTCTTCTTTTTTGTCCTCATAAAAATGGTTCAGCAAACTCAAATCTTTATTCCAGCGCACGAGAGCCTCATCAGCCCACCCATGGTCATCCTGATTAATTTTATTTTGGATGTAAGTTTTGATACGATGCAATCCGCTTTGATAACGAATAATTGGTGTAAGCGTAAATGTATAGTCAGATATTTTAGGTGTAAGCGACAGTTTATCAGCTGAATCAATGAAATTTTCTACAAAAAGACCGTTGATCAGGTTTAATCCTATTGAAAAGAATAAATCCTTTTTTCGGTCGCATTCATAGGAGATATTAACATTTACACCTAACCAGGGAAATAAAGGCATCTGACCACTAGTCACTTTAATCTCCTCAAATAAACGGATATGCTTAGATAGTCTTTGGGCAGACGCGAATATTTGGTGCAGGCGAGGGGATCCGAAATGTATGAATTCCCCTTTTAAATCAGGAGGAGCTGCCTCTTTATCGAGGATAAACGTTAAACTCATCGGATTGGGCACTCCGCCAACTTTCTCGAGATAATGCCAATAAAAAGGGCGGTTCATTAGTTCTTTATCCATATCAATCGTCAATTGCACAGTTAGATGACCTGGCCCTTGATTGATGATTTCACATTGATTGGCTGTGAAAAATTGAACGAGAAACTCAAGAATTTCCTGTTGCTGCATGTGATGGCATCTCCTTTTTTAAATCTTGAGCAAGCTGTATTAGAGAAGTGAGATTATCCATTTTAACCTTCATCTCACCCTCTGTTTTTGATTTATTGAGGATATCGGTTAAATGCTCTTCAAGATTCTTAACCTCCAGCCTTGTTAAAATATCATCAAGTTCTCCTACGACGCGTTCAAATAATTGAATTTTTTCGTAGAGAATTTTCATAATATGATCTTCAATAGTATTTCTGGTCGCAAAATTATAGATTCGGACATCTTCTGTTTGTCCAAGTCTGTGAATTCGGCCGATTCTTTGTTCCAGGCGCATCGGATTCCAAGGTAAATCAAAGTTTATAATATGATGGCAAAACTGCAGGTTAATTCCTTCTCCACCTGCTTCTGTAGCAATTAAGACTTGCGCTTGTTTTTCAAATAGTTCCTTCATCCAGTCCTTCTTACTGCGTTTAAATCCGCCGCGGAATGGAACAGAACTGATTCCATTTTGCTTAAGAAACCACTGCAAATATAATTGTGTGGCTCGATACTCGGTAAAAATGATAACCTTATCTTTTATGGAATGAATCAATTCAAGCGCTTTTTTTGCTTTTGAATTGCCATCAACCAGTTCGACCAGGTTGATAAGGTTATGTATGGCTTCCTTAAAGCTTAGTCCGGCATCTGGGTTTCGATCGAGCATATTTTTCAGCGTAAAGTAGACGGCTTCTCTGCTGCTGCATGCCTCACGCTGGAGGATTAAAGAAGAAAATGTACTTCCGATACCCTCCGGCAATTCTTTCCTAAATGAAGAAACTCCATCATATAGAGCCTGCTCCTTTTCGGTGAAATCTATAAAAATGGTTTCAACCTTTCTCTTTGTCCATTCAATGCCGGTATCCTGGCGTTTATTTCGAATCATCACCATATTAACCAATTCTTTTAAATAAGCATCATCCTTTAATGAACGTTTCTTAGCAGAGAAGCGTTCATTAAATTTGGCATAGCTTCCTAAATGCCCTGGCTTAAGCAATGATACAAGATAAAAAATTTCTTCTAGCTTGTTTTGAATAGGGGTTGCCGTTAATAGTAGACAGAACTTTCTTTGGACTTTTTGTACAAACTCATAGTTTTTGGTTTTATTGTTTTTTAACTTGTGAGCTTCATCTATGATGACAATGTCATAGGTTTGTTCCAATATGGCAGAACGATGAGGCTCTCGTTTAGCAGTATCTATGGAAGTGATTATACATTCAGAATCCCACCCATACCCCTTTCTATATATGACAGCAGGTATGTGAAACTTCTGATTAAGCTCCTTTGCCCATTGGGATACGAGAGAGGCTGGGACTAGTATTAGTATTTTGCTTGCCAGGCCCCGAATCATATATTCCTTTAAAATAAGACCGGCCTCTATCGTTTTGCCAAGACCCACTTCATCAGCCAATATGGCTTTACCATTCATTCTTTCAATGACTTCGGTAGCAGCTTCGAGCTGATGGTTTAAAGGTGTAAATCCTGATAAATGCTTTGGTGCAAGGAGGCCGTTGAAATCTGGAATCAGATTATGCTTTTCGGCCTCCAATCCGAGTTTAAAAAGAGAGTAGCTGCACCATGGGCCGTCCTCCATAATCTTTTCTTCAAGCTCCTTTTCCCAATCTTCATCAAAATAGACCTTTGGTGTTAAACTCAATGTGAATCCCAACTTTCTTTACTTAAGCTAGTTAGATAAATGTTTGATAGTAATTTATAGAAGTCTCCGTCTCAGATAGGTGCTGCTATCAATTCCAAAATAACAGTAGAAGGGTAATCTTCGGCTAAAATCTGATTAACGCCTTATGCGGTTGACGGATATTTATAAGGAATTGATTAAGCCGACCCCTAAACGATTTTTCACCGCAATAAAGCTGAGGTATTACTGACAATTTTTTTAGTTTCCTATTCATTCATCAGAGATAACGTAATTGTTGCCACCTGATAATTGTTGATGGTAGGATATAAATGTAAGACTATTTAGAAAACGGCTTATCTCTTGCTTTTTGTTTAGTATGACCAATTTACATAATTATATGAGCGAATGAAGGCAAGGGGAGAGACCGCATACTGCGGCACCGAAGGAGCAAATGGTGAAACCATGAATCTCTCAGGTACAGAGACTCTTGCTGGACGCATCTCTGGAGAGCGCTTCCTTTATTGTGAAGCCACCCAAGAGGAAACGCCGAAGTACGTTATCCGGCGGTAAACTTTCAGGTATCAGGACAGAGCCCCCCTAATAAGGGAGGTTTCTGTCCTTTTTTTCGTGGATCACTGAAGGGTATATCACCTCGGTCAAATGCGGAAAAGCGGCGTTTTACTTAATAAGTTAACAAGCAATCGTTTAAATGTCATAACTAGCAAGAGAATCCGTATATAACGAACTTTTTAGGAGGGTAAGGATGGGAGAATTAAAGCAGACTCCGCTGATCAGTGTGTACAGGGAGTATGGAGGAAAAACAATTGATTTTGGCGGCTGGGAATTGCCTGTCCAATTTTCGGGCATTAAACAGGAGCATGAAGCAGTACGTACAAGAGCAGGCCTCTTTGATGTATCACATATGGGGGAATTTATCGTTAAGGGTGCTGGCTCACTACCATTTTTGCAGCTCATGATGACCAACGATGTCAGTAAGCTGAAAACAGGCCGGGCACAGTATACTGCTATGTGCTATGAGGATGGCGGAACGGTTGATGACCTGATTATTTATAAAAAAGATGAAGATGATTATTTGTTAGTTGTGAACGCATCTAATATTGATAAAGATTTTGAATGGCTAGAAAAGCATGTCAGCGAAGATGTGGAACTAAAAAATGTATCGGAACAAATAGGACAATTGGCCATACAGGGACCGCTTGCTGCTGATATTCTACAGAACCTTGTAGAAGAAGTGGATCTCGATACTATTGGTTTCTTTGCTTTTCGTGAAGATGTCATAATAAATGGCATTAGTGTACTGGTTTCAAGAACTGGCTACACCGGAGAAGATGGATTTGAATTGTACTGTAAGAGCGAAGATGCAGTGAAACTTTGGAAGGATCTCTTAGAAATCGGTAAGGATAAGGGGTTAGTTCCATGTGGACTGGGGGCAAGAGATACGCTTCGGTTTGAAGCGAAACTTCCCTTATATGGCCAAGAGCTATCACCAGAGATTTCACCTATCGAAGCAGGAATTGGGTTCGCTGTAAAAACCGATAAAGTACATTTTATTGGTAAGGAAGTTTTAAAGGGACAGAAGGAAAATGGCGCCACTAGAAAGCTTGTCGGAATCGAAATGATTGACCGCGGTATACCGAGACATGGGTATCCGGTTTTCGTTAAGGATGATGTAATAGGGGAAGTGACCACTGGAACACAATCCCCAACCTTAAAGAAAAACGTAGGCCTTGTCCTGATTAATGTAGAATTCGCTAACCTTGATGAAGTAGTCGAGGTTGAGATAAGGGGAAAAAGATTAAAGGCGAAAATTGTTAGTACTCCATTTTATAAACGCACTCAGGCAGGAGGAGTAAAAAAATGAAGCATCGTTATTTACCAATGACAGAGCGGGATACTGAACAGATGTTAACAGCGATTGGTGTAGAATCAATCGATGACTTATTTTCTGATATACCTGAAAAAGTAAGGTTTAAGGGTGAATACAAGCTAAAAAAAGCAAAGTCTGAATCATCACTTCTGAAAGAATTAACAGAGCTGGCCGAGAAAAATGCCAATCTTAGGACCCATAGTTCTTTCCTTGGAGCGGGAGTATATGACCATTACATGCCGGTCATCGTTGATCACGTAATCTCAAGATCAGAGTTTTATACCGCTTATACACCCTATCAACCGGAGATTTCCCAAGGAGAATTGCAGGCTATTTTTGAATTTCAAACGATGATTTGTGAACTGACCGGAATGGATGTGGCGAACTCCTCCATGTATGATGGGGGAACTGCTCTGGCCGAGGCAGCCATGCTCTCAGCAGGACATACACGCCGTAAGAAACTGCTTGTTTCAGAGGCAGTGCACCCAGAATCACGGGCTGTTTTATCCACTTATGCAAAAGGCCAATATCTTGAGCTTGAAGTTGTTCCCTGTAAAAACGGGGTAACGGATACAGAACAATTGGCGGGTATGATGACTGAAGAGGTAGCTGGTTTTATTACTCAATATCCAAACTTCTTTGGCCGAATCGAAAACTTAGCTGAAATTGAACAAATTGTACATGAACATAAAGGAATGTTAATTGTTTCAAGTAACCCACTTTCACTTGGTGTCCTGAAACCGCCGGGTGAATTCGGTGCAGATATTGTCATTGGGGATGCACAGCCTTTTGGAATTCCGGCTGCATTTGGTGGACCTCATTGCGGATATTTCGCAGTTACTTCTAAGCTGATGAGAAAAGTACCTGGACGTTTGGTTGGCCAAACAGTTGATGAGGACGGGAAGCGCGGGTTTGTATTAACCCTGCAGGCGAGAGAACAGCATATTCGCCGCGATAAAGCGACCTCAAATATTTGCTCAAACCAGGCATTAAATGCTCTCGCAGCCTCTGTGGCAATGACTGCGTTAGGTAAGAAAGGCGTGCAGGAGATGGCACTTCAAAATCTCCAAAAAGCGCATTATGCAAAGGAGCAATTAAAAGCAAATGGACTTGAAATTGCCTTTGAAGGACCTTCATTCAATGAGTTTGTTGTTAAGCTAAATGGTTCTGTAGCTGCAGCTAATAAAATGCTCATCCAAAAAGGCATAATTGGTGGTTACGATTTAGCTAATGATTATCCTGCCTTAACCAATCATATGCTTGTGGCAGTGACGGAGCTGCGTACAAAAGAAGAGATTGATAGATTTGCACAGGAATTGGGGGATTTCCATGAATAAACAGGATCAGCCATTAATATTTGAACAAACCAAGCCGGGCCGTATCGGCTATTCGTTGCCGGAAATGGATGTTCCGGAGTCAGCTTTAACTGAGCTTTTGCCTGAGGAGTTCATTCGCACAGAGGAACCAAAGCTGCCTGAAGTATCCGAGTTGGATATCATGCGTCATTATACGGCACTTTCGAGAAGAAACCATGGCGTTGATTCCGGTTTCTATCCGCTCGGTTCCTGTACTATGAAATATAATCCGAAAATTAATGAAAATGTTGCCCGTCTAAATGGATTTGCACATGTTCATCCCCTGCAGGACGCAGAAGCTGTACAGGGTTCTTTAGAGTTAATGTATGATTTGCAGCAAAGTCTAAAGGAAATCACTGGTATGGACGAAGTCACTTTGCAACCGGCTGCGGGAGCGCATGGAGAGTGGACGGGATTAATGATGATTCGCGCCTATCATGAGTCGAATGGTGACTTTGATCGCGTAAAAGTAATTGTTCCTGATTCTGCTCATGGTACGAATCCTGCCTCAGCCACAGTTGCGGGATTGCAAACTGTTACCGTGAAGTCAGGGCCGGATGGTTTAGTTGATCTGGAAGATTTGAAGAATGTTGTAGGGAAAGATACAGCAGCTTTGATGCTTACAAATCCAAATACACTGGGACTTTTTGAAGAACAGATCATCGAGATGGCCGAAATTATTCATGATGCCGGTGGGAAACTATACTATGACGGTGCCAATCTGAATGCTGTCCTATCCAAGGCTCGACCGGGTGATATGGGATTTGACGTTGTTCATCTTAACTTGCATAAGACATTTACTGGACCACATGGCGGCGGTGGACCAGGTTCAGGGCCGGTTGGGGTTAAGAAGGAGTTAATTCCGTTCTTACCAAAACCGCTTATTGTAAAAGAAGAGAATGGCTATCAGCTTGATTACAATCGTCCGCAATCAATTGGCAGAGTAAAGCCGTACTATGGAAATTTTGGAATCAATGTCCGTGCCTATACGTATATTCGGTCTATGGGACCAGACGGATTGAAGGCAGTAACAGAGTATGCTGTCTTAAATGCAAACTATATGATGAGAAGATTGGCGGAGTATTATGATCTTCCATATGATAAGCACTGTAAGCATGAGTTTGTGATTAGCGGAAAACGTCAGAAGAAACTTGGTGTACGGGCTCTTGATATTGCCAAGAGATTGCTAGACTTTGGCTATCATCCTCCAACCATTTATTTCCCTTTGAATGTGGAAGAATGCATGATGATTGAGCCAACAGAAACAGAATCAAAAGAAACACTGGATGGCTTTATTGATGCTATGATTCAAATTGCCAGAGAAGCAGAGGAGAATCCGGAAATTGTACAGGAAGCACCGCATACAACGGTAATCAGCCGTTTGGATGAGGCACTGGCTGCTCGTAAGCCTGTATTGAGATATCAAAATTAATTAGAATACATTTTAAGCAGCTATCATGACTAGATAGCTGCTTTTTTAGAAGAATGAATAATCTGTCGTTCAGGATAGGGAGGGAAATACGATCGAAAATACATTCTGCCTTTCAAATGAAAGAATCATGCTGAGAGAAATGATTAGTAGTGACTGGGTTGATGTACATAAATACGCATCACAAGATATCGTTTGTAAGTATCAGCCATGGGGACCGAATACGAAAGAAGAATCGAAAAAATTTGTGAGCCAAGTAATCGAGGATTCAACAAAAAAACCAAGAGCAAGGTTTGTCTTCGCAATTATTTATAATGGAAATATGATTGGGGCTGGAGAACTTACTATACGAAGTTTCACTAATAAAGCTGGAGAAATTGGCTATATTGTTAATTCGGATTACTGGAGAAAAGGAGTGGCTACAGAAGTTGCGTGTTTGTTAATTGACTTTGGATTTAAGGAACTGAACCTGCATCGTATTTTTGCAACCTGTGACCCAAGAAATATAGGTTCAGCGAAGGTGTTAGAAAAAGCAGGAATGGTTAGGGAAGGCATCATTCGCGACCATTTGCTCATGAGAATGGGCTGGCGAGATTCATTATTATACAGTGTTTTAGTACATGAATGGGATAGGTAAATAGACAATTAATTCTTTTACGGGTGTGATACTCTAATAATATCGCTTTTTTATCGGGTGGGATGGCTGTCCAATAAATACTCTACTATTAAAAGGTGCCTTAAAATGACGGGAACCTGAGATTAGACTATCCTTCTAATTTCGATTAATCAGTGCAAATCAGGTATAATGGATAAAAGCATCTCTCAAGTGGAGAATCAGCTAAGTAACCGAAAAAGAGGAACATACATGACTGAACATAGCTTCAATGATTTTGACATAAGTCCCGAAATTATTCGGGCATTAAGTAAAATGAATTATTTTCAACCGACAGAGGTCCAGCAAAAGGTGATTCCAATTGCGATTGGTAATCAGGATCTTATCGTAAAAGCACAAACTGGCAGTGGGAAAACAGCTGCGTATGGAATCCCGATTTGTAATCATATAGAGTGGATCGAAAATAAACCTCAGGCACTTATCCTAACACCGACCAGAGAATTGGCTGCACAGGTGAAGGAAGATTTAACGAATATTGGTCGATTTAAGCGGATTAAAGCAGCAGCTGTTTATGGAAAGCAATCATTTGCCAAGCAACAGCTGGAGCTTAAGCAAAAAAATCATATTGTCGTTGGAACACCGGGCAGAGTGTTAGATCATATTCAAAAAGGAACATTAAACGTTGGTGAACTGCGCTATCTGGTAATTGATGAAGCAGATGAAATGTTGAATATGGGCTTTATTGATCAGGTTGAAGCGATAATAAATGAATTACCTAAGGAACGAATCAGCATGTTGTTTTCAGCAACATTGCCGGATGATATTCAAAAGCTATCTAATCAATATCTAAAAGAACCAGTCTTTATTGAAATTAATAAAAAAGAGATGACGACTCAGCTGATCGAACACTCTTATTATAGGGTCAAGCATGAAAACAAAGCGGAACTGCTAAGGAAAGTTACAACGATTGAGAATGCGGATAGCTGCATTGTTTTTTGCCGCACACAGGAACAGGTAAATAATCTGTTTGATACATTGGTTAAATGGGAGTATTCATGCGGTAAAATTCATGGTGGAATGTATCAAGAGGATCGCTTTGATGTTATGAACCAATTCAAACGGGGTGAGTTTCGATATTTAATTGCCACCGATGTTGCTGCGCGCGGAATAGATATTGATAATATTACGCATGTGTTGAATTATGATTTTCCAGTGGAAAAGGAATCCTATGTACATAGGACGGGAAGAACGGGCCGTGCGGGACATACGGGAGTAGCTATTTCTTTTGTAACTCCTAGAGATGAAGAATTGTTGAGAGAGACAGAAGAATATATAGGCTTTGCTATTCCGGTAAAAGAGGAGCCAAGTGAAGCAGAAGTAGAAAAATGCAGGCCGGATTTCGATGCGAAAATGTTTGCAAATGAGATAAAGGAAGATAAAGCGACCGAATTAAACAGTGGGATAATGAAGCTGTTTTTCAATGGCGGCAAGAAAAAGAAATTGCGTGCTGTTGATTTTGTTGGAACAATCGCAAAAATTGAAGGCATAGCAGCTGAGGACATTGGAATTATCACAATTCAAGATCAGGCTACATTTGTTGAAATTTTGAATAATAAAGGTCCCGTCGTATTACAGGCGATGAAGAATAAAACTATTAAAGGAAAAAAATTAAAGGTATATGAGGCATTTGAATAATAATAGAGTGCTCACCGATCTAAAACAGCCCTTCCGAATCATTCGGCAGGGCTATTTTAATTAGAACATATCCTTTCTGATCTAACCTTCATTCTCGATAACCAAATCAGCTAAGTGCTGGGGTAACTGTCTTCGAATAATATTCTTCTGCTTTCCAGTATCGATTTCGAAATTTATCAATATTCGCCTGTGTAGACTTACTTTCACGGCTGAATCTTGTTTCTCTGGAACAATTCAGGAAAATTATATAATCAAAGAATGCTCTCCATTCTTTTCTTTGCAGAAATATACCTTCAATGATGATGAGGGAAGTTGCTGGAATCTGGCACATTTGCCATTTTTGCTTATCAGTGGTGGGGTCATATGTAGGCAGGAGTATCTCAGATGCTTCCTTTAATTGATTGAAAAAATTAACTCTTAACCACTCGGTGTCCCATTGCAAAAAGTAATATTCAATCCATTCATCGTGACCAGTGTGATAACGTTTATCTTTATCTACAATAAAATCATCTATATGAAAAAGGTAAAATGATAGGCTCTGTTCCTCTAGTAGCTGTTTCATTCTTTTGGTAAAAGTCGTCTTCCCGGAACGACTGAGGCCGTCAATACCAAGAATAAATCTTTGTCCTACTTTAAGTTTGGGTAATTAATTAATTAGATTTTGTATATGATCTTCCAAGTATCTAAGCCTCCTGTACTTTGAAATTGTCCTTACTTAAATAGGGTAGTTAGATTTTTCTGTTATTTATCCCCGTTAGAAATATTTTCCTTTATAATTATAGAGAAGGCAATACAAAGGGGGTAGTTACGTGGATATTGTTAGACATTATAAACAGATGCCACCCACTTTTCAAAGGTTACAGAAACTGCAGGACAATCTTGAAGAAGTCGGGTATTCTTTAGATTCACTTGGACTAATGCTGGACACGGAGGATCAGAATTATTTCGTCACACCATGCGATGTTATTACATTTGCGTCTACCGGAGCGGATGGAATTCATTTTGGTTTATTGACTGATTTTGGAGCTGTTACCGATTTGGAAGAGGCCTATGTGGTTTATGTTAGTCCTATGGATTTTGGATCAGCTGTTTTTTTGGCTGCTCGTAATTTAAAAGAATTTACGAATCTCCTTTTCACGATGAAGGATGCGATCGAAATCGGGAATTTTCTTTCAATTGAAATGGCTGATGAAGGGGAAGAAAGTGAAGACGAAGCAGAATTCGAATATGATGAAGAAGAGTTTTTACAAGAAAGGGAATATGTACTTGAAAAATTAAAAGAATCATTAAATTGTACGGTTATTCAAGATGTAAAGTCATATTATAAGAATCTATTTAAGGAGAGAAAACAGCAAATTGCTATACATACTCAAGACGGGATTGGGGTGGTTCCGATAAGTAATCAACCAATCACACATGATAAATACGAATTAGAAGAGGATGTAGAAATAGACGTTCAAGATTTACAGGCATACTTTCAGAAAGCTTCCGTAGAAAATAAACTTGCTTTTGTCAGAGATGCACAAACTCTTGGCATTATAATGGAAGATGAAGAAGTCAGGAAGTTCGTTTTAAGTGAGTTAAGGGAACTTGGATACAAGATTGAAGCAGATCGATTACAACGCAGTAATGAATCCGATTAAAGAGAAATGTTTCCTGCATAACTGATTGGGTATGGTAATAAGTAGCCTCCTTTTGTGGCAGAATGTAAACATTAATAATATCGAGTTAGAGGGAGAATAATGGATTTACTTTTATCAATTATATTGCTTTTAGTGATGCTTTTAATATCGAATATTATTAGCCACTATATTCCATCCATCCCTACGGCTTTAACTCAAATAGCTTTGGGGATTTTATTTGCTTTATTCATACAGGATCTATCATTTGAGTTAAAAGCGGAATGGTTTTTGCTCCTATTTATTGCACCCCTATTATTTAATGATGGACGTCGATTTCCACGCGATGATTTATGGAAAATGCGCTGGCCAATATTGGCCAATGCATTTATTCTTGTTTTTTTAACGACTATAATTGGTGGGTATTTTATTAACTGGCTTATTCCCAGTATTCCGTTGGCCGCTGCTTTTGCTTTAGCAGCTATCCTTTCTCCAACGGATCCAGTAGCGGTGAACGGTATTGCCGAAAGGATTTACTTACCGACGATTATTTTACGTCTTGTTCGAGGCGAATCGTTGATTAATGATGCGTCTGGTTTAATTGCCTTTAATTATGCAGTTGCTGCGGTTGTAACAGGTTATTTTTCATTACAGGAGGCAGCTGCAGATTTTGTTTATGTGGTCATTGTTGGTGCGATTGCTGGTATTATCCTCGGATTATTAGCTATTCTAATCCGTTATTCACTAAGAAGACAGGGGATCCAGGATGTTACCTTTTATTCTTTGCTGCAATTTGTCACGCCATTTATTGTTTATATTGTTTCAGAAGAAGTCCTGCACGCCTCTGGTGTAATTGCTGTAGTAGCTGCAGGTATTGTTCATTCCAGTTTAAGTGAAAAGACGGGGATGAAAAGTGCTGAGGAACAGGTGGTCACTGAGAATATGTGGTCGATCATCTTATTTGTACTCAATGGAGTGGTATTTTTATTATTGGGTTTGAGCTTGCCGTCTTCTATGAGAGCAACGGTAGAGAATCCTCTAATCAGCAATTGGCTTGTGCTCGGCTATGTCCTGGCAATAGGTTTGGCTATCATGATTATCCGAATTGTTTGGTCCTACTGCTTTTTAAGCATGGGTTATTACATAACTAACCGAAAAGAACAATCGAAGCCCAGTTGGAAAGTGGCCCTTCTAACCGGCTTGACCGGTGTGCGCGGTGCTATTACGATGGCAGGGGTATTGTCTATGCCATACTTTGTAGCAACTGGAGATTTATTTCCTGAACGTTCTCTGATTGTATTTATAGCAGGCGGTGTTATTTTATTTACTCTTTTAGCTGCAACTATTCTACTGCCTCTGATCAGTAAAAAATCCATTGAACCGGAGAATGATGAGGAGAAAGAGTTTTTAGATGCTCAGATGAAATTGAAAATATTGCGGACTGCCATAAAGAGGATTGAAGAAGAAATAGAGCCAGAGAATCAATCCGCTGGTTACGAATTAATTGGCGAATATAAAAAGATGATTGAACAAATTCGCTATGAAAATAAGGATTTAGAATTTATTAAAGTATCGCAAAAAGAGAGAATTGAAGCTCGCTTAGTTGGTTTAAGAGCAGAAAGACAATATATCCAGGAGGCTGCTGCTGATGGTTCAGTAAGTGAAGAGATTGTGAAAAGACTCGAGAAGTCCCTGGATATAAGAGAAAATTTACTCACAGAGAATTTCATGTCCAAAATAATGACTCTTTTTGGCCAATTATATAGGAAGTATAAGCAGTATAGGCGTGTGATAACCAAGGAAAACGAAAAGACGGCAGTCCTCTTAAATGATATGCGGGATATTCAGATTCAGGCGACAAAAGCCGCCATTGAAAGTCTAGAAAAATATGTAGAGGAAACGAACAATTCACATGTTTCATCCATCATTTATGAGTATCGAAGAATTATTGACAAACTGAAGCAACCAAATAATGCCCGTTCAAATAATAGTATGAAGGATCAGCAAAAAGAAGAATTACGTTTCAAAGCTATTGAAGCTGAACGAGCTGACATTCAGCGAATGTATGAAGAAGGCCAAATAAATCGTGAACTGGCTCAGGATTTACGTCGATTTGTGAATTATGTGGAGAGTGTTATGCTTCAGGAAATTGAGGAATAGGCTTGGCAGGTGTTCTACTAAAGGGAGAGGTTCTTTTCTAAAAAAATGCTCAGAAACGTCAGTCCTTTTGATATCGTAAATGATATAAAATAAAGAAAACTCGCTCATAAAAATGGCGAGTTTTCTTTTGTTGTAAATACCCCATTCTTCTTTAACTAAAGTCCATAGTTGGAGAAGGAAGTTACTCTGTTTTTAGTTTAGTGTACAATTGTGATATTTATTTTGGGACGATACCTAGCAACCTTCTACCTATAAGCCATATTGCAACACCAGTTCCCCATAAGATTAAGGCAGAGCCAAATCCTACTACAGACATAAACGCATTGATTTGTTGTTCTCCCAGTGTGACTTTCTCAGGTACAAACAGTAATGTAATAATAGCAAGTAAACAAAGGAGTGTACCTGTAAAATAATAGAGTCTGACTTGGAAAAGAGAGGCCAATGGGAGAAAATGAGCACCGACAATAATAGCGATAACGACAGGTATAAGTTCGGAGTGATTAGTAGCGTTACTGACAGCAATCGTAATTGCTATAGCCAAACCCTCTGTCGCAAAAATAATGTTAAACCAAAACCTTGTACGCTTTCCACGCCCTAAGTCTGCTTTTGAAACCTGATTTGTCACTTCTCGAGATGCGCGCATTAATGAAACACCGCCGATGAACAGCACCATACCTATGGTAACAGCTACACCAATCAATAATTGAACTCCCCATCCTTGTAGTCCCATAATCCCTGTGTATGCCCATAGAGTACCGAAAAAAGCCATAAAAAATACACCAGATGCAGTTCCTCGTACTACAGCACCAGGAATAGCTTTTGACGTTTGTGTCACAAATAAGAACCTCCATTCAAAATATGTGTTCATTACAACCGCATATTATCCTACATTGTTATTTGGTTTAGTCCATTCGGAAAAATCCTATATTCCTTGTTATAGTTATATTCATTTAGGCAATTTACAGAACTATTCTGGTCCTTAGTTGAATAAGAAGGATAATACTGGAAGTTAAAGTGACAATAAAATTGACAACAATAATGGCAGTGCATTTTAACAGTGCCGTTATTGTCCAATATAAAATATAATGTCAATTGCTATGTCAAAAACGATAAAATAGGCTAAAAACATTAATAAATAAGGAAAATGACGTATGACGATTCATACGTCATTTCTAGTGTCATTACTCAAAAAGCACATCAAAACGGAATCTATTAGCGTTCTACCTGTGAGCTTTTTTTGTTTACCATTTTAAGGTAAAGGGAAATGTGAGTATAAGCTTTCACATAAAATACAATTTTGGTCAAATATACCACTATGTAAAATGATAAAATTTAGAAGAATGAAACGGAGGAGGCAACCAACATGAAAGTATTTATGATTGGCGGTACGGGCTTATTAGGAGCTGAAGGAGCAAGGGTATTAATTGAACAAGGGCATGAAGTGGCAACATTGTCACTGCCACCCATCCCTGAAGGCAGTAACCTTCCTGAAGAAATGGAGATAACTTTGGGAAATTATTTAACATTGACAGATGATGAGATTCGTAAATATTTAACAGGCTGTGACGGATTTGTTTTTGCGGCAGGTGTAGATGAAAGAATAGAGGCACCATCACCAATCTATTCATTTTTTGAAAAATATAATATTACACCATTAGAACGGCTCTTAAGAATAGCAAAGGAATGCGGTGTCAAACATTCAGTTGTACTGGGTTCATATTTTGCTTATTTTAATAGAGAACTACCCGAGTATGAACTGACTAAGCACCATCCATATATAAGAAGCCGTGTAGATCAGGCTAATATGGCTTTATCCTTCGGGGATGATGATATGAGTGTAGCCGTTTTGGAGGTTCCATATGTCTTTGGAAGCCAGCAGGGACGTAAGCCTGTTTGGGTGTTCCTTGTTGAACAGATTCAAAATATGAGAGAAGCTGTCATGTATCCTGAAGGAGGAACAACCATGGTGACAGCGAAGCAGATCGGGGAGTGCATTTCTGGTGCCTTAATATATGGGAAGACAGGTAATTACCCGGTCGGCTATTATAATATGGAGTGGAAAGAAATGCTGACCATCTTCCATAAATACATGGGAACACCAGATAAAGAAATCATAACAATTCCTGCCTCTAATTATATTGAAGCGATGAAGGCGAAAGCAGAAAAACAAAAGAGTACGGGAATAGAACAGGGATTGGATACGGCTGAATTTGCAAAAATCTTTACTAAAAATCTTTTCATTGATAAAAAGACAATTGTTGACCACTTTGGTGTACAACCAGATGATATAGAAAAGGCCATCGGAGAATCAGTTCAGTTAAGTCTGGATATATTGGAAGGAAAAAAAGCAGTTGATATGAAAGCTGAATAAATCTACATGAGAGAAAAATATATATAAAGGAAGGGTAGCTTTGTATCCTTCCTTTTTGTTATGAAAAAGTTAATGGGTCACTATAAAGAACCTTAACAAAAGGCTGTTTCGTAAAGATTGTGGTTTTCGTATGGAAGGGAAAGTTGGTAAGGTTCATATGATATAGTTCAGCCAGAACTTTCTGGTTGAACTTTTATAAGGTATCAGTATCCAGGGTAGGATATACGCGATGTGGGATTGATATGGATTTCCTCCGCTGACTGTTACCCCCTACTTTTATATAGATATATATAGGGCTAGGTGAACTGAGATCTTGTATAAAAAATGAAGCTATATGCTACTTGGAGGGAGTGTAAAGAACGAACTTAGTTGGTTGCAGATAGCATTAATAAATTATTGGAGGATTAGTTAAAGAAGAAGTGAAATTTACAATAAAGAAAACACGCCGTTTTAAGGCGTGTTTTTTTATCTTTATGCCATTTATGATATCAAAAAGGCTATTACTACAGAGTATTTTTAGAAGAGACCTCAAAACGTAAACCTTTGTATTTATTTTGAATGCCTCTTCTTTGATTTTCCCTCTTTATTACTATATGGAAATAATATCTAGATTGAGTTCGGATTGCAAAGTGGTAAATAAGAATATGAGCAATTATAAAAGCCTATTTGTTTTCAATATTAATTACAAAAATAGAAGGAGGAAGAAAGATGGCTTTGTTGGTTGGACTGTTATTAATATCTTTTCTGGGTCTAATCGTGGGTTTGAAGGATCCAAACGTTGTTCTTTCATGGCTTCCTGAAACTAAAAGAAATAAGTCATATGTGTGGCGGGTTTTTGGGGGCGCAATAGCAGTATCTTTTATTGGGATACTGTCACCTTCAGTAATTGATAGTTTGCTTCTTATCCTATTTCTAGTATCTATCACAGCTTTATTTGTGGGCTTAATTAAACCGAGCTATGTTTTGAAGAGAGCTCCTGAAGCTAAAAGGACTAAATTGCATGTAGTAATGATTTTTGGCGCTGCAGCGATACTATGTATTACTTTAAGTTCAATAATTGCTCCATTAGAAGAGTTTGCTGGTAGTAGCGCACAGGTAGAGCAACAGCAAGAAGTAGGAACGGTTAAAGCAGTGGAAGAAAAAACTAAAGCGAAGGAAGAAGCAGAGGCTGAGGCGAAGGCGGAAGCAGATAAGGCAAAGGCGGAAGCAGAGGCTAAGGCAAAGGCGGAAGCGGAGGCTAAGGCAAAGGAAGAAGCGGAGGCTAAGGCAAAGGAAGAAGCAGAGGCTAAGGCAAAGGCGGAAGCGGAGGCTAAGGCAAAGGAAGAAGCAGAGGCTAAGGCAAAGGCGGAAGCAGAAGCTAAGGCAAAGGCGGAAGCGGAGGCTAAGAAAAAAGAGGAGACACAGTTCTCAGGGTACAAACTTATCAAAGTTGATGGTGGCGATTTATCTGGTTATCGTGAACCTAATGTTGTTGTGGATATCGGCTATGGGAATCGTAAATATTGGGCGTTTACTAATGAATACGGGCAACTAGTACGTGTCATTGCGGACGAGATTATTCTACAAGATGACAGTAGCGAGCCTGTAACATCGTCTGGTAGATACTACTCTGATGAGGCAAAAGTTCCGGGTGTTGAAAGTGATAATTTTGATGAAGGACATATCATAGCGGACTCTTTAGGAGGGGTATCGAATGCTTATAATATTACCCCACAAGAAAGCACATTGAACAGGTATGGTGACCAAGCATACATGGAAAAAGTGATTCGTGATGCAGGTGGTGCGACAAATTTTGAAGCAATTATCACCTATCCGAATACAAAAACACAGGTTCCTTCAAGCTATAAGTATACGTATACCATCAAGGGCAATAAAGTTGTTGATAAATTTGACAATGTTAACCCGGATGAAGTAAACAAATCACTTGGTTTAACAGAAAGCAAGTCTTCTAAATCAACCAGTTCAAGTAAAAACCCAACCAGTTCAAGTAAAAACCCAACCAGTTCAAGTAAAAACCCAACCAGTTCAAGTAAAAACTCAACTAGTTCAAGTAAAAACTCAACCAGTTCAAATAGAGGCGGAAACATTTCTAGTGTCGATACGAACGGTAATGGTGAAGTGACGATTAAAGAAGCAAAAGATGCAGGTTTTAGTATGCCTATAACGAGTGACCATTGGTTGTATCCTTATATGCGTGATAACGATGGTGATGGGATGGTAGGTGAGTAGGCATCTAGACTATAGGAATAAAAGCCCTCCTAGTCAATAGGAGGGTTCTGTCTGTGATAAAAATTACTTAAACTGAAAGAGCGTTAGTCCAATAACAAAAAAGCTAATTCCTTTTTGGTGGGGCTATTTTTATATTAAAAACATAATAACTAGCTAGAATCTTTACGAACAGTAAAATGATTCTTAACCCTTTCCAATCAACGCATTAGTTTGCCAGGTAACCGTTTAATCCCTTCGGTACAAATAATACTTCCTAAAACACCAACTAAAACGCTGGATGAAATAATTTTAAATGCATAATAAATACCTGTGCCTGTTATAAAATCTAGTACTAAAAATTTTTTAATGGTAGACCACCTAATCGTATAGAAAACAACTTGATTATGTGTATTCATATTCTTCAATCACACCCAAATCAATTTTTCCTAAGATATGAATATATAAGGTTGTCTAATTCCACTAACCTGCAATGTGAATAAGAATGGGCAACGTTAGATTTTTTAAGTAGTTATATATTTAACAGGGATATCTATGCGAATGAAAGTATTGATTTTTCGAGGAAATGCTACCATTAATAGGAGTAGCCAGAAGTGAAGCCGAAAAGTAGGTAAATCAGTAAAAAGCCATGAGGAAAATTACTCATGGCATACATTTACAAGATATTAATGCTGTTTATTAGGAAGTTTTTTGCTTGGACGTCCGTATCCTTGTTTAGCTTGGTTCTTTTCAGCCTTTTGTTGCTTTTCATGCAAATTTTCTACAAATTCATGAGTGCTTTCTTCTTTCATATATTTCATCCTCCCTCTTATGGATTTATAGTTATTTTCTCAATCTTAATGGAATTCATGCATGATGAAAATAGATTATAATAGAGGAAATGAAAATAAGGGTTATGGAGGAATTAGATGACCGGTAAAGTAGGATTAGTAATTGGGGCAACCGGATTAGTTGGTAGAGAATTGGTGACAACACTTTTGGATTCAAATGAATTTGCGAAGGTAATTGTATGGGTAAGGACAAGCATGGGTATTCAACATTCAAAGCTTAGGGAGAGTTTTCCAGATTTTGAACAACTGGATCGGGAACCACTACCAAGTGATGTCGATTGTATTTTTTGCTGTTTGGGTACAACCATTAAGAAAGCAAAGACAAAAGAAGCCTTTAGGAAAGTCGATTATACATACCCTTTGATGCTTGCAGAGAATGCTAAACAGCACCATGTTCGTCAATTCTTAATTATTTCTGCAATGGGTGCTGATGAAGAATCCCATGTATTTTACAGCAAAACAAAAGGGCAACTGGAGACTGCATTAAAACAGCTTCAATTAAACAGTCTGACCATTTTTAGGCCATCACTTTTATTAGGGGATAGGCAGGAATTCAGACTGGGAGAGGGATTGGCAGCTTCAGTAAGTAAAGTTTGCCCGTTTGTATTCAAAGGGCCTCTTAAGAAATATAAGCCAGTACAAGGAAAAGTGCTAGCACAGGCTATGTATATCTGTGCGCTGCAGGATAATAAGGGCATAAATTCGGTTGCTTCCTATGAGATAGAGCAGATTGCCAAGCATTCCAATTAATGATAAAAGTCTAAAAAATCCTCATCCTTACAGTATTTGATTGGTTAATGTATAATAGAAATTACTATTAGTAAACAGAGGTTACAAAATGAAAAACAATGAAGAACTTATCAATCAACTGGGATTGCAAGATAAAATCACATTAGAGGATATACCAGACATTGATTTATATATGGATCAAGTCATTCAATTATTCGAGAGTAAATTCAAAATGTCTAAGCGGAATGATGATGAAAAAGTTTTAACTAAGACGATGATCAATAATTATGCCAAGGGCAAAGTATTTTTTCCTATTAAAAATAAGAAATATTCCAAGCGGCATTTAATAGTAATCAGCTTGATTTATCAGTTAAAAGGGACATTGTCTATAAGTGACATTAAAACGATTCTTGGACCTTTGAACACTAAGATAGTAGAGGAAGACTTGCAGCTTGATGAACTATATTCCAGCTTTCTGCGCCTGACTGATCATAATGCTCATAAATTTAAAGAAGACATTCTGGAGAGTATCTCTGAGGCAAAAGAAGAAGGGGTACATTTAGGTGGCAATCTGGATGAGTTCAATGGCGATGTTGAATATTTTGAGAAATTATTAATGATTGCTTCCCTTTCTCATATGAGCCAGCTGTATAAAAAAGCAGCAGAGAATTTGGTAGATGAATTTAACAGTGATAATAAAACGAAATCATAAAGAATATCCGTTTAATTATAATTATAAAGAGCCAAGTGCATCCTGCATTGGCTCTTTGGTTTTATTTAGATTTAATTTTACCCTTCCATTGCTTGAAGCCGCCTTCGAGTTGATAAAGTTCACGATAGCCTTTTTTATATAGCATCTGAGCTGCTCGTGTGCTTCTCATTCCGCTTTGACAATATAGATAAACAGGTTTGTCTTTGCGGAGTTCCTTCATTCGCATTTTCAATTGGGTAGAAGGTATGTTACGGGCGCCTAAAATATGTCCGCCATCAAATTCTTTTTGCTCACGAACATCTATTAACTGAGCTTTTCGATAGCCAGCTTTAAAGTCCTCTTGGGACAATGTCGTAACCATTTTTTTGCTGGAGAACCAACTGTAGATGGAATATCCAATGATCAATACAGCCAGTACAATTAATACGATTAATGACTTTGGCAATTCAATCCCCACTTTCTCTTTCTGTTCACTTTTATATTATACAGTTCGTATATTTGTCTGGCAAAAAAATTTTCTGGTAATAGTTTACGAATTTGTAGTTAAAAAATTATAGGCATCCAGGATGGATATTATACCTGTCTACCTGCAAGCTGAATTGGTCAGTGGTTTAGAATCCAAGATAACGGTTATATCTATATAGTTTTGCTTTATTTGAAAGGACAATAAGTTTACAAACGACTATAAATCAAGTATCGTGCATTATGGACAAAATTTTAATTTTTAAGAAAAAATATTTGTGTCGAAAATGCAAAAACGCTGTTATATGAAGCATAGTTAAGCTTAGTAATATGCAAGCTGAGATTTTGTTTGTTTTGGTTCAAAAATAGGTGAAAAGAAGATTAATTCTTTGATTTTCTTTATTTTTTGTAAAATTATAAGAATTGACAATTTTAATAGAAGGTGCTCCAAATACTATATGTGGTATGAATTATAAAAATACAAATACTATATGTTGAATTAATATGTAGGCTATGATAACGTAGAGATATTCATTTAAGAACTTAACAAAGATAAATAAAAAAGAGATTATATTATTGGTTGAAGGAGAGATCAAATTGCCTACTGTAACAAATCGCAAGTTGTCTATAAATGTCGAAAGGTTAAATAAAGATATAGCCCTATTTCCACAAGTTTTTCCTATTACTCCAGACATGAATAAGACGTATAAGGGTGTTTCAAGGCTTGTGATGATAGATCGCTATTCCTTCAAAGATACGGAAAAATTGACACTTAGTGATGGAGATTTTGTAGTACTTACAATTAAAGAAGATCCGAAATTTCCTGCCCGTGGACTTGGGTACATCCAACATATTGATTGGGAAGCAAAGAAAGCACATGTATTGGTAGAAGAGGAGTTCCGCTCCTCATTGGACAAGCATGATGAAATTAAAACAGGCCTTATTTGTAAGTCACTCGACGTCATTGAAAAACCGCTTGAAATTTATTATGAACAGATAGCAAAACGGAATGCACGCGGTTTGGCTGAAGTTGAGGAAACGGAAGAGAAACGCAAGGAATGGTTTGATAAATTTTATAATGAATTGGTCCAAACGAACTTTATCCCGGCAGGACGTGTACTCTATGGAGCCGGCTCTGAAACCGAAGTAACCTACTTTAACTGCTATGTAATGCCATTTATTAATGATAGCCGTGAAGGAATTTCTGAACATCGCAAACATGTGATGGAAATCATGAGCCGCGGAGGCGGTGTCGGTACAAATGGTTCGACATTACGTCCAAGAAACACGCTTGCTCGCGGTGTAAACGGAAAATCCTCCGGTGCAGTTTCTTGGTTGGATGATATTGCAAAATTAACTCACCTGGTTGAACAGGGTGGTTCCCGTCGTGGCGCTCAAATGATTATGCTGTCTGATTGGCATCCGGATATCGTAGAATTTATCATCTCAAAAATGCAAAACCCTAAAATTTTGCGCTTTTTAATGGAAGTCAGCGAGGATGAAGTAATTCGTAAACATGCATCTGAAAAATTAAAATTCACTCCGCTTACCATGCAAGAGGAAGCCATGTATCAAGGCATAGTCAATTATAAAAACATTTCTGGATTTGGCGGATTTAATGAGGCAATCATTAAAGAAGCAGAAGAAAAACTTGCTGCTGGTGGAAATGATACTGTTCATAATCCAGACTTTTTAACAGGTGCCAATATTTCAGTGTGCTTAACAAAAGAATTTATGGAAGCTGTAGAAAATGACGGAGAATATGAACTTCGATTCCCGGATGTTGAGTCCTATAATGAAGTTGATATGAAAGCCTATAATGAAAAATGGGCTGATTGCGGTGATGTACGCGAATGGGAAAAACTAGGCTATGCCGTGCGTGTATATCGTAAAATTAAAGCGCGCGAGTTATGGAATTTAATCAATATTTGTGCGACTTATTCTGCGGAGCCGGGCATTTTCTTTATCGATAATGCAAACGATATGACAAACGCTAAAGCGTACGGTCAAAAAGTAGTTGCGACGAACCCATGTGGGGAACAGCCATTGGCTCCTTATTCTGTATGTAACTTGGCTGCTGTCAATCTGGCTGAAATGACAGATAAAGATCACAAACAAGTGGATTTGGAGAAACTGAAACAA
The DNA here is from genome assembly GCF_058267515.1 of Pradoshia sp. Z6_59. Lineage (NCBI taxonomy): Bacteria > Bacillati > Bacillota > Bacilli > Caryophanales > Bacillaceae > Pradoshia > Pradoshia sp. Z6_59. The sequence goes on from NZ_JBZCPP010000004.1 coordinate 217,592, forward strand.
ACGGTAAAAGTGGGCGTGCGCATGCAGGATAATGTCATTAACGCAACTCCATACTTCCTTGAAGCCAATAAAAAACAGGCTCTAGGGGAAAGACGCGTTGGCCTAGGTGTAATGGGTCTACATGATATGCTTATTTATTGTGAAAAAGAATATGGTTCTGAAGAAGGAAATAAGCTTGTTGATCGTGTATTTGAAACAATTGCAACTGCAGCATATGAGGAATCTATTGAAATCGCGAAAGAAAAAGGCAGCTTCCCATTCTTAGTCGGTGAATCCGAGGAAGAAACGAAAGAATTACGCACACGTTTTATTAATACAGGGTATATGAAAAAAATGCCTGAACATATTCGTGAAGGAATTATGAAATATGGTATCCGTAACTCACATCTATTAACAGTTGCTCCTACTGGAAGCACCGGTACAATGGTAGGTGTTTCTACAGGTCTTGAGCCATACTTCTCGTTCACATATTTCAGAAGTGGACGTTTGGGTAAATTTATTGAAGTGAAAGCTGATATAGTAGAAGAATATTTACGTCGCAATCCTAATGCAGATAGCAATAATCTACCTTCTTGGTTTATTTCTGCAATGGATTTAACTCCTGAGAAACATGCTGATGTACAATGCATTATCCAACGTTGGATCGATAGCTCCATCAGTAAAACGGTAAATGCGCCGAAAGGATATTCCGTTGAACAGGTAGAGCGAGTGTATGAGCGTCTATATAAAGGCGGAGCTAAGGGCGGTACTGTATACGTAGATGGAAGTCGTGATACACAGGTATTAACGTTAAAGGCTGAAAACGATACGGATCAACCCACTCAGCCGCAACATACGAAGCAGCATGTTGTTCTTGTCGACACAATTGATGCACTTGAATCAACAAGTGTAACGATTGGTAGCGAAGTTGGAAATACTTGTCCGGTTTGCCGTCAAGGTAAAGTAGAAGAACTTGGTGGATGTAATACGTGTACGAACTGCGGTGCTCAGCTTAAATGTGGATTGTAAATAAAAAATTGATATAAATGATAAAAGGATGGTAAAGATTAACGCCATCCTTTTTTTTATTTCTGTATACACTACTTGTTAAGTAGGTGAAAAACATGAAACCATTTATTCCTCAATTAGTTTATTTTGAACCTAAAGCATTGGAATATCCGTTAGGAAAGGCTTTATATGAAAAATTTCAGAGCCTGCCAGTGGAAATTAGGCAAACCACATCCCACAATCAGATTCGTGATTTGCCAGGTGATAATGAACTGCAAAAATATCGAATAGCCAAATCCACGATGGTGATAGGAATACGGAAAACATTAAAATTTGATACATCAAAGCCTTCTGCAGAGTATGCGATTCCGCTGGCTACAGGATGTATGGGGCATTGCCATTATTGTTATTTACAAACAACCCTTGGCAGTAAGCCTTATATTAGAGTGTATGTGAATCTAGAAGAGATATTTGAGCAGGCAAGTAAATATATGGAACAGAGAGCGCCGGAAATCACGCGATTTGAGGCAGCGTGTACGTCTGATATAGTAGGTATTGATCATCTCACGCATTCCTTAAAGGAAACGATTAATTTTATCGGCAGTACTGAATATGGGAGATTACGATTTGTAACTAAATTTCATCATGTCGATCATTTGCTCGATGCCAGACATAATGGGAAAACCAGTTTCCGTTTCTCCATTAACTCCCGTTATGTTATAAAAAATTTTGAGCCAGGAACTTCTTCGTTTGATGAACGTTTGGAGGCTGCTCGAAAAGTGGCAGCAGCCGGATATCATCTTGGGTTTATAGTCGCTCCGATATATATGCATGAAGGCTGGGAAGAAGGATATTACGAATTATTTGATCGTTTGAGGCATGCGTTAGGTGAAGAGCTGTCCATGATGAAAATCAGCTTTGAGCTCATCCAGCATCGCTTTACAAAGCCAGCAAAAAAAGTTATTCAAGCACGTTATCCTAAGACAAAGCTTGAGATGGATGAAACGAAGCGTAAGTATAAATGGGGTAAATACGGTATAGGGAAATATGTCTATCCTGATGAAGAAGCGAATGCTTTGAAAACTCATATAGAAAATTCCATCAAAGAATTCTTTCCGAATGCAGAAATACAATACTTTACTTAATATGTTCTAAACCTCTCTCTCCCAGATTAAAAATGAGTAAGTAAGGGGGGAGGGGTTTATTTTGTTTATTGACGGAGTGTTTTCCGGAGGAGGCATAAAGGGGTTTGCTCTTATTGGAGCAGTAATTGAATTAGAAGAGCAGGGATACCGGTTTAAGAGGTTAGCCGGAACAAGTGCAGGAGCAATCATTGCCGGGTTTATTGCAGCGGGGTATTCAGGGAGTGAAATTAATGAAATTATGAAAAGCGTTAAATTAACGAAGCTGTTGGAAACGAAAAAAAATAAACGATTTCCATTAGCCAAATGGCTTAAATTATATTGGAGTATGGGACTTTACAAAGGGGATGCCCTAGAGCTATGGATTAAAGAGGTGTTGGCTAGGAAAAATATTAGGACATTTGCCGATTTAGCTGATAAGCAATTAAGGGTTATTGCATCGGATCTTACAAATGGAAGACTGATCGTTTTGCCGGATGATCTGCCGAAATATAATATAAACCCCAATCAGTTTTCAGTGGCGAAAGCGATTCGTATGAGCTGCTCTGTCCCCTTTTTCTTTCAGCCGATTACGCTTCGAACAGTAGGGGAAAAGAGAATTATAGTAGATGGAGGGGTTTTAAGTAATTTTCCTATGTGGCTGTTTGATCAGGAAAACGTTATCGCTGAGAGACCGGTGCTGGGATTAAGGCTGGTACCTGAAAAGCAACAGGCAATGGTCCATGAGCGTGATATTACTAATGCAATTGAACTTTTTACATCTTTATTTGAAACGATGAGGAATGCTCATGATGCCAGATATATTTCAAGAAAATTCGTTAAAAACATTGTGTTTATACCAATTAAAGAGGCTGGATTTATAGAGTTTTCTATTTCCGATAATCAGCGACTGGTATTAATTGATCAAGGCAAAGAAGCGGCTAAGCATTTCCTTAAGGATTGGGTTTACCGAATCAGATGATATAAAACAAAAAATAAGTACACTTTGTAGCATCTACTAATAGTAGGGTGCTTTTTTTGTGTCAAAAAGAGTGGCCCTTAAATTATAAACGCTAAGAATATGTTGATATAATAATTTTGAGAGATAATTAAAAAAGTTTTAATCTATATTTGTAATATTTTCCATTGTAAATTGTATTTGGTGTAGGACATTTTTCTTATTTATGAAACGATTACAATTTTTTAAAATAATGATATTGATAATCATTATCAACTGTTATATGATAATAACCATCATACGTTGAAAGGGAGTTGTATGGATGAAAAGGATTTCATTTTTACTACTATCATTATTCATCCTGCTCGCAGGATGTTCAGGTGGTGGCTCTTCACCAAATACAAATACAGATTCAATGGAATCTGAAAAAAATAAGACCGTGAAAATTGCATGGGCAGATAGTGGGTTCCCATCTCCATTTACATTTACCTCAAATGGACCCGGAGGATACTTGCGGAGCAGTTTCATTTTTGACTCGCTTACTTGGAAGGATGATACAGGGGTAATTCCTTGGCTGGCATCTTCCTGGGAAGTATCTGAGGACAAGCTAACATATACGTTTAATTTAGAAAAAGATGTGCAGTTTCATGATGGAGAATCATTAACCGCAGATGATGTTGTCTTTTCATATAACTATTTTAAAAAACATGCGTTCCAGTGGAATGCAGATATGTCTAAAATAGCTTCACTAAAGAAAATTTCTAATCATAAAGTTGCAATCACATTGACCGAGAAGTATTCCCCGTTTATCACTGAAATTGCTGGAATCCTTCCAATTCTGCCAGAGCATATCTGGTCAGAAATCGAAAATCCAATGGAATATACGGAAGAAAATGCATTAATCGGTACAGGTCCATATGTTCTTGATAGCTATAACAGCTCGACTGGTAATTATCGTTACCTGGCAAATGAGGATTATTTCAAAGGTGATGTGACGGTTAAGGAAGTTCAATATTTGAATGTAGAGAATAAAATGCTTTCCCTGCAAAAAGGCGAAATAACCGGGGGCATGACGCATAACTATACAGAAGTGAAGCAAATGGAAGAACAAGGGTTTAAAGCACTTCAAAGCAATCCAACAGGAAGCGCAGTTCGTATTGTTTTTAATTTGGAAAATGAACAGTTAAGTGATAAAAGGCTTCGTCAAGCAATTGCCTATGCACTTAATCGAGGTGAAATAGCAGAAAAAGTATTGGGGAATTCCAAAACCATTGTTGGTAGCGGAGGGGTAATTCCACCTGATTCGGATTGGTTTAATGAAGAGGTAAAAAAATATGACTATGATGTGGATCGAGCAAATGAAATGTTGGATTCACTGGGATATGAAAAAAATAAAAATGGTGTTCGAAAAGAGCTTAGCTTAAAACTTCTGGTTTCTTCTACTCCTCAGGAAGCCGAGTTAATGAAATCAATGCTTGCTGATGTAGGGGTGAAATTGCAAATTCAAACAGTAGATACAGCTACTTTTACAACTGCTATGAGTGAAGGGAAATATGATATGGCTTTAACAGGGCACATTGGATTAAGTGGGGATCCTGATTTCCTCCGCTTATGGTTCTCTGGTCAGGCAAGCAATGCATATGCTGGCAATGCTGTATTCAATCATCAAGAGTTTAACGAGTTGGCTAGTAAACAACTGTCTCAAGAAGGGGAAGAGCGTAACGAAACAGTTAATTCCATGCAGGATATTTTAGCTGAAGAGCTGCCTACATTAGTGATTTACCATCGCCCGTTCTACTTTGTTTATGATGCTACTGAATTTGATGGATGGTTTAACACATATGGTGGTATTTCAGATGGAATCCCATTAACAGATAACAAGGCAGCGTTTATTGAATATGATTAAAATTTTTAAGCTGTACGGTTCTCTTCTTCTTATCTTAATTCTTTTAAACTTTTTCCTCCCTCGACTAATGCCGGGGGGACCTCTTGAATATTTGGAGGGGCAGGAAAGCGGTGCAACCTTAACAGAGCAACAAAAGAATTCAATGATTGAATATTATGGGCTGAATGATTCATTGGCCGAACAATTTCTTGATTATGTAGTTGGCATCGTACAGTTTGATTTTGGATTTTCATATACTTATAAATTGCCTGTTAATGATATCATAATGGATCATATTTCTTACACGCTATGGATTGTCGGAATTTCTTCTGTTCTATCCATTGTAATTGGTATTTTTTTAGGACTGTTATCAGGTTGGATTCATCATAAAAAAGGTGATAAAACATTTATGTCAACAATGCTTGCGGTTGGCGCTTTACCCGAATTTTTATTCGGTATGCTATTGCTTATTGTGTTTGGAGTAATGCTGGATATGCTTCCAATGAGCGGAGCACATACACCGTTTATGGACAGCGAATCAATGTGGGGGAAATTTAAAGATGCTGCTAAGTATGCCATTTTGCCAATAGTAACATTAACCATGGTAAGCCTGACAAGGATCTACTTACTCGTGCGTAATGAAACGATTCAGGTAGCTTCCTCACCTTACATTGAATTTGCCAAGATGAAGGGCGTCAGGGAAATCCGTTTAGTATTCAGACATACGTTTAAAAATGTTTTAATACCTATATTTACTCTGATTATGATAAGAATTGGCTACACCTTTACAGGAGCAATTTTTGTAGAGACGTTATTTTCTTATCCGGGAATTGGACAGTTATTAAAAGAGTCCATTCTTTCACGGGATTACCCATTGATGCATGGTCTGTTTTTATTATTTGCTGTTATGATTTTGATTTGCAATGCACTGGCAGATTCTATTTATCCTAAATTAGATCCACGCGTTAGAGGGGGCAAACATGTTGAAAAAGTTCTATAAGTTCCCCTTACTTTGTTTAGCCTTGGTCATGCTGTTGGCATTGTTTGGTCCATTACTTTCTCCTTATTCAGCAATGGATTATAGCGGAGGATTGTTTGAATCACCTTCACCTGAGCATTGGCTGGGTACAAACCGTTTAGGTCAGGATATATTTAGCCAATTATTATATGGTACACGTACGAGTGTCTTAATTGGACTTTGTATTGCTCTTTGTTCGACAGTTTTAAGTGTATTGCTGGGACTGGCAGCAGGATATTTGCCAAAATTCGATAAATTCATTAACGGGCTGGCCAATATTTTATTAGTGCTTCCAAATTTGCTTTTGATATTATTGGTTGTTGCTTTTACGGGTTCAGGCGTAATTCAGCTTGTTATCATTTTAAGTCTATTATCGTGGCCGGGTTATATGAGAATTATTCGATCCTCTGTTTTAACTTTAAAAGAAAGAGAATTTGTAAAAGCATCGGCGCTGTTTGGTGGCAGTTCTTTTTATGTATTGAAATCTCATATTTTGCCACAATTACGGCCAATTATAAAGACTAAATTTGTGATGACATTTCAATCTGCTGTTTTGACAGAAGCAGGTTTAGCATTCTTAGGTTTAGGTGACCCGAATGTGATAACTTGGGGAAGCATGTTAAATACCGCTTTCTCACAAACATCTATTTTCTTAACTGGCCAATGGACATGGATTGTATTGCCGCCAGTGATTATGCTGCTCATCACATCGGTTTCGCTTGCTTTCTTATTGGAAGATAAACAGATAAGACCACGAAAAGAAAAAAAACAGCCAGTCACACTAGCTGCTGGTGATAAACCCAGGGATTTATACTGCTATTTGGAATCAGTCAACTACGATGGAAAAACTATTGTTGAAAATATCGAGTTTACGATCAAAAGAGGAGAGATTGTGAGTTTGATAGGACCTTCAGGCAGTGGAAAAACAACGATAGGCAGAGCTTTGTACGGGTTATTGCCGGCTCAGAACTGGTCTGGTGATGTTACGTATGACGGTGAATCTGTTCGAGGGAAATCCTTTAGGGAAAAGCACTACTGGAAAACATGCTCATTTATCTATCAGGATGCACGGGCGGCATTTAATCCAGTATTAAAATTAAAAGAACAGTTTTTAGAAACCGGTATAAGTCTTGTGGAAGCTGAGAAGAGTGTTGAGGAAGTCGCGTTAAATAAAAACATTTTGGACAAGTATCCGCATGAGTGCTCCGGCGGCATGTTGAGCCGGGCTCTAATCGCACTCTCTTTGGTAAATAAACCAGCTTTTGTGATTGCAGATGAATGCACAAGTGCACTGGATCCTATATTGAAAAAAGAAATAGTAGAACTCTTGGAGGAAAAAGTCCGTTCACATGGGATCAGTCTATTATTTATCACGCATGATTTAGATGTAGCGTATGCAATCTCGGATCGGATTTTTAGTTTAAGTGATAAACAACTGATGAAGGAAGTGCAATAAATGTTAAGAGTTCAAGATGTAAATAAAAGCTACCAAAATCAGGCTGTGCTTCGGGGAATCAATTATGAGATTTTGTGCAATGAATTTATTTGTTTGATAGGAGAATCAGGATCGGGTAAATCTACAATGGCTGAAATCATTATGGGGATTCAGTCACCGACAAGCGGTCTTGTCGAAAAAGAGCCATGTTGTACGATTCAATATATTTACCAAAATCCTGAGCGTTCCTTTAACCCGTTTTGGACAATGGAGAAAAGTTTAATGGAACCGCTTGTACTTAAAAAAGAAAAGCCAGAATTAATAAAAAAGAAAATAAAAGAATTAATGGCAAAGGCAGACTTGCCTACGGAATTATTAGCAAAAAAACCAAGCCAATGTTCCGGAGGGCAAAAGCAGAGATTGGCTATTATTAGAGCATTATTAATGAATCCTAAGCTTTTAATAGCCGATGAAATAACATCTGCTCTTGATCCGCAAACAGAAAAGTTAATCATCAACCTTTTAAAGAAATTTCAGGTTGAATTTCATATGTCAGTTTTATACATTACGCACCGAATTCAGTCTGTCGGTAATGTAGCAGATCGAATGATGGTACTTGAGTCAGGAACCATTGTCGAAAGCGGACCCCCTTCTCAAGTTTTATACCAATCAACACATCCATATACAAAAAAATTAGTAGAAGCATGCTACTACTTTGAAAATAAAAAGCTGAAACGACTGAACAGGAGCGAAGAGCATAAGACGAATACTCGAAGGGAAAGTTCTTCCCCGCAGAGTATTTGCTTATGACTCGAGCTCCTAGGAGTCGAAGCTAGATTGAATAAAAAGCTGAAACGGCTTGCCCAGAAGCGAAGAGCATAAGACAGAGACTCGTAGGGGGTGTTTTTCCCCCGCAGAGACTATGCTTATGTCCTGAGCTTCTAGCCGTCGAAGCTGGATAAAAAGCTGAAACGGCTGATTTAAGGAACGAAGACTAAATGCGCCACGTCGTGTGGCAACGTCTTTGTGACCAACATCGTGTTGGCCCCCGACAAGCATAAGAGGAGGCACGTAGGGAGGCGACCTTTCCTCCTGTAGTGGCTACACTTATGACTCGAGGAGCTAGGAGTTGAAGCTAGATTACATAAAAAGCTGAAACGGCTGATTTAAGGAACGAAGACTAAATGCGCCACGTCGTGTGGCAACGTCTTCATGACCAACATCCTGTAGGCCCGAGACAAGCGTAAGAAGTGGCGCGCAGGGAGAAAGTTTGATGGAACAAAGACTAAAGACACCACATCCTGTGGTAACGTCTTTGTGACCAATATCGTGTTGGCCTCCGACAAGCATAAGAGGAGGCACGTAGGGAGGTTCCTGCAGTGGCTACACTTATGACTCGAGGGACTAGCTTCGAAGCTAGATTACACAACACAAGGAGGAGATACAATGGAACTTAGAATACTGGAGTTATGTCCGAATCACGCATTTGGTTATAAAGCAGATGCATCATCCGGTCAGCATACTAAATTAATGGAGTACGAGTTTGCAAACATAGAATTGGATCCATACAATGTTTTGGTTATTACGGATTTTGCAGATCAGGAGTATTTGTATAAACATAAAGAAAAAATAGAGCAATTTTTAAACGAAGGAAAGATTGTTGTCTTTTGTGGCCACTTGTTCAGGGCTTGGCTGCCTGGCTGTATGCCAATGATGCCGAAAAAGATTCGCGGCTATCAGGATTACCTAGTAGAGGTTCCTGAAAATTCACCGATTTTTAAAGGTGTAAAGATAGAGGATATGGTATATACGAAGGGTGTTGCAGGTTTCTTTGCAAGAGGTTTTTATTTGCCACCGAAACATGCGGAGATTTGCCTAACATTTACAGATGGTAAGGTCATTACGTACATTGATCGTGAAACAACGAAGGGAACAGTTATTGTTCATGCTGGCAGGAGTTTATTAGGATATGGTCAGCGGAAAAACACAACAAACCAAATAACTCCTCAATTTATAGAGGTACTTAAGAAAGAATTAGTATGCACCAAAGGAGTTGAGGCATAATGAGAAAAATAGCTGTGATTTATGGCGGGCATGCCCCGCATTATAGAACGTTTCATGAGCCAAAGTATGCGCAATTCATAGACTCTCTTATTTATCAGCTTGAATTAGAAGATTTTGATTTAACAGGATTTGATGTGTTGATTGTTCCTTCTCAATTAAATGGTCAAATACTGCTTGATAATAAAGAGAAGTTCTATGAGTTTGCTGATCAGGGCGGTATTATTGTGGCTATGGGTCCACAGCCATGGGAATGGCTCCCTAATCAAAAATGGGAAGAACGCCAGACAAATTTTTGGTGGTGGCTAGAAGAAAACGCAAATAGTGAATTAGTTACTAAAAATGATGACCATGAATTTTTTAAGTATATTACATTAGAAGATTCTACATGGCATCAACACGGCGTATTTTGGCCGCCTGAGCATGCTACTACTCTTATAGCTACGGAAGATGGCGGATCTGTACTGTATATAGATGAACAATCAACGAAAGGCACTTGGATTATTACAACCCTTGATCCTGACTATCATTATGGTTCCTATTTTATGCCGGCAACTGAACGATTTTTAGACGGCCTTTTTCCATGGTTGTATCGTGGAGAATTTAAATAAGTCAATTTAGGATAATCTGTAAGTTGGATTATCCTTTTTGATAATCACCCTAGCTTATTATTCTAATTTTACCCCTTAGTGAAATAAGGTTAAAGTTTCAATCATATATTGCTCTTTAAAGAAACTATAAAAAAACCGAACTCTTTAAAAAAGGGCCCGGTTTTTTTTACGTGCTTTCTTTCCTTCTATGACAGTCAGTTTGACATCTGACTTTTTCTTAGGTCTGTTAATTAGTTGTTCTTTAGAAATGACGGTTAATCCATGTGTATTATGTTTGCTTCTTTTTGTTTTAATCATTTCATGTTTACGTTTCTTCTTAATTGTTTTTCGGGCTGCTTTCCTGTATGCCTGATAGTCTCCACCCGAGTTACCATTCCTGAATCGTGTAAAAACAAAATAAATCAACCCAACAACAGCGGCTCCAATGAGTACGTTTTTAATTAGTTGGAACGGGTTATTTATCAAAGTTGAAATCAACCCCAAAGCTGCGAAACCAAGAAGGATATAAATAAAAATCATCGAATTCTTACGATTCACAGAAAGCACCTCCTTTAAGAGCATCATTGGCATATTTAGGAAAAAATAAACAATAAGCAAGGAAATTATTTTTCTTTTATTATTCTTTACACTATTTTTTCTTCGAGTAAACCTTGTTTGTAGCTATTTTCAGTTTCTAGCATTTTGTTAAATGATACGATGGCTACCTCAATTTGTTCATCGCTTGGTTCCTTAGTCGTTAAAAGCTGCAACCATAGTCCCGGGTAACCTAAAAAGCGCAATACAGGAACGTTACGTACTTTATTGGTTAACTGCAGTACTTCGAATGATACACCAAGAACAATCGGAATTAAGGCAATTCGGTTTAATATACGAATATAAAGGACATCAGAAGGAACGAACATATATAGAAAAACTCCAACAAATACGGTGAATAAAATAAAGCTGCTTCCGCATCGATAATGCAATCTAGATGCGTTACGAACATTTTCAACCGTTAATTCCTTATTGCTTTCAAATGCGTTGATAACCTTATGTTCTGCCCCATGGTATTGAAAGACTCTTTTTACGAGCGGTGTTAACGATACGATATAGATATATAGTAATAATAATGTGAGTTTGAAAAAACCTTCTAATAATACTTGTACTGTTTCTCCGGGTGCTATGCTCTTGAAAATAACAGCCAAAAATATTGGTACTACGGTAAAAAGTAATTTACTGAGTATAAAGGATAAAATCCCAACGCCTGCTACACCCAAAATCATACCCAGTTTAGATGTTTCTTCTTCTTCAATCTTATGGTCATCCGCCGGGTCAACGTCATATCGATCTGTAGAGAAAGATAAATGCTTGGAGCCTATTGCACTGGATTCCAATAATGCTACAATCCCACGCAGAAACGGAATCTTTTTTAATTTTACCAGCAGGGGAAGGCTGGTTTTTGGCAGTGCATAGGAATCAAAAGATCCATCTTTTCGTTTAATGGTTGTAACGGTACAATGTTTGCCTCCAAACATTACACCTTCTAATACAGCCTGTCCGCCGTAGATTGGCTTATTATCCAATTTATTCATCACTCCATAATGGTTAAGTTGTCTATATTATCTATTCTACAGAATTTTTCTCTATTTCACTAGTGATTGTTTCCATTTCTCTTATGAACTTTGTCTGTTTCGCACATACTAGCATTTATGAGGTGATTGAATTATGGAAACAGCAAAAGAAAAGCTGAAAAAGCCGATGGGCTATTATGGTGTAATTAATTCGGTTGGATTTTATGGAGGATTACTTTGGGGTGCGATTTTTCAAATCTGTCACTATTTTCATTTTACGGAAATAGGCCCAACCTTTCTTCTTCGAACATGGGTGAAAGCCGATTTTGTTAAAGGGTGGATGGGCGTGGTACTGTCAATTTTATGCCTGTGTCTTATTTCTATTCTCTTTGCTTATGTTTACTCCTTTATTTTTCGTAAGCTGCAATCTTATTGGATTGGTATTGTATATGGGATTGCTCTGTGGGGTCTTTCATTTCTTGTATTAAGGCCATTATTTCCAGGGATGAAAACGGTTGGGGAACTGTCTGCGGATACCATTGTAACGACCTTATGTATCTTTATCTTATACGGACTATTTGTCGGTTACTCCATCAGCTTTGAATATCATGAACGGAAACTAGAGGCAGAGGAAGGAAAGGAAGTAAAAGTGGATTCCGTCCAGTAATAGGTAGTAGTATTTTTCACTCTTGTGTTAAAATTGAAAGTATCACTTTAAAACACGGGAGCCTGGTTATGGATAAACAAATTTATTTAATCAACGGACCAAATCTAAATTACCTTGGGTTTCGGGAACCCGAGATTTATGGAAGGACGACTCTTGCAGATCTTGAAGAGCAGTTAGCAAATCAGTCTATAAAACTCGGGGCGCAATTGGTGTGTTTTCAATCCAATTACGAAGGAGCAATCATAGATAGACTATATGAGGCAGAAACAAATTCGGCTTCAGGGATTATCTTAAACCCAGGGGCATTTACGCACTATAGCTATGCGATACGGGATGCGATAGCCTCTATTTCAGTTCCGGTAATAGAAGTACATATTTCAAATGTCCATGCCAGAGAACCATTTCGTCATCAATCTGTCACTGCCCCTGTAACGAAGGGTCAAATTGTAGGTCTTGGGTTGAATGGCTATGAATTGGCGTTACGTGCTTTATTGACTACTTAATCATGAGGGAGAGGTCTATTCAATGGAAAAAATTCAGAGATTGCGTGAAAGATTAAGTCAGGAACATATTGATGCTATCATCATTACAAACCCATATAACCGTAGATATATTTCTAATTTTACTGGAACAGCGGGAGTAGTCGTGATTTCCCAGAAGGATGCAAAATTTATTACAGATTTTAGATACGTGGAGCAAGCGGGCAAACAGGCGGTTGGATTTGAGATTGTCAAACACAGCGGACCAATTCAAGATGAGATAGCGGCTCAATTGAAGGAAATGGGTGCGAAAAAAATCGGGTTTGAACAGGATGACCTTACTTATTCTACCTATAAGGCATATGAAAAAGTTGTGGAAGGTGAACTTGTTCCTGTTTCCAATGTTGTTGAAAAATTGCGCTTGATTAAGACACCGCAAGAGATTAAGATATTAAAGGAAGCAGCAGACATAGCAGATGCTGCATTTAAACATATTATTGAGTATATACGTCCAGGTTTAACTGAAATAGAAGTATCTAATGAATTAGAATTCTTTATGCGTAAAGCAGGGGCTACTTCATCATCATTTGATATCATTGTCGCTTCTGGTGCACGTTCTGCATTGCCGCACGGTGTTGCAACAGAAAAAGTAATAGAAAATGGCGATTTTGTCACAATGGATTATGGCGCCCTTTATAATGGGTATATATCTGATATTACACGTACAGTGGCGGTCGGTGACCCAACTGATGAATTAAAGAAAATCTATGATGTTACCCTGGAAGCTCAGTTATATGCAATGGAGCATATTAAACCGGGTATGACAGGTCGCGAAGCAGATGCTCTTGCTAGAGATATCATAGCTGCCAAAGGATATGGAGAATACTTCGGTCATTCCCTGGGACATGGAATTGGACTTGAAGTGCACGAAGGTCCTGGACTTTCTGCTAAATCAGATATTATTTTGGAAAAAGGCATGACTGTCACTTGTGAACCTGGTATTTATTTACCTGGAGTTGGAGGGGTAAGAATCGAGGATGATCTCCTTATTACGGAGGATTCTAACGAAACCTTTACTCATTCAACGAAAGATTTACTTATTTTATAAGGCTGTAGGAGGCTATATTGTATGATTTCTGTTAATGATTTTAAAACTGGTCTAACAATCGAAGTGGATGGCGGTATCTGGCAAGTAATCGAATTCCAACACGTAAAACCTGGTAAAGGAGCTGCGTTTGTACGTTCTAAATTACGTAATCTTCGTACAGGTGCTATCCAGGAGAAAACGTTCCGTGCTGGTGAAAAAGTTGCCAAAGCACATATCGAAAATCGTAAAATGCAATACTTATATGCAAGTGGTGATAATCATGTGTTTATGGATAACGAAACATATGATCAAATCGAATTGTCATCTAAGCAAATCGAATATGAATTGAAATTCTTGAAAGAAAACATGGAAGTTTCTATCATGATGTTCCAAACGGAAACACTTGGCGTTCAGCTTCCAACAACTGTTACATTGGTAGTAACTGAAACAGAACCAGGTATCAAAGGTGATACAGCATCAGGCGGCACGAAGCCAGCTACTGTTGAAACTGGTCTTACTGTTCAAGTTCCTTTCTTTGTAAATGAAGGTGACAAGCTGATCATCAACACTTCTGATGCTTCTTATGTATCCAGAGGTTAATAAATAGGTGTAAGACTCCCGGGAGTAAATTCCCGGGAGTTTTTTTGTTTTCAGCCCTCTTCTGTAAATTCCGGTTTCTAAAATTCAGGACAAGGTTCCTCACTTTTAATGCCAATTAATTTGGTTCCCTTTTCAGTTTATAACCTCTTTGTTTCTAAAAAAGTCATAAACGGCCTGTCCATGAATACATTTTAAATAATGACAGACCAGGCGAGGGAGAGATATGGATTCAATCATTGAATTATTACCTCCGGCTATTGGCGCTGAGTTGAAAGAAATAGCCAAAAACCCAGGGGATATTGAAGAAATAAGAATTAGAGTTGGAAGACCGCTTGAAGTCATGTTCGGAAATGGAATCTCGTATGGGCATAAGCCTGTATTACGGGAGGATGCAGATTTATTTCTTAATAAAGTCAGCCAGTTTTCCTTTTATATGCTCGAGGAAGAGTTAAAACGCGGTTATATAACCGTTCAGGGAGGACATCGTATTGGTTTGGCAGGGAGAGTTATTCTGGAAAATGGAAGAGTGAAGGGACTTAGAGATATCACTTTTTTTAATATCCGGATTGCCAGACAAAAGAAGGGGTTGGTAAATGAATGGGTTCGGTATTTATATCATAATCGCTGGCTATCGACTCTGATTATCGGACCACCGCAAACGGGGAAGACGACATTTTTAAGAGATTTAGCCCGCTATGCTTCCAGTGGAGATCGCTCCTATCCGATCCGTGCGATGAAAGTGGGAATTGTAGATGAGCGGTCTGAAATTGCTGGATGTGTTCAAGGAGTTCCACAAATGGATTTCGGTATCAGAGTAGATGTGCTTGATGGCTGCCCAAAGGCTGAAGGAATGATGATGATGATTAGATCTATGAGCCCAGAAATCATTGTTGCTGATGAAATCGGAAGAATGGAAGATGCTGAGGCGATGATGGAAGCCGTAAACGCTGGTATAACGCTCTTTATAACGGCACATGGACATTCGCTTGATGATATATTAGCCAGGCCCATCATGAAAAATATCGTACAGGAAGCTAATTTTGAGAGAATTGTGGAACTCAAGCGAATAGATCGGCCAGGGTGTATATCAAAAATAAAAGATCGTACAGGCAAGGTGCTATTTGATGGGGAAAGAGTGAGAGTATGATTAAAATTTTAGGTGCAGTTTTAATTGTTATAGCTACATCCCTTATCGGCTTTGAGGTTTCTAAAAAATTAATCACCAGACCTAAACATATTCGTGATTTACGAGCGGCACTTCAAATTTTGGAAGCTGAAATTATGTATGGACATTCTCCCTTAAAAGAAGCTGTATTAACACTGGCAAAACAAATTCCTGCTCCAGTTTCGATTCTTTTTACGGACTTTGCAGGCAGGCTCGGCTCAGCCAATCAATCTGTGTCGGCAGCCTGGGGTGAAAGTCTTGAAGTGGTAAGAAAACAATCAGAACTACAGCAAAAAGAAATAGATATCCTTCTCCAATTCGGAGAAACATTAGGTAGACATGATCGCGAGAGCCAGCAAAAACAAATTCAGTTGGCATTGGTTCATCTCGAGAGGGAGGAAGCAGATGCCGTTGATAAGCAGGTGAAATACGACAAAATGGCCAGAAGTCTAGGTTTTTTTGCAGGTCTGCTCATTGCCATTTTAATGATGTAGCGAGAGGGAGGATAGCGGGTTATGGGGATTGATATCGATATTATTTTTAAAATTGCTGGGGTCGGGCTAATTGTTGCGTTCATTCATACGATTCTTGATCAGGTGGGCAAGAAGGAATATTCACAATGGGTCATATTGGTGAGTTTTATTTATATCTTATTTAATGTGGCGCAGGTGGTAGGTCAGTTGATTGATCGAATTAAATCCGTGTTTTTATTTCAATAGGAATATTGGGGTGATGAGCCATTGAAATGTTGCAGATAACGGGTGTTGCACTGGTTGGAGCATTTCTGGCAATGATCATCAAGGAACAAAAGCCAAATTTAGCTTTCTTACTTGTTGTATTTGTCGGAAGCGCTATATTTCTTTTTCTGATAGATAAAATCTACGAAATCATTCAAATGATTCAGCAATTGGCCGTTAATGCAAATGTAAATATGGTTTACTTACAAACAGTTTTGAAAATTATTGGAATTGCCTATATTGCTGAATTTACATCACAAATAACAAAAGATGCCGGGCAGGGTGCAATTGCTTCAAAAATTGAATTGGCTGGAAAGATTATTATCCTCACGATGGCCATTCCAATTTTAACGGTCATTATTGAAAGTGTCATTCAGATGATTCCTAACTAATCATTGTGGTGAAAGGTTTAAAGGGGCTGAAGAATAAATGAAGCAATTAAAGTGGACAAGTATCATCATTCTATTTCTAATTCTTAGCTTAAGCAATGGCCAAACAACTCAAGCCTCTCCCACGCCTACTGATTTTCCAGAAGAAACGCAGGCTGTTGAAACATTTAATGTGGGTGATATTCCTCTTGATGATTTAAAGCAATTTTGGGATTCGGTATACGAGGAATATGGAGGTTTTTTGCCTGAGTCCCAAAAAGGAAGCTTTGTAGATTTTATAAGTGGAGAGAAAAAATTCTCTTTAAAAGAATGGCTCAGTGGTATTCTCAAATTCATTTTCCATGAAATTATTGCTAATGGGAAATTATTAGGAACACTCATTTTATTGACTGTATTCAGTGTCTTTCTACAAACATTGCAAAGCACTTTTGAAAAAACATCTGTCAGTAAAGTGGCAAATGCAATAGTCTTCATGGTTTTGATGATTATTGCACTGAATAGCTTCTATGTAGCAGTTGATTATGTGATAGATACGATTGCCGCCATCACGGATTTTCTGGTTGCCTTAATCCCTTTATTGCTTGCGCTAATTGCAAGCTCTGGAGGTGTACTGTCATCAGCATTCTTTCATCCGATGCTCCTATTTTTAATGAATACGAGCGGAGCATTAATTGAATATATTGTTTTGCCGATGTTATTTCTATCGACTCTGCTAAGCATAGTCAGCATGCTTTCTGAGCATTACAAGGTCACTCAGTTAGCTGGTTTATTACGAACCTGGAGTGTGGGATTGCTAGGTATTTTCATGACCGTATTTCTAGGAGTGATCTCTGTGCAAGGAGTATCAACTGCAGTGGCGGATGGAATTGGGATCAGAACAGCAAAATTTGTGACTGGGAATTTTATTCCGGTAGTTGGAAGGATGTTTACCGATGCAGCTGATACCGTAATTGGAGCATCTCTCCTCTTAAAAAATACAGTTGGGATAGCGGGTGTGGTCATTCTATTGATTATGACAGCTTTTCCAGCTTTAAAGATATTGTTGATTGCCATGGTCTACAAGGTGGCTGCAGCGATTTTACAACCGCTTGGAGCTGGGCAGATGATTAAGTGTCTTGAGATTATCAGTAAAAATATCATCTTCGTTTTCGCTGCATTGGCCATTGTCAGCCTTATGTTCTTCCTGACCGTTACTGTAATCGTGGCTGCAGGAAATATCACGATGATGGTTCGATAGGAGGCTGAATGAATGAGTATATTAACTGACTGGGTAACTAATATAATCGTTTTTATCTTATTTGCGATCATTTTGGACATGCTTCTTCCAAACTCGACCATGCAGAAATATACAAAGCTAGTTATCGGGTTACTTTTGATCGCTGTTTTCATCGCTCCTATTCTATCTATTTTTAATAAAAATTTTACAAGTAATATTCAGGAAAAAATCATGCAGAGCAGTGCATGGAAAAATCCGAAATTAGAAAATTCAATGGAAAGTAAGAAAAGAGAAATAGAAGAGACACAGCAGGCATATATATTGGAACATATGGCTGTCCAATTAAAAAATGAAGCAGAAAAGGAGCTGATGGACCAAAGTAATTATGCCATTCAAGATATTACAATTACACTTTTGGATAAGAATGGAGAAATGAATGTAGAAAATATTGAAGCCATATACGTATTTGTGGCAGAAAGCCAAGAGTCCAGCTCAGAAGTTGTCCAGCCAGTAGAAAAAATCGATATTAACATTGATGAGAAACAAACCAATATGAATGATGTACCGTCATCCGAACTATCCACAATACTATCTAATATATGGGGGATTGATTCAAGTAAAATTGTAATCGGATTAAATGAAGGGGGTGATGGGCTTTGAAAAATGATTGGATTCAAAAGATTAAGGACTTATTGTCCAAAGGAGATGAGGGAGGCAAGCAAAAGAAAACATATCGGTATCTTGCCATTATTTTAATTGCCGGTATATTACTGATGGTGGCAAGCATGTTTACGAATAAACCCACCTCTGAAAATGGACAAACAAATAAAGTTTTTCAAGCGAGTTCTACCCAAGATCAGAAAGAAGAGGAAGCGGTCACGACCTGGAAATCAACTTCATCAAAAAAGTCTGGATCAATCGGAGATATTGAAAAAATGTATGAAAGTGAATTGAAGGGTACATTGGAAACGATGCAAGGGGTATCAAATGTATCCGTTATTGTTAATATTGACGCAACTGAAACAAAGGTTTATGAAAAGAATTCAGTCGCACAGCGCCAAACAACAGAAGAAACAGACCGTGATGGCGGGCAGAGAAAGGTTGAAGATTTTTCAACAGATGAAAAGATTGTAATTATACGCGAAGGGGATAAAGAGGTTCCCCTGGTTAGAGAAACGAAGAAACCGGCTATTCGCGGAGTATTAATTGTGGCAAAGGGAGCAGATGATGTTCGTATAAAAAAAGAAATCATTGATGCGGTAACCAGGGTGCTGGATGTACCAAGTCACCGTGTAGCCGTATCAGCTAAAAAATAAGGGTTTTAAGGAGGAAAAATATGTTGTTAAGAAAGCAAACAGTTTGGTTATTGACGATGTTAAGTCTGGTGGCGGTGCTAAGTGTATATTATATAACAACACCACAGGATACAGCGGTAAATCAGGAGCAGGATACTCAGACTACGAAAGAAAAAACAAATACAGATACAAATTCATCTAAAGATTCAACTGAAAATGAAGAGTCTTCCACTGTTATCACAAATGAATCAAGTGATTCTATATTTGAAGCGATGCGAATTGATCTGAATGATGAAAGAAGCAGGCAGAAAGAGGAACTGACCAATAAAGTAGCTTCAAGCGATTTGTCGGAAGAAGAGAGAGTGGAAGCACACGCACAGATTGAAGCATTGGCCGAAATGTCCACAAAAGAGGACATGCTAGAGACGATGATTATTGCACTTGGTTATAAAGACGCTTTGGTAAGGGCTGATGGTGATCAAATCCAAATTACTGTAAAAGCTGATAAACAGGATGCAGGAGCTGCAAATGAAATTATCCAAATGGTCACAAAAGAAATTGGTAAAACAAATGCAGTCGCCGTTGAATTTCAACCGGAAAAATAGTACCAATCTATAAAACGATATCGGTGAGCTGCCGATATCGTTTTTGGTGTAAGCAAAGATTCAGGACCAATTGATCATTCAAATCACATCTGCCAGCATACGATGGTGCGTAATCAGGTGAATTGGTGGTTTTCGAAATGTTAGTATTGGCAGGAAGCTAGTGTGTATCCATCAGTAAATAAAAATGGAGTCGGACAAGCTGGCGAAATCTGAAAATGATTTTAGGTAATCTTCGATTATCTGGAATATGTCCCGAGAGATTAGGAAACTCTTTAAAAGCAGGCTGGGATAATTCTGTTTATATAGTTTTACAGATATTTAACGTAGCCCATCTCAGGTGTGGGTATGAGTTATTGTAAACAATCCAAAAATTTTATATGGAAATAAAAAGGATTGTGAGGTGTTTTTATCGAACATGTAAATAATCTGTCATTAAGAGAAAGCAGAGGAGGAATTAAAAGTAGAAAAGCTTCTAAAAAGATCTATAGTAGATTTTAATAGTGACATTAAATGCTTTTTTAGTAGTAATAAACTCACTTCATTGCCTAACTGGAGTAAGGATTGTATAGGTATACAGACTGAATAACAGGATTTTTTAATAATCTGTTTACCAAAAATTAGAAACTTGCAAACGGGGTATCTATTTATCAAAATTGAATTTCTACCAGCTATTATAGTATTATATTAGTATCTGGTCATAAATAGGAGGGGTGGTTCCTGATGAAAGTACAGGAAATAAGAGAAATTATAAAATTAATTAACCAAACAACTATTAATGAGTTTGAGTTTGAACAAGAGGGTACGAAAATAAAAATTATTAAAAGTACTGGATTAGAAAACAGTATACAACCAACAGATGTACCAGTACTGGCTGCACCGGCAGTACAATCTGTATCAAAACAAGAGGTTCAATCTGAGAGTATAGAAGAGAAACCGCCTGTTGTGGGAGAAAAAACAGAACAACCATCCAACCTTCACAAGATTACTTCGCCAATGGTTGGCACATTTTATGGAGCATCATCGCCTGATGAAGACCCATACATAAGAATTGGTGATAAAGTTAAGAAGGATACAATTGTTTGCATAGTGGAAGCGATGAAATTGTTTAATGAAATTGAGGCTGAAGTTTCCGGTGAGATTGTGGAAGTATTGGTGGAAGATGGCCAATTGATTGAATACGGTCAACCTCTGTTTTTAGTAAAAGCCGAATAGGAGGAACCGACTCATGATAAAGAAAGTACTAATTGCAAACCGTGGTGAAATTGCCGTTCGAATTATCCGCGCCTGCAAGGAATTAGATATTGAAACGGTAGCTGTTTATTCTGAAGCTGATAAAACTGCCCTGCATGTACAAATTGCGGATGAAGCCTACTGTATTGGGCCCACTGCCTCTAAGGACAGTTATTTAAATAAGGTGAATATAATCAGTCTGGCAAAACTAACAGGATGTGATGCTATTCATCCAGGCTACGGCTTTTTAGCTGAAAATGCTGATTTCGCCGAAATGTGTAAAGAATGTCATCTGATTTTTATTGGCCCGTCCGCGGATGCCATTTCAAAAATGGGTACCAAGGATGTAGCCAGAGAGACCATGCGCGCGGCCGGTGTACCGGTAGTGCCAGGTTCGAGAGGAATTGTGGATGATGAAGATGCTGCCATTCAAGTGGCTTCAGACATCGGATATCCAGTCATTATTAAAGCAACCGCCGGGGGCGGCGGTAAAGGGATTCGAATAGCAAGAGATGAAGCCGATCTGCTAAAAGGTTTTCGCATTACCCGCCAGGAGGCATTAACTGCTTTTGGCAATCCCGGTGTATATATTGAAAAATTTATTGAAGATTTCCGCCATGTTGAAATTCAGGTTTTAGGGGACAGCTTTGGAAATGTCATACATCTGGGTGAAAGAGATTGTTCAATTCAAAGAAGAATGCAAAAGCTCGTAGAAGAAACACCTTCACCTGCAATTGATAGTGAAATGAGAGCCGAAATGGGCAAAGCGGCAGTGACTGCAGCAAAAGCTGTTGATTATATCGGAGCGGGAACAGTTGAGTTTATTTTTGATCATCACAAGCGGAAATTTTATTTCATGGAAATGAATACAAGGATTCAAGTTGAACATCCTGTTACAGAAATGGTCACTGGAATTGATTTAATAAAGGAGCAAATCAGAGTAGCCTCCGGTGAAAAATTATCGGTTGAGCAAAATGATGTTCAATTTAACGGGTGGGCAATTGAATGCCGAATCAATGCGGAAAATCCAAATAAAAATTTTATGCCGTCAGCGGGTCAAGTGGAAATGTATTTACCCCCGGGTGGATTTGGTGTAAGGGTTGATTCTGCAGCATATACAGGCTATTTCATTCCTCCATATTATGATTCAATGGTAGCAAAATTGATTGTCCATGCTCCAACGAGAGACGAAGCTGTAAAAAAAATGAAACGTGCATTATCAGAATTTGTAGTCGAAGGTATTGAAACAACCATACCCTTTCATTTAAGGTTAATGAACCATGATGTTTTTGTTTCTGGAGATTTTAACACAAAATTTCTTGAAACTTATGACGTTATGAATCCATAATAGAGGTAGAAGATTTGGAGGTGTATGACATGGAACAAAATCAAACAGTAGATTTAGAGAGCTATGATGATGGATTGGGTAAGGTTGAAATTGCCCCTGAAGTTATTGAGGTGATCACTGGTATAGCAGCAAGTGAAGTAGAAGGAATTGCCCAAATGCGAGGTAATTTTGCTTCAGGTGTTGTAGAAAAGCTTGGTAAAAAGAATCATGGCAAAGGTGTAAAAGTTGAACTTAATGAAGACAGCATTAAAATCGATGTTTATTGCCTTGTGAAATTCGGTGTATCTATCCCGAAAGTGGCTCAGGAAGCACAGGAGAATATCCGTCAAACTTTATTGAATATGACTGCTCTTGAAGCGACTGAAGTGAATATTCATATTGTTGGCATTCAATTTGAAACAGCAAAAGCTGAATCAGATTACCAGGATACAATCTAAATTTTATAACTAATGGTGTTTAGGCAGCCCTCCCGTGGCACTGACGCACCGACAATAAAAGCGCTCAGGACTGAACTTCCCTGTATTAAGTTAGGTATCCATCTAACTTTTTGGGGTAGATCAGTCATACTGAGTGCTTTTATTATTTATAAACAAAAAATAGTTGGATTTGTATATAGTTCACTATAAGGGAAATAATGGGGGACCTAAGATGTCTTTCGCATCTGCAGGTAAGTTAACAGTAAAATCACTAAATCTCATTCTTTAAATGATGTTACTATACTACCTTTACTTGTCATGATGTGGTATGATTTCATATATGATACGAGGTGCACAAAGTTTAGTGTGCTTTTCGAAAGTAAAGGAGTAAGAATTATTCATGAAACGCAGAGAGGCAAGAGAAAAAGCTCTTCAAGCTCTTTTTCAAATAGACGTTGGGAAAGTAGAAAGAGAACTAGCTATAGAACATGTGGTGGAAGAATCAGAGGCAGATCCATATTTGGTTCAATTGGTAAATGGAACGACAGATCAGTTGGAAAAGATAGATAGTCTTATTACCTCCAATTTAGAGAATTGGAAATTGGACCGTCTTTCTAATATAGATCGTAATATTTTAAGAATAACTACGTACGAACTGTTATTCAACGAAGAAGTTCCGCAGAACGCTGCCATTAACGAAGCAATCGAATTAGCTAAACTATTTGGGGATGATCAGTCTCCGAAGTTTATTAATGCAGTATTATCCAAGATCAAAGAATCTTTATAAAAATAGAAAAGATGATTAGATTTTAAGGGGGAACTGCTGTCATGCCGGCACAGATACTTAACGGGAAATCGATATCAGCAACAATCCGCGAAGAGATTGCAAGTGAAGTTGAATTATTAAAGAAAAGCGGCATTATACCAGGCCTTGCAGTTATTCTGGTCGGTGACGATCAGGCATCGCAAACATATGTGCGAAATAAAGAAAAAGCATGTGAACAAATGGGTATGAAATCGGAGTTGATTACTTACCCCGCAACTATTACCGAGGATAAGCTTCTGGATAAGCTTGTAGAGCTGAACCATCGTCCGGATATCCATGGTATTTTAGTTCAGTTACCTTTACCGGTGCATATTGATGAAAGACGGGTAATTGAAACAATTAATCCTGCTAAGGATG
Organism: Pradoshia sp. Z6_59; assembly: GCF_058267515.1. Classification (NCBI taxonomy): domain Bacteria; kingdom Bacillati; phylum Bacillota; class Bacilli; order Caryophanales; family Bacillaceae; genus Pradoshia; species Pradoshia sp. Z6_59. The sequence goes on from NZ_JBZCPP010000004.1 coordinate 241,635, forward strand.
TAGATGGTTTTCACCCAATCAATATTGGCAGAATGATGACCAAGCAGGAGACGTTGTTGCCTTGTACACCATTTGGGATATTAAAAATGGTTCAAAAAACAGGGATTGAGATTGCCGGTAAACATGTTGTGGTTGTGGGTCGAAGTAATATTGTCGGCAAACCTGTCGGACAGCTGTTTTTAAATGAGAATGCGACCGTAACCTATTGTCATTCTAAAACAGTTGATCTGAGAAACTTTACTAAGCAGGCCGATATCCTGATTGCAGCGGTGGGAATTGCTAAAATGATCAAAGCGGATGATATAAAAGAAGGCGCTATAGTAATTGATGTGGGTATGAACAGGGATGAATCGAATAAATTATGCGGTGATGTCGATTTTGATGATGTCATACAAAAAGCATCTTATATCACGCCTGTTCCCGGTGGTGTTGGTCCGATGACAATTACTATGCTCATGTATAATACGGTCCAAGTTGCTAAAAAATCTTTGTGAAATAATAAAGAGTATGATTATAAAAAGCTGCCGAAAATTGCTATAATAACATTTACGGCAGCTTTTTTATGTATAAATAAATAATTCGAAGAAGGAGGCCATGTCTAAAATGGAGAAAAATCAATATTTAACTGTGGCCGCCTTAACCAAGTATATTAAACGCAAATTTGATGCAGACCCTAATCTTGCGGATATTTATGTAAAGGGAGAGATATCAAATTTTAAAAAGCATTCCAGCGGTCATATGTACTTAACATTAAAGGATGATAAATCAAGAATTAATGCGGTGATGTTTGCTAAATCTGCACAATCGCTCGCGTTTACTCCTGAAAACGGGATGAAGGTTCTGTTGCGAGGAGAAATACGTGTTTATGAACCTACCGGCGGATATCAAATGTACATAAAAGAAATGATGCCTGATGGGATTGGAGAGCTCTTTATTGCATTTGAGCAGTTGAAGAAAAAGCTCGAGCAAGAAGGCCTCTTTCAAAGAATATATAAAAAGCCAATCCCACTGTTTCCGGCTAAAATTGGAGTGATTACGTCCCCTACTGGGGCTGCAATTCGCGATATAATTACGACCTTAAAGAGGCGTTATCCAATTGGAGAAATTTTGATTTTTCCGGCTTTGGTCCAAGGGAAACAGGCAGCACCCTCTATCGTAAAAGCGATTGAACAAGCAAATGAGTATCCGATTGATGTTTTAATTGTCGGTCGGGGCGGTGGATCTATTGAAGAATTATGGGCATTTAATGAAGAAATGGTAGCAAGAGCTATTTATGCTTCTAAAATACCGATTATTTCAGCTGTAGGGCATGAAACAGACACAACAATCAGTGATTTCGTAGCTGATTTAAGAGCTCCTACACCTACTGGGGCAGCAGAAATGGCGGCGCCAAGGGTAAGTGATATAGCAGAACGGATTTCCATAATGGAAACGAAACTGATTCGCTACTCTCATCAGCGGATTGAGACGGAGAGAAATCGCTTGTCGGCTATTCATAAATCATATGCCTTCAAATATCCACACCTGTTATATCAACAAAAACTAGAGCAGCTGGATAGAGTGGCAGAGCGCATTTCGCGGAATAGCAAGCTCTATTTTGAACGTAAACAAGATCAATTGCTTGCACTCTCAAAAGCGGTGGAGCGTAATATTCCATTGAATACGATATCGAGAAAAATACGTGAAATCGAACAAATAGAGTCTCGCATGACTCGTGCGGCTGTCCATACAGTTAAAAGTAAACAGCGGGATTATTTGAATACGGTAACGCTTCTTGAGGCAGTCAGCCCTCTTAAGATTATGGAAAAGGGGTTTGGACTCGTTTATAAAGATGAAGATAACTTGATAAAATCAACTGAGTCTGTAAAAATAGGCGATCAAATAACAGTTGTTGTGCAAGACGGTGAAATCGACTGTACGGTTAATGATATTAGGGAGAGTGATTGATATGAGTAAAAAGGAAGAGGTTGCGATCACATTTGAAGAGGCAATGTCTAAGCTTGAAGGAATCGTAGCGCGACTCGAGGATGGAGAAGTGCCATTGGAGGAATCCATTAATCTTTATAAAGAAGGAATGGAGTTATCGAAATGGTGTCATGATAAGCTTAAAACAGCTGAGGAGCAATTAACGTTAATTATGAAAGAAGATGCGTTTAAGCCATTTTCCATTGATGAGGAGGAGTAACATGGAAGAGTTTGCTTCCTTCTTAAACAGTAATAAACATGAAATTGAGTCAAGGATGGAAGAAATCGTCTATAATTTAAATACCCCGTCAACTCTCCAAAAGGCAATGAGTTATTCTTTGGAAGCCGGCGGAAAAAGACTAAGGCCTCTATTAGTGCTGGCTGTTTTACATGCCTTTGGCAAAGAGGGGAAGATTGGTCTTGATACAGCATGTGCCATTGAAATGATACATACGTATTCATTAATTCACGATGACCTCCCATGTATGGATAATGATGACCTAAGAAGAGGAAAGCCAACGAATCATAAGGTATTTGGAGAAGGAATGGCAGTCCTGGCGGGCGATGCACTTCTTACATTGGCATTTGAAGTCATTGCCAATCAATCTAAGTATGAAATAGACCCGTCAATCAAACTTGAATTAGTTCTTGAATTGGCGAGAGCAGCCGGGGCTGAGGGCATGGTTGGGGGTCAAGTGGCCGATATAGAAGCAGAGGAAAATGGGGTTGATCTACAAGGCCTTGAGTATATTCATGAAAATAAGACTGGAAAACTGCTTGGATACAGCATTATGGCCGGAGCTATACTTGCAGAAGCAAGCTTGGAGCAGAAGGAGAAGCTAAGGGAGTTTTCCCGCCATCTTGGCCTTGCTTTCCAAATCCGCGATGATATCCTTGATGTTGAGGGTTCCGAAAGTGTAATTGGTAAACCTGTAGGAAGCGATGTTACTAATCATAAAAGTACATATCCATCTCTTTTAACAATGGACAAAGCTAAAATTATGCTCGATAAGCATATTCAATCAGCAAGAATATTACTTTCCGAAATTGATTTTAATGAGACCTTATTACTGAAATTTGTTGATTTGGTAGCGAAACGCGACCATTGATTTGGAACGTTTTCCATCCAAATCCACTTACCTAGAATAATGATGTATGCTATACTTTTTGGTATCTAAGAGTGGTGCAGTATTCTAGTCGGTCTACCTTTCTGGAGAGTGAGCCTAAAAATTCACTAAAGGGCACATCGATGATGGTTCTTGGATTGGCTCGGGGCGCCCAGCTTTGGGTCGATTCAGGAAGTAAGGAATTAGGGCGATCCACAATGGCATGTGGGCGTTGACCCTGGTTTCGCGGAGGCTTTATTCTGATTGAATTAAATGAGAATATTGGAAAACCTGCATAAACAGGAAACTGTGTGCAGCGTAGCCTGCCTTGAGTGAAGTTTGAGGGGATTGCGAAAGGAGCGTATATACATCAGTTGGCCATTGATATATCTACTGCCATCGCATGAAATCGGCTTTGCAAAAGAGGCTAAAGAATAGGTTAAGGACTGTCGGGGAAATCTCCTAGACTGTTCAATGACATATATGAAGGATTAAGGTACGGACTAAGTGGCAATCCAGTCCAATTGACGGAAACGCAGTTGAGTCAGGTTTAAAGGGGAACCGCCGATATGGCGACATTCGGTAACTGACTGGGAAATCCTACTGGACCTAAGCCGTAAAATTAACTTCCTATATGACCACTCTCCTATAAAATTTACTTAAAAGCTTGCTGATAGCAGGCTTTATTTTGCATATAGGATGGTTAGAGTATAAATATATGAAAAAAATACTGAAAGAATCAGCTAGATGGACAGTTACGATTACCGTTATTACATTTCTTCTTGCAGCTATATTTACAGTCATTTCTACCATAGCTTTAAATGGCGTTGGTTGGATAAGTGGCTTGGCGATTGTTCTTAGCATTGTACTTATTGGTATCTTCTTTGATATGATTGGTATTGCATCTACTGCTGCTGATGAAGTTCCATTTCATGCTATGGCCTCCAATCGGGTACATGGTGCGAAGCATTCTATCCGGATCATTCGAAATGCCGATCGGTTTGCAAGCTTTTGCAATGATGTAATCGGGGATATTTCGGGTATTGTTAGTGGAACAGCAACTGCGATTGTGATTGTACAATTATCAATCAGCTTTAACTGGGAAGAGGCGTCTGTAGCTGAAAGTGTTGGTTCGATTATTTTAACGAGTCTAATCGCAGCACTGACAGTCGGCGGTAAAGCAATGGGTAAAACCCTTGCTATTCGATATTCAAAGGATATTATATTTGCAGTGGGCAAATTATTGTACATTCTCGAGAAACATTTCCAAATTGTTATAATAAAAGAAAATAAGGGAAAGAGACTCAAAAGAAAAAGAAATGAAAGTGAGTGATCCTGATGGATATGCTATCCATAAAAGACCCATCTTTTCTTAAAAAGATGTCCAATGCGGAATTGGAGTCTTTGGCACAGGATATTAGGGATTTTTTAATAAAACAACTATCTGTTACTGGCGGGCATATTGGGCCAAACTTGGGTGTAGTAGAGTTAACGCTCGCCTTACATAAGGAGTTTAATAGCCCAAAGGATAAATTTTTGTGGGATGTCGGTCATCAGTCTTATGTTCATAAAATATTAACAGGGCGGGCATGTCAGTTTGAAACACTCCGTCAATACAAAGGGCTGTGTGGATTTCCAAAGATGAATGAAAGTGAGCATGATGTTTGGGAGACAGGTCATAGCTCAACTTCTTTGTCAGCTGCAATGGGTATGGCGATTGCTCGTGACTTGAAAAAAGAAAAAAGTTTTATCATTCCTATTATTGGTGATGGTGCTTTAACAGGTGGTATGGCCCTTGAAGCATTAAACCATATAGGACATGAAAAAAAAGATATGATTGTTATTCTAAACGATAACGAGATGTCCATTGCTCCAAACGTAGGTGCCCTGCATTCTATTCTCGGAAGAATGCGGACAGGAGGCAAATACAACTATGTTAAAGATGAGCTGGAACAACTGCTTAAAAAAATACCGGCTGTGGGCGGTAAGCTTGCTAATACAGCTGAACGTATAAAAGACAGTTTGAAGTATCTGGTTGTTTCCGGAATGTTTTTTGAGGAATTGGGCTTTACTTATTTAGGTCCGGTTGATGGACATGACTTTGAAGATTTGTCTGAAAACCTTAAATATGCTAAAAAAACAAAAGGTCCTGTCCTTTTGCATGTGATTACGAAAAAAGGAAAAGGTTATAAACCAGCGGAAACAGATGCGATTGGTACATGGCATGGTACGGGTCCATATAAAATCGAGACAGGCGATATAATCAAGGAATTGAATGCACCTCCGGCATGGAGTGCACTTGTCAGTGAGACGGTTAGAAGATTGGCCAGAGAGGACGAGCGGATTGTAGCGATTACGCCGGCAATGCCGGTAGGTTCGAAGCTGCTCGGATTTGCTTCTGAATTCCCTGACCGAATGTTCGATGTCGGAATCGCGGAACAGCATGCGACTACTGTTGCTGCAGGACTTGCCACGCAGGGAATGAAGCCATTCTTAGCGATTTATTCTACATTCCTGCAACGTGCTTATGACCAGGTGCTCCATGATATATGCCGACAAAATCTAAATGTCTTCATTGGAATTGATCGGGCTGGCCTTGTGGGAGCAGATGGAGAAACCCATCAGGGTGTATTTGATATTTCCTTCTTGCGTCCTATGCCTAATATGGTCATTATGATGCCTAAAGATGAAAATGAAGGACAGCATATGGTGAATACGGCTATTCAATATAATGATGGTCCGATTGCTATGCGATTCCCAAGAGGAAATGGTTTGGGTGTTCCGCTGGATGAGGAGCTCAAAACAATCCCGATTGGTACTTGGGAGGTCCTGCGTGAAGGTAATGACGCTGTCATATTAACATTCGGCACGACTATCCCAATGGCGATGGAAGCAGCTGATAGACTCCAGAAGGATAATATTCATGTGAAGGTAGTGAACGCACGTTTTATAAAGCCTTTAGATCATGAAATGCTTGCTGAATTAATGTCTGCCAATTTGCCAATCCTAACAATAGAAGAAGCTGTTCTTCAGGGTGGTTTCGGCAGTGCAGTACTCGAATTTGCTGAGGAAAATGGATTCCATAAAGCCTATATCGAAAGAATAGGAATACCTGATGAATTTATAGAACATGGCAGCGTCGGTAAATTGCTCCATGATATTAACCTAACAACAGATCAAGTGGTAGAAAAATTATCTAAGATGACCTATAAAGTGACGAAAAAGGCGTATTAAATATGAAAAAAGAACGTGTAGATGTATTATTGGTTGAACGTGGATTAGCGGAAACAAGAGAAAAGGCAAAAAGAGCAGTGATGGCTGGCATTGTTTATTCAAACGACCTGCGAATGGACAAGGCTGGTGAAAAAATAGCAACCGATGCACCGCTATCGATAAAAGGGCAAGTAATGCCTTATGTATCAAGAGGCGGCTACAAGCTGGAAAAGGCTATGGAGACATTTACTATTTCCGTTAAGGATAAGTTAATGATTGATATTGGGTCATCGACAGGAGGGTTCACAGACTGTGCCCTGCAGAACGGTGCAAAAAAATCCTATGCAGTTGATGTCGGTTATAACCAATTGGCTTGGAAGCTGAGACAGGATCCGCGGGTAGTCGTGATGGAAAGAACGAACTTCCGTCATTCAGTACCTGAAGATTTCACTGAAGGGCTACCGGAATTTGCTACAATTGATGTTTCTTTTATATCATTGAAGCTTATCTTACCGGCTTTAAAACGAATTCTTGTACCTGGAAGCGATGTTGTAAGTCTTGTAAAACCGCAATTTGAAGCTGGTCGTGAGCAGGTTGGGAAAAAAGGAATCATTCGTGATAAAAAAGTACATCTTCAAGTTGTGGAGCAAATTCGAGACTTTGCTATCCAGGAAGGCTATATACTAAAAGAAGCTACTTTTAGCCCCATTACAGGCGGGGATGGAAATATCGAATTTCTATTCCATTTATACTGGCCAGGCGAAGGTTCCGATTGTAGACAAGATGTAGTCGTGAATCTTGAGCAGGTAGTTGAAGCGGCACACGAAGCGCTAAAAACGAATAAAGGCGAAGATAAGTGAAATGTTTAATCCCCCGGTGGCTTTGCCATGGGGGTTATTTCTTTATGCAATCCTTGCATAAAAATACATAAAATACATGTACTTTTGTGACAAAATCCGCTAACATTAGGTATGGAAGGCATTATATTGAGGGGTGTCAAACTAGATGAATAAAGGTCAAAGACATATAAAAATACGTGAAATCATTACAAATAATAATATTGAAACACAAGATGATTTAGTGGATATTCTAAGAGCGGAAGGGGTAAATGTTACGCAAGCGACTGTGTCAAGAGACATTAAAGAACTGCATCTTGCAAAAGTACCGATGCAGGATGGACGCTATAAATACAGCCTGCCAGCAGATCAGCGCTTCAACCCTTTTCAAAAACTTAAACGTGCATTGGTAGATGCGTTTGTGCGAATTGATTCAGCCAACAATCTATTGGTCATGAAAACATTACCAGGTAATGCTCAGGCAATTGGTGTGTTAATGGACAATTTGGATTGGGAAGAAATCCTCGGAACGATCTGCGGAGATGATACGTGTTTAATTATTTGCAGAGATGAAAAAGATGCTGAAATCATATCAAAGCGTTTTCTTGATATGCTTTAAGAAAGTTGGGATGAAAGATGTTATTGGAACTCTCCATTCGTAATTTCGCCATCATTGAATCGCAAACGCTCTCTCTCGATAAAGGTCTGACTGTACTTACTGGTGAAACAGGTGCCGGTAAATCTATTATTATTGATGCAGTACAGCTATTGGCCGGTGGGCGCGGATCGTCTGAATTCATAAGACATGGTGAAGAAAAAGCTGAACTGGAAGGTTTGTTTCAGTTGCCGGATTCATTGCATCCAGCCATAGAGAAAGCAAAAGAATTTGGGATTGAATCTGAAGAAAATATAATTATTATAAGAAGAGATATGTATACCTCAGGAAAAAGTGTATGCCGTATCAATGGGAAAATGGTTACAATCTCAACCTTAAGAGAGGTAGGGAGAAAATTAATTGATATTCATGGGCAACATGAACATCAGGAGTTAATGGATCCGGATTTTCATCTCCCTTTGTTGGATCAATTTGGTGAGCAGGATATTAAACAATCTCTAACTGAATATCGGAAGCTTTATAAGCAATATAATGAAACACGTCAGCAAATGAAAAAATTAAGTGAAAATGAGCAGAAAATGGCACACAGGCTTGATTTAATACAATTTCAATTTGATGAGATACAAAAGGCTGAATTGGAGATTGATGAAGAAGAGCGTTTAATGGAGGAAAAGCATAAACTGAGTAACTTTGAAAAGGTTCATCAAAGTCTGCATAATTCCTATATGTCCTTAAATAATGAGAATGGAGGACTTGATTGGGTAGGTAACGCAATGACAGACCTACAAGGGATTGAACATATTGATGAACAATATAAAGATTTGTCTGAATCAGTGAAAAATGCATTTTATATCCTTGAGGATGCAACAAGCTCGATCCGTTCACAGCTGGATTTATTAGAGTTTGACCCCGAAAGGCTTCATGATATTGACGCAAGACTTAATGAAATTAATCATCTGAAGCGGAAATATGGTAAGACGATAAAGGACATTCTGGAGTATGCTGCAACCATTGAAGAAGAGATTGATACGATACTGAATCGTGAAACACATCTTGAAAAATTAAAAAGCCAGCTATCGGCATTGGAGAAAGAAGTAATCCTAGAGGGCACAAATCTGTCAGAGCTGAGACAAAAATATGCACATCTTCTAACGGACGCAATCCACCGTGAACTAAAAGAGCTATACATGGATAAAGCCGTATTTGAAGTGTATTTCCATCATTCTGGACAAGATCAATCCAATCTAATTGGTGAGAACGGGATGGATCAGGTGGAATTTTATATTTCTGCTAACCCCGGTGAGCCTGTAAAGCCGCTTTCCAAAACTGCCTCCGGTGGAGAACTTTCACGTATTATGCTGGCTATCAAAAATATCTTTTCTCAACACCAGGGAATCACGTCGATTATATTCGACGAAGTAGATACTGGAGTAAGCGGACGAGTTGCACAGGCAATAGCCGAAAAGATATACCGTGTATCGGAAGGCTCGCAGGTATTATGTATCAGTCACTTGCCGCAGGTAGCAGCTATGGCAGATATTCATTTATTTATCTCTAAGGAAATTACGGAAGGCCGTACAAAAACGAATGTCAAACCTCTTGAAAAAGAGGAACGAGTAATAGAGATTGGTCGAATGATATCCGGTAAAGAATTAACAGCTTTAACAGAAGAGCATGTAAAAGAAATGCTCAATCAGGCAGATCAAATTAAATACAATATAAAGACAAACTGAGGAGCGTTCTCCTCAGTTTTTTTCAATACTATTGTCTCCGCATTAAAATTATCTTATGTAAATATTTTACCATTGTTATTCCTATCCATAATGGGTAGCTTTTTATTTTGTACTTTTGTTATAAAGTCATTCCCTCTCGGCAAAATTATAAGGGTAGCCATAGAAACGAGGAGAGTGAATGGATGAAATCGATATCAATAAGAAAATGTTTCGGTGTATTTCTCCTTGTTTCGCTGTTAGCCGTTATTTTTAGCCACCCAATGCAAAAATATTTTGAAATTCCCACCAAACTTACTTTATTTGAAGGACAAAATAAGTCATTTGAAAAAAGCCAGTTCCTTAACGCAGAAGTGGTCTCTGCAAACTCTGGAGTTTTAATTGATAATCGTTCCAAGGCCCTGAATATTAAGGGCTCAAAAAATGGGTATAACCAAGTTGTTTTTAATATTGCAGGTATTCCTGTTAAAAAGGTTGATATAGAGGTTTTAAAGGATTTTAAGGTAATACCGGGAGGGCAATCCATTGGAGTGAAATTGAATACATTGGGTGTCCTTGTGGTAGGCCATCATCAAATAGCAACCGAGAAAGGCAATCTTTCGCCAGGTGAGATCTCAGGAGTTCAAGTTGGAGATATCATTACTGCTATAAACGGGAAACCAATTACCAAAATGCAGGATGTGGCTCCTTTCGTTCAGGAATTTGAGAAGAATAATAAACCGCTAAAGGTAGATATATTTCGCGATAATGTAAAATTGACCAAACAATTATCTCCTTTAAAGGATAAGAATGAAAAAGTATTTAAATTGGGTTTGTATATTCGTGATTCAGCTGCGGGTATAGGTACAATGACCTTTTACCATCCACAGACGAGAAAATATGGGGCTTTAGGTCATGTTATTTCTGATATGGATACAAAAAAGCCAATTGTAGTGAAGGATGGCCAAATTGTTAAGTCAACCGTTACCTCGATAGAAAAAGGAAGCAATGGAAATCCGGGAGAAAAGCTGGCTCGTTTTGCAGCTGATCGGGAAGTAATCGGGAATATAAACCGTAATTCTCCATTCGGTATTTTTGGACGGCTGAATCGGCAAGTGGACAATGGAGTGAATGATACACCAATGCCAATTGCTTTATCAAATGAAGTCGAAGAAGGACCAGCAGAAATTTATACAGTTGTGAACGGAAATAAGGTGGAAAAATTCGATATAGAGATAATCAGTACTATTCCACAAAAATTTCCGGCAACTAAAGGAATGGTATTAAAGGTTACCGATAAAGATTTATTAAGCAAAACTGGCGGGATTGTGCAAGGAATGAGTGGGAGTCCAATTATACAAAAAGGGAAGGTTATTGGCGCAGTCACGCATGTATTTGTTAATGACCCAACAAGCGGATACGGAGTTCATATTGAATGGATGCTTAATGAAGCAGGTATTAATATCTATCAAAAGGATCAAAAAGCAGGGTAATTTAGCCTGCTTTTTCCTTTTATTAGTAGTTGGCGTGGAGATTTTTCGACAATTGTATAATATTATCTGCATGTTAAGACGAAAACAGTCGAAATAAAGAGGAATCAGGAGCAAAACTTGTATTAATTAATAATTTTAAGTATTTTTCATTTTTTCAATGCTTTTTATATTGCAATGTCGAATATCTCGGTTAGAATAAAGATTAGAAATGATAGAAAATAAAGGAAATGTTCTGAGGAGGATATCTGGTTGAAAAAAATAAAAGTATGTATCGTTGATGACAATCGTGAACTTGTTGCTTTATTGGAAGAGTATATATCAGAACAGCCGGATATGGAGATTATAGGGGTTGCCCATAATGGACAGGATTGCTTAAGCATGCTTGAACAGCAAACACCGGATGTTTTAGTACTTGATATTATCATGCCACATTTGGATGGTCTGGCCGTTCTGGAGCGAATTAAAGATTCTCAAAAAGGAACGAGTGTTCCGAATGTCATCATGTTAACTGCTTTTGGCCAGGAAGATGTTACGAAAAAAGCGGTTGAACTGGGAGCGTCATATTTTATACTTAAACCATTTGATATGGATAACCTTGTCAATCATATTAGACAAACAGGTGAAAAGGGTGCCGGTATAGCAAGATCAAGCACATATACACCACGTCAGCCAGCGGAATCTAAGCCTCTAAACTTAGATGCAAGTATAACGAGCATTATTCACGAGATTGGGGTACCTGCGCATATTAAAGGCTATATGTATTTGCGTGAAGCAATTTCTATGGTTTATAACGACATTGAACTACTTGGTTCGATTACTAAAGTGCTTTATCCGGATATTGCGAAAAAATTCAACACTACTGCGAGCCGCGTAGAACGTGCTATCCGACATGCAATTGAGGTTGCATGGAGCAGAGGAAATATTGAATCCATCTCCTCATTATTTGGTTACACAGTCAGTATGACGAAGGCGAAACCAACAAACAGTGAATTTATCGCAATGGTCGCAGATAAGCTTCGACTTGAGCATAAAGCATCTTAAACATATAAGTGGCATACTTAAAGAGTCTGTTCTAACTCTAAGTGGTAGGATTAAATTAATAAATAAACCTTATGTACCAAATGTTTGGTTTATTATCATTAAAGAGGTATCTGTGAAATGAATTTTGCATGGGTACTTCTTTTCTTCCTGATTATCCAACCTTATAAATACTATATTGGCTTTAAAAGTTTATCCAATATCATTTTAACCCCTAATTCATGTGACTCCCCTAGCCCTATGCCTTACGGATTTTCCTAATCCTGTAGAAATTGAAAACGAAAGTACAGCTACCTTTATCGGAATACTGTTTAATAATTACCTCCAGAGAAAATTTCCTATTCCCCCTTTTTTGTTAGTTTGCATTCTAATTCCTGTCCTATAAAATAGATGCATGAAATAAAATGATATAGGGAATAGAAATTTTATATGTTTTAAAACGGAGGTATGAATATTGACATTAATATTTGGACATAGAGGATATGCTGCTGTGTATCCGGAAAACACGATGATTTCTTTTACCGAAGCCTTTAATGCAGGTGCAGATGGGATTGAATTGGATGTACAATTAACGGAAGATGGTGAGCTTGTTGTCATCCATGATCAAACGGTTGACCGTACGACAGACTCAGAAGGAAATGTTCGTGATTTTACTCTTACAGAGATTAAAAAGCTCAATGCTGCCAATAACTCCAAAACTGTGGAATTCGCCAGTATACCAACTCTTCGGGAAGTTATGGATTGGTTGGCTACAAATGACTTACTATTGAATATCGAATTAAAAAATGGGGTGTTTCCTTATCCAGGCATGGAAGAGAAAGTGATTGAAATGATTCGTGAGTATGACATGGAGGAGAGAACGGTTTTGTCCTCGTTTAATCACTATAGTATGGTCTATTGTCATCGATTGGCTCCTGAGATTGAAACAGCGCCATTATACTCAGATGGACTATATATGCCCTGGATTTATGCAAGCTCGATAAAAGCGAAAGGGATTCATCCAAAATACAAAGCAGCACCTAATGAAATCATTGAGGAATCTATGAAAGCTGGGATTGCAGTCAGGCCCTATACGGTCAACCGCAAAGCAGATATGAAGCGATTATTTAAGGTGGGATGCACTGCCTTTATTACGGATGATCCAGAAAAAGCGATTCAGCTTAGGAACCAATATCAATAATTTCATCTGAGCCTATGTATTTTTGTGGTATATTTATCCATGTAAATCATTGGGGGATGATGAAATGATAGTGTTACTCTGTATCGCAGGCTGTATATTTATAGGGTATTTTGCCTTTGCGGTATTTGGCTACTTAAATGGCGGTATAATTGTTTTGGGCATAGTATTAGGATGTCTTGTCAGAAGCTTATACCTTATAACTAAGGTACATAATTATCTTTTACAAGATGAGCCAAAGAAAGACAAAGTAAAAGAGGCCTACCAAAAGTACTTGCAAGAAGGTAAATCATATAAGTAGATCTTAGATGGGCAGCCTTTGGTTTAAAATAAGATATATGAGAGTACATAAATAGATCAACTAAAGTAGGATATAGCAATAAGTGTCTTTCGGTTGGAGCCTTTCTAATCGTGATATAGTTGAGCTTGGAATCGTGTTTCGTGAATAGCATTTATAACAGACGAACGTATTGTATACGTTCGTTTTTTAGTATGAAAAAAAGGTATTCTAAAAATGGAAAACGAATATTGTAGAGGAAGAGGACCTATACCTAAAAAGCCTAAAACAAAGGTAGCAAGTTCAAAAACTTCAGATGATGCGCCTTCGTCTGGATTTTGGGCATTTTTTGATTCTGACCGTGATGATCATTCCTCTGACTATAGCGGAGGAAGTTTCGATGGCGGTAGTGGCGGAGGAGTTTAAACGTCTTTAGTAACAAAAACGGGTATGTGCCATAAAAATGAATCTAAATGGTTCGCTTTTTTCATATTTCTAAAAGGCTTTGTTCGTATATAATGTTGTATTTTTCACATATACTTCTTCAGTTAACGATTAGACTAGCGGAAGAAGATTACCAATTTCAAACTAAATTGTAAAACAAACTTTACTTTTAGTAAAATTAGTTTTACAATTAACTTAACATATATTTACAAAGGAGGGCTTGTGTGGGAGGAGAGGGATATTTATTATTAAATCGAATTCGTATTCTAAGAGCCGAAAGAAAAATGACTCAACATGATTTAGCTAAAAGCGTAGGGGTAAGTAGACAGACAATTATTTCGATAGAAAAAGGTAACTACACCCCGTCATTAGTGCTAGCCTTTGATATTGCAGAAGCTTTTAATGTTGGGATTAATGAAATATTCCAGTATAGAAAAAAAGGGGAGGGGTTATAATGGCGGTGTTTCTGCTTATCGCTATAATCGCGTATATATTAGTCTTTTTTGGTTCTGTAATCTTTAGTGTGAAATTCCAATTTGGAGAAGAAAGTAAGGATGAGAGAGGGAAAGGTATATTAAACACATCTTACTCAATTGCTTTCCCGCTATTCATATTAGGATGGTTCTTTATTTTTTTAATTGATGAATATATAACACCATTTTCTTTTGATGGTTACAAAATGGCTATATGGTTCATATTAACTGGAACCTATATTATTCACGCTGTTAGTTTATATAAATTGAAAAGGATTTCATAAAGTGTAACATTTGATTTTCTGAAAGCTCAACATTAAATAAAGTTGTTTTACATTTCATTGAATTAATTGGAAAGTTTGTTCAATATGGAGGCTTGGACATAAGTATTTCAGTTGACGATAATTCCGAACTATTAGTTGATACTTTAATTGGATATTCGCCGGCTAGTTTGGGTTTTATTTGTTTTCAATAGATAGGTTCATGCTGCATACCATTATTCATATCTAGTGGAATGGAGCGGAAGCCACCGACTCCTGCGGGAAGCAGAGGAAAGGCTGAGACCCCGCAGGCTCAGCTTCCTCCCTGCGGAAAGCGAGTGGCTGTACAATGGAACGGACTTTTTTCTCCAACTTAACTCTTTAACAAGCAACAGAAACAGATATCGTTTGTCTTTCTGCATTGATTATAAGTTATGTCCCAGCCGCTTTTTTAGTCATTAGTAACAACACATACGTCATTTAGCTGTGTTTTTGTCATTCCGTTACATCCACACGAATACATCTATTCCTTACTTCTGCGTATTTCATTTTTAATGCATATTTATCCCATTATAGCGATTAACTTAAATAACCAGCGCTTTTAAGAGGATGTCATGATTAAAGACCAAATCACTATAGGATTTGGTCTTTAATTTGTTACGTCTATTGGCACCCTTAAAAACCTAATGATGATATGCCTGTTATAATCACCTGAGATTCATTTACGTACAGGTTTCTCATTAAATCGATCTTGAACTTTATTACGTTTTCGATCGCGATAAAACACGAATCCGGCAATAAAAGAAAGTCCGCCAATAAATAATAGTAAACCTAATAAAAATTGTACCCAAAGGGCAGGTAGCATTGGGTTGAGTCTGCCAAAAATCATGTCTCTCATCCATTTAATTCCGAGGGCGGTTAGAAGTCCTGGAATCAATAAAAGCGCAAAGGCGATTATCCGTTGCAATTCATCACGTCCTGATTAAGTGTATTTCTATCTTCAACTTTATAAAATATAGAAAATTTGTCAAGTTTATTCAAATAACTTATGATAGAGGAAACAATGAAAAAATTTGCACTATTCTGTACCCTCACTTCAAAAGGAGGAGATTGCCCTGCAAACAGTTGTGATTATTGGGGCGGGCACTGGAGGACTATCCATTTTAAAAATTTTGCTTGAGGCAAAGGACTATCAGGTCATAGGAGTGGTGGATCGTCATTCGAATGCAGCGGGACTTCAATTAGCTGAACAAAATCATATAAAAACAGGCAGTGACTGGGTAGATTTTATCAATGATGGCTCGGATATCATTTTTGAAGTGACAGGGGATGAGCGAGTTTACCAGGATATAGCTCGCCATAAAAGTAATAACACTCTTTTGGTTCACGGGCAGATTGCCTTTCTGTTAGCCAATCTGATTCAAGAGAAAGAAAGTTTAATTAGGAAGTCCAAAGAAGAGGCATATTTACATGAATTAGTTTTGAATGCGACCGATAATGGGATGGTACTTATTGATACAGAAGAGAACATCATCTTTTTTAATCAGGCTGCAGCAACGATTATCAGTGTTGCCAGGGAACGAGCAATCGGTCAGCACATACATAAAGTTATTCCTGCATCCCGTCTTCCTGAAATCCTCAAAACAGGAAAAACGGAGAGCAATCAACGGGCTCATTTGGATAAAAATTTAGATGTGGTAACAACCAGAATGCCTATCAAGAATGAAGAAGGCGGTTTACTGGGAGCTTTGGCCGTTTTTAAAGGAATCACGGAATTTACAAGCTTAGCAGAGGAAATTACAAATTTAAAGCATATTCAAAACATGCTCGAAGCCATTATTCATTCGAGTGAAGATGCCATAACTGTAGTGGATGAGGATGGGAATGGACTCTTAATTAATCCTGCTTATACCAGAATTACCGGGTTGACCGAAGAGGACGTTCTGGGGAAGCCGGCTACGGCAGATATTACTGAAGGTAAAAGTATGCATATGCAGGTTTTGAAAACAAAAAAACCTGTCCGCGGCGTACGAATGAAGGTAGGGGCTTCGAACCGGGATGTGGTGGTTAATGTAGCACCGATTATGGTGAATGGTCATTTGAAGGGAAGCGTTGGCGTTATTCATGACCTTTCCGAAATACAAAGCCTAACACAGGAACTGAAAAGGGCGAGACAGATCATTCGTAATCTAGAAGCCAAATATACATTTGACGATATTATTGGCCAATCTAAAGAGATGAAATTGGCAATAGAGCAGGCGCGTTTATGTGCCCGTACGCCAGTTACCGTATTATTGAGGGGTGAATCAGGTACAGGTAAGGAACTATTCGCCCATGCAATCCATAATGCCAGTGATCGAAAATATAATAAATTCATTCGCGTGAATTGCGCAGCGATTTCGGAGTCGCTTTTGGAGAGTGAGTTATTTGGTTATGAAGATGGAGCTTTTTCGGGTGCAAAGCGAGGCGGTAAACGCGGACTGTTTGAAGAAGCCAATAATGGCAGCATATTTCTTGATGAAATTGGAGAGCTTTCTCAAAATATGCAGGCGAAGCTTCTTCGCGTTTTGCAGGAGAATGAAATAGTTCGTGTAGGAGGAACTAAGCCTATTTCCATTAATGTGCGTGTCATAACAGCGACCAATGTCAATCTCGAGAAAGCGATTGCAAATGGAAACTTTAGAGAAGATTTATATTATCGAATTAATAGAATGCCTATATATATTGAGCCATTAAGGGAACGTAAGGAAGATATTCCTCCATTATGCGTCCACTTAATCAAAAAGTTAAATTTGGAGTATGGCCGTAGTATTGAGGATATAAGCGGTGAGGCACTCATCATGCTTCAAGAATACGATTGGACTGGAAATGTCAGGGAAATAGAGAATATATTAGGGAGAGCCATAATTTTTATGGATCAGCATGAAAAAATTATACAAAAGAAGCATTTACCTGAAAAATTATTGAAAGCTGCAGAGGGTTCTCCTAACCATACAATCGAAAAAAGGCCTACCTTAAATGATAAACAAAGCTTAGCAGATCAATTAGATGAAGTGGAGAAAAGTATTATTATGCGTTCCTTAGAAAAGCATAATGGGAATAAAACTGCTGCCAGCCGTGATCTGGGTTTATCGATTCGTAATTTTTATTATAAATTGCAAAAGTTTAGACTTGAATAAATTTGCATGCTGAATTTTTCAT
The DNA here is from genome assembly GCF_058267515.1 of Pradoshia sp. Z6_59. Lineage (NCBI taxonomy): Bacteria > Bacillati > Bacillota > Bacilli > Caryophanales > Bacillaceae > Pradoshia > Pradoshia sp. Z6_59. The sequence continues at coordinate 259,443 of NZ_JBZCPP010000004.1, forward strand.
GTGTGCAAATTTTTGCAGGTTCGATGAAAAAAGGATTCTTCTAAAAAGGTTGGTTATTCAACAAAATTCATGTTGGCACGATTCTTGCATCTATAAGACTATGGGTGGTCCAAAACAAGGGCCAAGATGATATGGCTTGAGTTTTACAGCAACTGTGCTGTTCTTAACAAGTCTACAGAGGAGGCAAGTTCAAGTCCGATTTAGAATTTACACCCTAAATATCCAAATAATCTTGAAATGTGAAAATATCAGTTAAAAGTAAAGGTTGGACCGAAGATAGAGAGGGGAAATGAAAAAATGGAAATTTTTAAATATATGGAGCAATATGATTATGAACAATTGCTGTTTGTACAGGATAAACAATCTGGTTTAAAAGCTATTATTGCTATACATGATACAACTCTCGGACCTGCGCTTGGCGGCACAAGAATGTGGACATATGATACAGAGGATGCTGCAATAGAGGACGCTCTTCGATTAGCGAAGGGAATGACGTATAAAAATGCAGCTGCCGGCCTGAATCTTGGCGGAGGTAAAACCGTTATTATCGGTGACCCACGTAAAGATAAAAATGAAGAAATGTTCCGTGCATTTGGTCGTTATATTCAAGGGTTGAATGGAAGATATATTACAGCTGAGGATGTAGGAACGACAGTGGCTGATATGGACATTATCCATGAAGAAACGGACTATGTAACGGGTATTTCACCTGCTTTTGGTTCATCAGGCAATCCATCCCCTGTCACTGCATTTGGCGTATACAGAGGAATGAAGGCAGCAGCAAAAGAAGCATTTGGAACAGATTCACTGGAAGGAAAGGTAATCGCTATCCAAGGAGTGGGAAACGTAGCCTATAATCTTTGTAAGCATCTGCATGAAGAGGGTGCACAATTAATAGTGACAGATATTAATAAAGAATCTGTGAATCGTGCTGTGGAGGACTTTGGAGCAAAAGCAGTGGATCCTGAAGATATATATAGTGTCGATTGTGATATCTATGCACCTTGTGCACTCGGTGCAACTATAAATGATGAAACTATTACGCGAATCAAAGCAAGAGTAATTGCGGGTGCAGCTAATAATCAATTAAAGGAAACTCGTCATGGAGATGCCATTCATGAAATGGGTATCATTTACGCACCTGATTATGTGATTAATGCCGGCGGGGTTATTAATGTCGCAGATGAATTATATGGCTATAACAAGGACCGGGCATTGAAAAAAGTAGAGGGTATATATAGCAATATTGAACGAGTGATTGAGATTGCTAAAAGAGACGGCATTCCGACCTATGTTGCAGCGGATCGTATGGCTGAGGAGAGAATTGAACAATTAAAACAATCCAGAAGCCAGTTTTTATTAAACGGCCGCCATATACTAAATCGTCGCCGTTAAAGTAACCTGTGAATGAAGAGTCCGTATACGTGTAAACTTGCGGACTCTTGTTCACTAATTAGGCACCTAAATGTGTAGGTTGTATTTGGCTGCTGAATGCGGTTTAACTTAATAACCTCTGACCATGTGGTAAGACCAGTATAGAATACGAATGAAGTTATCGAAAGTGTGTTTCTCTTAAATATAAAGTACTGAATATAGATGTTAGGATGTGGATTTTAAATGGCAACTGATTATGATTTGGTCATTTTGGGTGGTGGCACCGGCGGCTATGTAGCAGCCATAAGAGGCTCCCAGCTAGGTTTGAAAACAGCTATTGTTGAAAAGGGCAAGCTAGGCGGAACCTGTCTCCATGCAGGATGCATACCGTCAAAAGCACTTTTACGCAGTGCTGAGGTCTACCAAACTATCAAACATGCAGGAGAGTTTGGTGTGGAAGTAGCCGAACCTCGTCTAAATTTTCTTAAGGCACAGGAAAGAAAAGAAAGAATCGTTGAACAGCTCCACAAAGGTGTGCACCATCTAATCAAACAAGGAAAAATCGATTTATATGAAGGATATGGCC
>NZ_JBZCPP010000005.1:0-240964 GCF_058267515.1 Pradoshia sp. Z6_59
GCCAGGATCAAACTCTCCGAAAGATGTTTGATCTAGCTAAATTTTAAAGCAAATTGACGAGATTTTAAAAATCTCTTGTTTTTAGACTTGCTTGGCGTTTCGTTTTGTTTAGTTTTCAAAGAACAATCTGTTTTGTTGTCGTTTTGGCGACTTAATTATCATATCAAGTTAGCAACCTTTTGTCAACAACTTTTTTTATTTAATGTTTGTGCTTCACGGTGTTTCCCGGTCAGCTAAATCAGTATATCAATTCCTAAATAGAAATGCAACACTTTTTATAAAAAAACTATAAAACATATATAATCAACTCATCGTATTAGCTTAAAGGTTATTAGCTCTGCCTCTCGTATCATCTCCAATCCACAGCTGAACACTGTTATTAGCATGTATCAACTCTATATAAAACAGGCATAATATGATCCGCACCAAACAATTTCTTTAAACAATCAGTTATAAAAACAACACCCCTTAAAAAAGAGGTGTTGTAAATAAAAGCTACTTTGTATAAACCAAATGTATTATCGCCTATTATTCTTCTTCAGGTGTATCCACTGTTTCAACATCTGTGCTTTGCTCTGTTTGTTCTTCTGGTTGTGAATCTGTTTGTTCTATTGTTTCTTCTAGCTCGTCATCCTCAGGAGAGTCTTCTTCTTTTTGTACCTTAGCTACTGTAGACACATATTGATCATCACCTGATTCAAGTCTAATCAATTTAACACCCATTGTATTTCTTCCCAAACGAGAAATCTGTCCTACATCCATACGGATAATAACACCTGCAGCAGTAATAACCATTAAATCTTCTTCACCAGTAACAGTTTTTACAGATACTAATGAACCTGTTTTATCAGTTATATTGCAGGTTTTAATTCCTTTACCGCCACGACTTTGAATTCTATATTCTTCTTCCCCGGTCCGTTTTCCATACCCATTGCGAGTAACAATTAAAATATCATCATTTTCTTCGAGAATATCCATACCTACTACTTCATCATTCTCGCTTAATGTGATACCTTTCACACCCGTTGCTGTACGTCCCATTGAACGCACATCAGTTTCTGGGAATCGGATCAATTGACCATCTTTTGTTCCAATGATGATGTTTCGAGTACCATCAGTTAATTTAACGGAAATCAATTCATCGTTATCGCGCAAACCAACTGCAATCAATCCGTTATTTCTAATATTGGCAAAAGAAGATAATGGGGAACGTTTAGAAATCCCTTGTTTAGTAGTAAAGAATAAGAACCAATCGTCTACAAATTCCTCAACTGGGATAATCGCATTAATCCACTCATCTTTTTCAATTTCAAGTAAGTTTATAATTGGCAGACCTTTAGCAGTCCGTCCATATTCAGGGATTTCATAACCCTTCGAACGATATACCTTTCCTTTATTCGTAAAGAAGAGAATTGTATCATGCGTTGAAGTTGTTAGCAGATGCTCAACGAAGTCATCTTCATTGGTACCCATTCCCTGAATACCTCGTCCTCCACGGCGCTGACTTCTGTATGTGGATGCTGGCAGTCGCTTAATATACCCTTTATTTGTTAAAGAGATAACGATATTTTCTTGAGGGATTAAGTCTTCATCCTCAATATGCTCCAGACCAGCCAACACAATTTCTGTTCTTCTTTCGTCATTGAACCGTTCTTTAATTTCAGTTAACTCTTCACGAATTAAGTCTAATAGCTTTTCTTCGTCAGCAAGAATGGCTCTTAACTCGCCGATCAGCGTCATAAGCTCATTATATTCATTTTCAATTTTATCTCTTTCTAAGCCTGTTAACCTTTGCAGACGCATATCCAAAATCGCCTGAGCTTGCTTTTCAGTTAACTCAAACTTAGTCATTAATCCTTCTCTAGCAATATCAGTAGTTTGAGAACCACGGATTAAGGCTATAATTTCATCAATGTGGTCGAGTGCAATTCGTAATCCTTCTAAAATATGCGCTCTAGCCTCTGCTTTACGAAGTTCAAATTGCGTTCTTCTGCGAACAATTACCTTCTGATGCTCTAAGTAGTAATAAAGCATTTGCTTCAGATTCAAGACCTTCGGCTGATCATCAACAAGAGAGAGCATATTTATACCAAAGGTTGTTTGCATCGCTGTATGTTTATATAAATTATTTAAAAGTACATTCGCATTCGTGTCTCTTCTTAATTCAATTACGACACGCATACCGTTACGGTCAGACTCATCCCGTAAATCCGTAATACCTTCGATTTTCTTATCACGTACCAATTCTGCAATACGTTCAACCAGCTTAGCTTTGTTCACTTGATATGGAAGTTCGGTTACAATAATAACTTGCTTTCCATTTGATTTTTCTTCAATAAAAGATCTTGCTCTTAATGTGATGGAACCACGGCCAGTTTCGTAAGCTTTACGAATACCGCTTCTTCCTAAAATTTGACCAGCAGTTGGAAAGTCCGGACCTGGGATAATTTCCATCAATTCCTGTATAGAGATCTCAGGGTCTTTACTTAAAGCAAGCACACCATCAATAACCTCTCCTAACTGATGTGGAGGAATATTCGTAGCCATACCAACCGCGATTCCAGAAGAACCATTTACAAGCAGGTTAGGAAAACGTGATGGAAGTACTACTGGTTCCTTTTCAGAACCATCATAGTTATCACGATAATCGATTGTATCCTTGTTTAAGTCTCTAACTAATTCCATTGATATTTTAGACATACGGGCTTCTGTATAACGCATTGCCGCAGCTGAGTCACCATCAACAGATCCAAAGTTACCATGCCCCTCAACCAACATATATCTAAGGTTGAAATCCTGTGCCATACGAACCATTGTGTCGTATACAGCTGTATCACCATGAGGGTGATACTTACCGATAACTTCACCAACGATACGTGCTGATTTCTTAAATGCTTTATCAGAAGTCATACCTAAATCATTCATAGCGTACAATACACGCCTATGAACAGGCTTCAACCCGTCACGAACATCCGGAAGTGCTCTGGCAACGATAACACTCATAGCATAATCTAAGAATGATGTTCGCATTTCCTGACTTATATTTATTTCTTTAACCCTCGAGTTTTCCATTTCCGCCATGGAATTACCTCCTCTTATCCGCAAAATCCAGTTATACATGTAAAAAGACAGGATAGATGTTGTCTATCCTGCAGAAAAGATGTATGGATCGCTATTCCCCAATTCAATAACAATCCCATTGAAGTCATACTTAAAAATCAATCGAATTTATATATCTAGATTCTTAACTTGTAACGCATTTTCTTCAATGAAATTTCGACGCGGTTCAACTTTATCACCCATAAGCATTTCAAAGGTTTCATCAGCATCGATTGCATCTTCTAGACTAACTTGCAACAAAGTTCTGTGCTCTGGATCCATCGTAGTATCCCATAACTGTGTTGCATTCATTTCACCCAGACCTTTATAACGTTGCAGACCAGGTTTTGGCTGGCTCGGGAGCTCACTCATAATACTTTCCAGCTCTCGATCATTATAAGCATACATTATACGCTTGCCTTGCTGTATTTTGTATAAAGGCGGCTGTGCAATATAGATATAACCATTTTCAATAATCGGTCGCATATAACGATAGAAGAACGTCAACAATAAGGTTCTGATATGGGCACCGTCGACATCGGCATCAGTCATGATGACAACTTTATGATATCGTGCCTTCGTAATATCAAAATCTTCTCCTATACCCGTTCCAAGAGCTGTTACAATCATTCTGATCTCTTGGTTGCCAAGAATTCTATCTAAACGTGCTTTCTCTACGTTTAATATTTTACCACGCAAAGGCAAAATGGCCTGGAAGTGTCGATCACGGCCAGATTTTGCTGATCCGCCAGCAGAATCACCCTCAACGATATAAATTTCACTAATGGATGGATCCTTTGAGGAACAGTCAGCTAACTTACCCGGTAAGTTGGAAATCTCCAAGGCACTCTTTCTTCTTGTTAGCTCTCTGGCCTTTTTAGCTGCTGCTCTTGCTCTCGCAGCCATTAGTCCTTTATCAATAATTTTTCTTGCGACACTAGGATTTTCAAGCATGAATTTCTCCATTTTTCCAGAGAAAATGGAATCTGTTATCGTCCTTGCCTCAGAGTTACCAAGCTTGGTTTTTGTTTGCCCTTCAAATTGCGGATCAGGATGTTTGATCGATACAATCGCAGTTAAGCCTTCACGAACATCTTCACCGGTTAAATTCTGGTCATTCTCTTTGATCATGCCGTATTTCCTTGCATAATCATTTATTACACGAGTTAAGGCTGTTTTAAATCCAGATTCGTGTGTTCCACCTTCATGAGTGTGGATATTGTTGGCAAATGAATAAATATTACTTGTAAAACTATCATTGTATTGCAAAGCAACCTCAACAGAAATCCCGTCTTTAGCACCCTCGACATAGATTGGTTCTTCGTGAAGTACCTCTCTCGTACGATTTAGATGCTCTACATAGGATTTAATGCCGCCTTCATAGTAATATTCATTTTCTTTACCATCTTCACGTTCATCCTTAATAGTGATTTTAATACCACGGTTTAAGAAGGCTAATTCCCTTAACCTTACTGCCAAAATCTCATATTCATATATAAGTGTTTCCGTGAAAATTTCACCATCAGGTTTAAATGTAATAGTTGTACCAGTACGATCGGATTCACCTAAAATCTCAAGCTCGCCTTTTGGTGTACCTCTTTCAAAACGTTGAAGATGAATTTTCCCTTCACGTTCTACTTGGACAGACAATTCAGTAGACAGGGCATTAACAACTGAAGCACCCACACCATGAAGACCTCCGGAGACTTTGTAGCCCCCGCCGCCAAATTTACCACCGGCATGTAAAGTTGTCATAATGACTTCTACTGCAGGACGGCCTACTTTTTCGTGTATACCAACAGGAATACCACGACCGTTATCCTTAACCGTAATGCTATTATCTTTATTGATGAATACATTGATTTCATCACAATATCCTGCCAGTGCCTCATCAATACTATTATCGACTATTTCCCAGACTAAATGGTGAAGCCCTCTGGAACTTGTGGAACCAATATACATACCAGGCCTTTTACGTACTGCCTCTAGCCCTTCAAGTATTTGTATCTGGTTTTCATCATAGGATTCTTTTTGTATTTCTTTTTGCTCCATTGTCAAACCATTTCACCTACACTTTTCATGCATTTATTTCGTATCTTTATCGATTGTGTTACAACGTAGACATCTTTGCAGATTTCCTTTTCAAAGCAGTTAGTCCAATTGGTGAGAGATAGATGTGATGAACTGTAACCACAATTGATTTTGTATTACCTTCAGCCAGATCAATAACCTTATTTTCGTCTAGAAATTTCTGTAATACAGGTGAATCTGATAGCATTTTGGCATCAAGTGCCGTAACTAGTTCACTGGCCTTAATTACAGTATCGTTTCCGACATGAAGATACATCTTAACCACCTCATTTCAATCTGGACATTGTTCCGCTTTTCACTTGAAAGGTTGCAGCTTCTCTCAATGTTTGATGATCGATTCCGTCTACACTTGTAGTCGTTACAAAGGTTTGTACCTTACCTTGAATGGTATTCAACAAATGCGATTGTCTGTAATCATCCAGTTCAGATAGAACATCATCAAGCAATAGAATTGGATATTCATTAATTTCTGAATGAATCAGCTCAATTTCAGCTAATTTTAAAGATAAGGCTGTTGTTCTTTGCTGGCCTTGCGACCCAAACGTTTGCACATCATGACCATTTACAAAGAATTGCAGGTCATCTCTATGTGGACCAATTAATGTTGTGCCACGTTCTTTTTCTCTCGTATTTATTTTATCAAATTTTTCCTGAAATCTTTCTACTATTTTCGACAAGTCCATAGATTCTGATACCTCTATGGATGGTTTATATTGAATATCCAGCGTTTCTAGACCTCTAGAAATACCTTTATGGATAGGTTTTGCCCAATTCTTAAGCAATTCAAGGAATTCGAACCTCTTTAAAAGAATTCTTGCAGCATAATGAATGAATTGGTCATTTAAAACTGCAAGCATAGCATCGTCAGCTTTTTTGCTCAGTTGTGCCTGCCTCAAAAATGCATTACGTTGATTCAAAATCTTTTGGTATTGGTTTATATCATGTAAATAAACAGGTGATACTTGTCCTATTTCCATATCTATAAAGCGTCTTCTGATTAAAGGGCTGCCCTTCACCAGGTTCAAGTCCTCCGGAGCAAACATAATCACATTCATATTGCCGATGTATTGGCTCAAACGCTTTTGCTCCAAGTGATTACTTTTAGCTTTTTTTCCTTTTTTGGAAATAATCAATTCCATAGGAAGAGGCCCTCTGTTTTTCAGTACTCTTCCCTCTATTTTAGCATATTCCTGGTCCCATCGAATAAGATCTTTATCATTGGAGGTGCGGTGAGATTTAGCCATGGCCAGTACATACATAGCTTCCATCACATTTGTTTTTCCCTGAGCATTTTCTCCAAGTATAACATTCACCTTGTTTTCAAATTCGGCGGTCAGACTTTCATAGTTTCTATAATGTTGAAGACTAATCTTTTCAAGATACATATCTTTAGATCCTTTACTTTAATCCGTAATAATATAGGAACCGACATCCGGGATTTCAATACGGTCTCCAACCCGGAGCTTTCTGCCTCTGCGAACGTCCAGTTCACCGTTTACGTATACCTCATATTCTGAAAGAAACCATTTTGCGTTCCCGCCAGAGTCGATAATACTCGCTAATTTTAAAAATTGCCCGAGGGTAATGTACTCGGTTTGAATACGTATTGATTCCATCATAATAATCCCACCTGTAAAAGTCTCTAAAAGTTTATTTTACTAAAAAATTTGGTTTTGCACAAAAAGAACCTGTTTCGATGCATATCCAAAAACAGGTTCTCAAAAATTTTTAAATCAATATGTTCTAACAGGCAGAATCAACTGCAGCATACTGTCGTCATCTACACCTTTAAGAACAAATGGTCTCATTGCCCCAGTAAAATTAATAGTTACTTCTGTTACATTCAAGGCTTTAAGTGCATCCATCATATATTTAGCGCTAAAGGATATTTTTAATTCCTCTCCCTCAATTGTTTGAGTAACGATTTCCTCTGTTACTGTACCTACCTCTGGTGTATGAGAGGAAATTTCGATATAGGAATTTCCAATTGTAGAAAGCTTAACAACATTATTTCTGCTTTCTCTCGCCAATAAAGAAGCACGATCAATGGCATGAAGAAGTTCCTTTGTATTTATTCTAACATCTGTTTTGCTTTCGTTCGGTATTAATCGAGAAGTATCTGGATAATTACCCTCTAATAATCTAGAGAAGAATAATAAATTTTTTGATTTAAACAGTACCTGATTTTCTGTAAATATAATTTTGATTTCTTCATCCGTGTCATCGAGGATTTTACTTAATTCACTTAAGCTCTTTCCAGGGACGACTACACTGTAGCTATCTCCATTTCCATTAATCACCGTTTTTCTCATGGCCAATCGATGGCTATCTGTTGCAATACAGATTAATTGTCCATCTTCTATACGCCAGTTTACACCTGTCAACACAGGGCGTGTTTCTGAGGTGGACACTGCAAAAATGGTTTGACGGATAATATTTTTTAGTAAATCGATTGGCATTGAATACATATGTTGTTCTTCCATTTGAGGAAGCTGTGGATAATCTTCAGCATTTAGTCCGTTTAGTTTATATTCAGCTTTTCCTGAACGAATAATTGTTTGCAGATGTGCATATACTTCCAAATCAACTGTGCTTTCTGGAAGTTTTTTTACGATTTCAGCAAAGAAACGAGCCGGTAAAACGATTGATCCAGACTCTTTAATTTCAACTAATTCATTGCCTTCTTCTTCTGCTGGAATGAACGATTCAATAGAGATATCAGAATCACTTCCTGTTAAGGTGACCCCTTCTTCATTTGCTTTAATTTTTATTCCAGTAAGAATTGGTATCGTGGTACGGGTTGATACCGCTTTAAGAACATCAGTAACGCTTTGGACCAGACGGTCGCGCTGAATCGTAATTTTCATAAGTAATCCTCCCAGTATGATGATTGATTTTAGATACATATTTATTAATTTATTTATAAAAATAAAAGAAGAAGTAATAGTAGGGCCTGTGGAAATGTGGATAACTCGATTATTTGACCGAAAAACAGTCTATCCACATGTGGACAGACTGTGAGTAATCTTGATAGCAACTTAATTGATTATCAACAGTTAGTAACTGCTTCGTTGATCAGTGACTATTAAGTTTTAAAGTAATTTCCTTAATATGATCCTGTAGCTGAGAATCGATTTGTAATAGCTTAGATATTTTTTCATGTGCATGTATAACGGTTGTATGGTCACGTCCGCCGAATTCTTCCCCTATCTTTGGCAAAGAAGAGTCAGTCAGCTCTCTGGACAAATACATAGCAATCTGTCTAGGGAAGGCAACTGATTTTGTCCGTTTTTTAGCTTTAAAATCATCTAATTTTACATTAAAGTATTCTCCAACTGTCCTCTGAATATCCGATATAGCGATAATTTTTGGTTTCGAATTCGGAATGATATCCTTTAGAGCTTCAGCAGCTAAATCTGCGTTAATATCCTTATTTATTAGGGATGAATAGGCTACCACTCTGATCAGGGCTCCTTCGAGCTCGCGAATATTTGAATCGATTTGGTTTGCTATATAAATCATGACTTCATTCGAAATATCCAGTCGTTCAGCTTTTGCTTTTTTCCGCAGGATTGCAATCCTTGTTTCAAGATCTGGCGGCGTAATATCAGTAATCAGACCCCATTCAAAACGAGACCGCAACCGATCTTCTAGAGTCGGAATCTCTTTCGGAGGACGATCGCTTGAGATAACGATTTGTTTGCTTTCCTCGTGGAGTGCATTAAACGTATGGAAAAATTCCTCCTGAGTCGATTCTTTTCCAGCTAAAAATTGGATATCATCAATTAGCAGTACATCGACATTCCGGTATTTATTACGGAAATCTTCAGCACGGTTATCTCGGATTGAATTGATAAATTCATTTGTAAATTTCTCGGATGACAAATAAACCACTTTAGCTGATGGGTTGTGCTCCAATACGTAATGGCCGATAGCGTGCATTAAATGTGTTTTACCAAGCCCAACTCCCCCATAAATAAATAGAGGATTATAGGCTTTAGCCGGAGCTTCCGCTACAGCCAGGGATGCTGCATGTGCAAAACGATTACCGGACCCAATAACGAAAGTATCAAAAGTATACTTTGGTATTAATAAGGTTTGAGGTATCTCATTCTGATCATCAGATTTTCTAATCTTTTTGGCTGGAGCTGGTAAATCATATTCTTCTTCCTTTTGGTTATGAGGAATAATGAATTTAACTTCCAATTGTTCGCCTGTAGTTTCGTATAAAACCTCACCTATTACATCTGAGTAACGTTCCTCAAGCCAATCTCGGGCAAACTCGTTTGGCGCAATTACTGTGAGTGTATCCTTTTTTAAAGAATAAGCTTTAGTAGATTTCAGCCAGGTTTCAAAGCTTGGCTTGCTTATTTTCTTTTCTAATATTGATAATGAGTGCTTCCATAGCTCATCTATATTTTTCACTCGTCAATCCTCCTTCAAAGACAGCCAAACCACAATAAACTCGAATTAAAACAATATAAATAGGAAATGTATAAATATAAATAACAATGTATAAGGAACATTATGGGGAATATAGGTTTTCGACAATATCCACTTCCTGTGGACAAAGTTATACGCTCCTGTGCAAAATCCTATCCACAGCTTATTAACAATCTGTGGATAATTATTTATGTGGATAAGTTATTAAGAATGAAAACAAAAAATATGATATCAAAAATTTGCTTGAGTTGCAACGTTTTTTGTTATTTATCCACAAGACTCTGTACATGGGGATGAAAGTTTTCCACAAGAAGTGTGTTTGTGCAAAACCTGTCGAAAAGGGGTGTGGATTGTTAAAAAGGGATAATTTAATTATCCACAACCTATCCATAGAGGACAAGGTAAATTTTAAAAATGAAATTTAACTGATTCATATAAATTTATTTGTTTGTAGATCTGGAGACAGTTTTTAATGTTTGAAAGTATAAGTTGACAATTACGTATCTCCATCTATATAATTGTAAAGACTGTCTTTAACTGTAATCCTCAGGGAGGTGTACTAATATGAAAAGAACGTACCAACCAAATAAACGTAAACACAGCAAAGTTCATGGGTTCCGTGCCCGCATGAGCACAAAAAACGGACGTCGTGTTCTTGCAGCTCGTCGTCGTAAAGGAAGAAAAGTATTATCTGCCTAGACCACTGACCATTTCAGTGGTCTTTTTTTAAGCTTAAAGCGTTTTTTAATGAATAAGATGAGAAACAGTTCAAAGTTATATACAGATTGGCGTTTTAATAATGCGTAAATTTGTTAATGATGTACAATGGAAATATAATGGGATTAGAAATAAATCGAAACCCATTTAAAAGTTGAACGTATGTGTTAGGTGCAGGTGGATATATGAACAAAGAGCGCAGGATTAAAAAGAATCAGGATTTCCAGGAAGTATTTAAAAAAGGTAAATCTTTTGCGAATAGGCAATTTGTTATTTACGTATTAAAGAAGAAGGAACAGGAAAACTTTCGCCTTGGTCTTTCAGTGAGTAAGAAAATTGGCAATGCAGTGACACGGAACCGTGTTAAACGTTATGTAAGGCAATCCTTTTTAGAGCTTGAGGATCGAATCATGAAGGGGAATGACTACATCATTGTTGCAAGAAAACCAACCTCAGAAATGGACTTCCATGAATCGAAAGCGAGTCTAATCCATGTATTAAAGCGTGCTGGCGTCTTGAGAAAAATGTAGTGTAGGTTTTCTGTTATAAAAAAGCCTAAAACATTTAGGCGTAGACATCTAAAAGATGTTAAAATACATTCATTGGCATATAAGAGGTATTAATGCCTCTTAAGTAGTTAGGAGGAAATAAGGCTTGAAGAAGAAACATATGCTTCTCTTTGGTTCGGTTGTTTTTCTCATCGCTGTTCTATCAGGATGTAGTGAAGTCAATCAACCAATAGATTCAGAAAGTACAGGTATCTGGAATCAATACTTTGTTTATCCGCTTTCCTGGCTGATAATCAAAATGGCTGAGTTATTAGGTAATAAATATGGAATATCGATTATTCTAGTCACAATATTGGTTAGATTATTGATTTTGCCATTGATGATTAAACAAATTAAAAGTACAAAAGCGATGCAGGCTATTCAACCGGAAATGAATAGATTGAAAGAGAAATACAGCTCTAAGGATGCTGAAACTCAACAAAAACTGCAGCAGGAAACAATGGCTTTGTTCCAAAAACACGGGGTAAACCCATTGGCAGGATGTTTGCCGATTTTTGTTCAAATGCCGATTTTGATTGCGTTCTATCACGCAATTATGAGAACAACTGAAATTGCTAATCATAGTTTCCTATGGTTCGATTTAGGCGACAAGGATCCATACTTTATCCTTCCGCTAATTGCAGGTGCAACAACCTTTATTCAACAAAAAATATCCATGGTTGGACAGGATGATAATCCAACTATGCAAATGATGCTATATATTATGCCGATTATGATTATTGTATTCGCAATTAACTTCCCGGCAGCACTATCTTTATACTGGGTTGTTGGTAATATTTTCTCGATTGCCCAAACTTACTTCATTAAAGGGCCTGATTTAAAGCAAGCAAAAGCCGATAAATCAAATGTAAAAGCCGGAGGTAAGAAAAAGTGAAACAAGTAACCGCTACAGCCCAAACAGTTAATGAAGCTGTTAAATCTGCTCTTAAGGAATTAAATACAACGAAGGAAAAGACTGAAATTCAAGTTGTAGATGAAGGAAAAAAAGGGTTTTTAGGCCTGTTTGGCTCAAGACCGGCTATCGTTAAGGTGACTGTTAAGCATGATCCGTTAGCAGAAGCAAAGCAATTCATCGAGAATGTAGCAGAAAAAATGGGTGCAGAGGTACATGTTCATCATAAGCAAGAAGGCAAAGTTGTTACATTTGAGTTATCTGGTGAGAAAATAGCCATGCTGATTGGAAAAAGGGGACAAACATTAAATTCCCTTCAATACCTGACTCAGCTTGTAGTAAATAAAAACTCTACCCAATATATAACGATCATGCTCGATGCTGAGGATTATCGAAGCCGAAGAAATGAAGCATTAATTAATCTTTCAGAAAAAATGGCTAATAAGGCTATCTATACAAAAAAAGAAGTATCATTGGAGCCAATGCCTTCATTTGAAAGAAAAGTGATTCATACGGCGCTGATGAATAATAAAAAAGTCAAAACGTACTCTGCAGGTACTGAACCACATCGTCATATCGTGATTTCGCCAAATAAATAGCGTGAACAAAATCTCCGAATGATTTCGGAGATTTTTTTTTGAATGCTTCTAGTTATAATTAATTGAATTTATTGGATTTTAATAATTAAAAAGACTGGGCTTTCTGATATCTAAACGAGAGTATTAGGGCAAAGTAGATATAAGCTTACAAATAGAAGAACCGAGTTAACAATTTAGCTGAATAATTTATATCTAAAAGGAAGAATATACTTAGATTCTTGTTATTCACATGTGGATAAGTTAAAATTATACGTATTGCATTTTAGTGATTGTGGATAAGAGCGGCGGGTACAAATGGTATGTGTCGATTATTATAGATTTTTAATTTTGTTATGAAAGGAGTATAGTTCATGGATTTTGATACAATTGCTGCGATATCAACTCCAATGGGAGAGGGAGCAATCGGAATTGTTCGTATTAGCGGAGATGAAGCAATAAGTATCGCAGACTCTGTTTATCGGAGCCCAAAAGGGAAGAGATTGACTGAAGTGCCGAGTCATACGATACACTATGGAAATATCGTGGATCCTAAAACGAATACCATTATAGAAGAAGTCATGGTGACCGTTTTAAAAGCTCCAAATACATTTACTCGTGAAGATATCGTCGAAATTAATTGCCATGGCGGTTTAGTTTCCGTGAATAGAGTACTTCAGCTTATTTTAAGACAGGGAGCTACTTTAGCCGAGCCTGGAGAGTTTACAAAACGGGCATTTCTAAATGGACGGATTGATTTGTCTCAAGCGGAAGCTGTAATGGATTTAATCAGAGCGAAGACAGATAAAGCAATGAATGTGGCTTTAGGGCAAGTTGAAGGTAAACTGTCAAGATTGATAAAAAAATTGCGTCAGGATATCCTTGAA
The DNA here is from genome assembly GCF_058267515.1 of Pradoshia sp. Z6_59. Taxonomy (NCBI): domain Bacteria; kingdom Bacillati; phylum Bacillota; class Bacilli; order Caryophanales; family Bacillaceae; genus Pradoshia; species Pradoshia sp. Z6_59. Next base: position 13,274 of record NZ_JBZCPP010000005.1, read on the forward strand.
ACACTGGCTCAGGTAGAAGTTAATATAGATTACCCTGAATATGATGATGTGGAGGAAATGACTCATCACTTATTTAAGGAACGCTGCGAATATGTCAGCGGTGAAATTGAAAAATTACTGCAAACCAGTCATCAGGGGAAAATTTTAAGAGAAGGCATTTCAACCGTAATTGTCGGAAGACCTAATGTAGGAAAGTCTTCCTTATTAAACAGTTTGGTACAGGAAAACAAAGCAATTGTTACAGATATTCCAGGAACCACAAGGGATGTCATTGAAGAATATGTTAATGTAAGAGGAGTCCCGCTTCGTTTGGTGGATACTGCCGGAATACGTGAAACAGAAGATATAGTAGAGCGTATCGGAGTGGAACGTTCCAGAGAGGTATTAAAGAAAGCAGATTTAATACTGCTTGTGCTTAATCATGCAGAAGAATTTACAGAAGAAGACCAACGTTTGTTTGAAGCTGTCAATGGGATGGATGTCATTGTGCTTATTAACAAAACAGATCTTCCTGGAAAGCTTGAAATTGATAAAGTTAAAGCTGTTGCAAAGAACTATTCGATTATTTTAACATCGCTAAAAGAGGATAAAGGTGTAGATGACTTAGAGGAAGCTATTTCTGGACTTTTCTTTGAGGGAAATTTAAATTCCGGCGATGCGACATATGTATCTAACTCACGTCATATAGCCCTTTTGAATAAAGCAAAACAGGCAATTGATGATGCACTGGATGGCATTAATGCCGGTGTACCAATTGATCTGGTTCAAATCGATTTAACAAAGTCATGGGAACTATTAGGGGAAGTTATTGGAGAAAGTGTCCATGAGAGTTTAATCAATCAGTTGTTTTCGCAGTTTTGTCTTGGGAAATAAGGAGGTAAAACAATGGCATATCATGCTGGTGAATATGATGTAATAGTAATAGGAGCAGGTCATGCGGGGAGTGAAGCAGGTCTTGCTGCTGCCAGACAAGGGGCTAAAACACTTGTATTAACAATTAATTTGGATATGGTTGCATTTATGCCCTGTAATCCATCAGTAGGTGGTCCTGCAAAAGGGATCGTAGTCAGAGAGATTGATGCTCTTGGTGGAGAAATGGGTAAAAATATTGATAAGACCCATATTCAAATGAGAATGCTCAATACTGGTAAGGGACCGGCAGTGCGTGCGTTAAGAGCACAGGCAGATAAATTCGCCTATCAGAATGAAATGAAAAAAACGCTCGAAAATGAAAAGAATCTAACCCTCATGCAAGGGATGGTTGATCGCTTACTTATTGAGGATGGGGAATGTAAGGGCGTTATTACACAGACAGGGGCTATCTATCATTCAAAAGCAGTTGTTATTACAACAGGTACTTTTTTACGCGGAGAAATTATTTTAGGAGAATTAAAATACTCCAGCGGCCCAAATAATCAACAGCCATCCATCAAGCTATCTGAACACCTTGAAGAGCTTGGACTAGATTTAGTCCGTTTTAAAACAGGTACACCGCCAAGAGTGAACGGTGATACAATTGATTACAATAAAACTGAAATACAACCTGGCGACGATGTACCAAGGGCATTTTCCTATGAGACAACGACCTATATTACGGATCAATTGCCATGTTGGCTGACATACACAAATGAAGGAACACATACGATTATCGATAATAATTTACATCGCTCTCCTATGTATTCTGGAATGATTAAGGGTACTGGACCGCGTTATTGTCCTTCAATAGAAGATAAAGTAGTTCGTTTTAATGATAAGCCACGCCATCAAATCTTCCTTGAACCGGAAGGCAGAGACACGAACGAAGTATATGTACAAGGACTTTCAACGAGCTTGCCAGAAGATGTTCAAAAGGAAATCCTGGCAACCATACCGGGACTTGAAAATGTACAGATGATGCGGGCTGGCTATGCAATTGAGTATGATGCAATCGTACCAACACAGCTCTGGCCAACCTTAGAAACAAAGAATATTAAAAACTTATATACTGCTGGTCAAATCAATGGGACATCAGGTTATGAAGAAGCTGCTGGACAGGGGCTAATGGCTGGGATCAATGCAGGCCGCAGAGCTCTGAATGAAGAGGAAATCATTCTGAGCCGTTCGGATGCCTATATTGGGGTTCTGATTGATGACCTGGTTACGAAGGGAACGAATGAGCCTTACAGATTGCTTACATCCCGTGCTGAATATCGTTTATTGCTGAGACATGATAATGCAGACCTGAGATTAACAGAAATAGGCCATCGCATTGGATTGATCAGTGAGGACCGTTATGAACGCTTCTTAACTAAAAAGCAAGCTATTCAGAATGAAATCGAAAGGCTGGCTGCGACCATCATTAAACCAAATGAAACTACCCAATCTTATTTAAGAGAATGGGGAAGCAGTGAACTAAAGGATGGCATTCGCGGCAATGACCTGCTTAGAAGGACAGAATTATCGTACAAGCATATCAGCCAATTGATTCCTGCAAACTATGAAGTTCCGGAGGATGTAGCAGAGCAGGTGGAAATACAGGTTAAATATGAGGGTTACATTGAAAAGTCGATTCAGCAAGTAGAAAAGCTGAAGAAAATGGAAAACAAAAGAATCCCTGATTTAATTGATTATGATGCTATTACAGGGCTTGCTTCTGAAGCACGTCAGAAATTAAAACAGGTTCGTCCATTATCTATGGCCCAGGCTTCACGTATATCAGGTGTCAACCCAGCTGATATTTCTATCTTGCTTGTTTATATTGAACAAGGGAAAATTGCAAAAATACCCCAAAATTAAGAGGTAAATAAATGAACATATCAGAATTTAAACATGCATTAGAGGAGAAGGGAATTGTTCTTTCTCCCTCTCAGCTTGACCAATTCGAAACGTATTTTAAACTTTTGGTAGAGTGGAATGAAAAAGTAAATCTAACAGCTATTACGGATAAAGAAGAGGTTTATTTGAAACATTTCTATGATTCCATCTCACCATCTTTCTTTATTGATTTTAATCAGGATCTTTCTTTATGTGATGTTGGAGCGGGAGCAGGGTTTCCCAGTATACCACTGAAGATTTGCTTTCCATCTATAAAATTGTCTATTGTAGATTCTTTAAATAAGCGGATTACCTTTTTAAAAACCTTAACAGATGAGCTGGGTTTACAGGATGTCAGTTTATATCATGATCGTGCAGAAACATTTGGGAAATTAGCAGCACACCGGGAACAATATGATTATGTTACGGCTAGAGCAGTTGCCAGATTATCGGTTTTAAGCGAGTTATGCCTTCCATTAGTAAAAAAAGGAGGCAAATTTATCGCTTTAAAAGGTGCCGGTGCTGATGATGAAGTATTGGCAGGGAAAAAGGCGTTGACAATTTTAGGTGGTAAAATGGATCAGGACTTTTATTTCCAACTGCCAAAGGAAGACAGCAAACGTCATATTATCTTAATTGATAAAGTAAAAGAAACGCCAAAAAAATATCCACGAAAACCGGGAACACCAAATAAGCAGCCATTAGAGTAAACTTTATTGAGACGGATATTCTAAAAAACGGTATAATAAAGATAGCTATTACCAAAAAATGAGACAATCTGAACTTATTTAAATATGATTTTTGCCAATGATTAAGCTAGTTGGAAGTTTTTTAAAGGTGGTGTAGGGATGACAAAACATCCTTTTTCACGTTTTTTTGGACTTGGAGATAAAGAACAAAATGTTGACAGGGAATCGGGAATTGAGACGGAAAAAGAAGAAATAAACCATGATGAAATCCATAAATTGCCTATTTCTTCAATTGTACCAAATCGTTTTCAACCAAGAAGTATTTTTGATGATGAGAAAATTGAAGAACTCGCTCTGACTATAGAAACGCATGGAATTATTCAACCCATTGTTGTCAGAGAGATTCATGATGGGCAATTTGAAATAATTGCCGGTGAACGTCGATACCGAGCCATAAGTAAATTAGGTTGGGATAAAATTCCTGCTATTATTAATAATCTCTCAGACACTGAAACAGCATCTGTAGCTTTAATAGAGAACCTTCAACGTGAGGAATTATCTCCTATTGAAGAAGCTGTGGCATACAGTAAATTGATTGAACTGCATCAATTGACCCAGGAAGGTCTTGCAAACAGGCTTGGAATAGGACAATCTACGGTTGCCAATAAAATTCGTTTACTCAAATTGCCGCAGGTGGTTCAGAATGCGGTCATGCAAAAGGCAATCACAGAAAGGCATGCACGCTCCTTAATACCATTAAAAGATCCTGAAAAACAGGCGAAGCTTGTAGAAGAAATCATTGATAAAGGACTGAATGTGAAGCAGACAGAGGAACGAGTCAACAAACTGCTTTCAGCTGATGAAGACAAAAAGCCTCGTGCCATACGAAAAGCATTCAGTAAGGATATGCGAATAGCAGTAAATACGATCCGTCAATCAATGAGCATGGTTAAGGATAATGGAATTAACTTGGACTCAGAGGAAACAGAGTTTGATGATTTTTATCAAATTACCATCCGTATTCCGAAAAAAAGTAAATAATAGTTTCATTAATAGATAACTTGGCAATCCGATAGGTTGCCAGTTTTTTTTATAATTAACAGCCTTTTTACAAAAATCGATACTTTCTGTGTGATAATTTTAAATATATGAACTTTGAAAAATAGAAACATGTTAAAATAGAAACGTTATAAGTCTGAATGTAAAGTGAGGCAGGTGACAACATGGGAAAAGTAATATCTATTGCAAACCAAAAAGGAGGAGTTGGTAAAACAACAACCTCAGTCAATTTGGGGGCCTGCTTGGCGTACATAGGAAAGAAAGTTTTGCTAGTCGATGTTGATCCACAAGGAAATGCGACCAGTGGAGTAGGGATAGAGAAGGCTGATGTTGAACAATGCATTTATGATGTACTTATTGATGATGTGGATGTTGCTGATGTTATTAAGGCAACGAAAGTTGAAAACCTAGATGTCATACCGGCTACTATTCAACTTGCAGGCGCTGAAATAGAATTAGTTCCTACCATATCCAGAGAAGTACGCTTGAAAAGAGCGTTAGAAGCTGTTGTTAATGAGTATGATTATATTATTATTGATTGTCCTCCATCTTTAGGGTTATTAACTCTCAATTCCCTGACAGCATCTGATGCTGTGCTTATACCTGTGCAATGTGAATACTACGCCCTTGAAGGCCTCAGTCAATTACTTAATACGGTTAGATTAGTTCAGAAACATTTAAACCATGATTTAAAAATAGAGGGAGTATTATTAACTATGCTTGATGCCCGGACAAACCTGGGTATACAAGTCATAGACGAGGTTAAGAAGTACTTCCAGGATAAAGTATATAAAACGATCATTCCACGTACTGTACGTTTAAGTGAAGCACCAAGCCACGGTGAGCCGATTATTATTTATGATCCAAAGTCACGTGGAGCGGATGTATATTTAGATTTGGCAAAGGAAGTGGTTGCAAATGGGTAAGGGATTAGGGAAAGGTCTTGATGCCCTTATTGCTAACATGGAAGTCAGCAAAGAAGAAGTGGTACAAGAGATTGCGATTAAAAATTTGCGGCCAAATCCATATCAACCAAGGAAATCTTTTCAACCCGATGCTATTGAAGAGTTGAAGAAATCAATTCTGCAGCATGGAATTCTACAGCCTCTTATTGTACGGAAAAGCAGTATTAAAGGCTATGAAATAGTAGCTGGGGAAAGACGCTTCCGTGCTGCTAAGGAAGCAAAAATGAAGTCTGTGCCTGCGGTAGTTCGTGAATTTGATGATCGACAAATGATGGAACTTGCTTTATTGGAAAATCTTCAAAGGGAAGATTTAAATCCGGTAGAGGAGGGTGCTGCTTATCAATCATTATTGAGAAACCTTGATATCACTCAAGAAGAATTGGCGAAAAGAATGGGGAAAAGCAGACCTCATATAGCCAACCATATTCGATTGTTATCATTGCCTGCATTGATTCAGGATTATATTTCTCAAGGGAAATTATCAATGGGGCATGGAAGAGCATTGCTAAGCTTGAAATCAAAAAAAGATATTAAACCTCTGGCTGATAAAGTTATCAAGGAAAATCTTAATGTTAGGCAATTAGAAGGGATCATTCAAAATTTGAATGAAAGTGTTCCACGTGAAACAAAAAAAGTCCCTGCTAAGGATATATTTATTCAGGAAAGAGAAAATCAATTAAGAGAACGTTTCGGTACAACCGTGAACATTAAACAGAATAATAAGCGAGGGAAAATAGAAATAGAATTTTTCTCCAATGAGGATTTAGAGAGACTCCTTGAAATTTTAGAAAAATAAAAAACCATATAAATGGTTTTTTATTTTTCTCTATAAATTATTGTCATGTACCTTTTCTTCTTCGAAATTCCAATTAAATGTTGTAGTTATGGAAGTGGCATGATTATAGGATAACCCGGCTAAATAAATACCTTTTGTAATGGCTTTAGCCATTTTAAGTACTAAATTTAAACGAGTATTTTGAAGAACAAAGTATTCCATAAATCCACTAACATTCACAATTCCTGTAATATGGGCTTCTCCTACATTGGGCAACTCTTTATTTACACCGGCACCAGGCTTTACAGGGCCTTTACCAACCTGGATGACTCCAACACTTTTAACTCTGCCAAGACAAGCGTCTATTCCAATAATAAATGGGTTTTCATGTATGCTTTGAATGTAATTGAGTTTTTCCTGTAAATTAACAGCATGTATTGGATCCTCTAATGTACCATATATATAAAAATTGGGCAGTGTTTTTTCACTTAACAATGTTCCAATTAAAGGACCAAGTGAATCACCAGTTGAACGGTCTGTACCGATACAAATAATGACAACAGGACGTACTTTATGAGAAGGGAGGATTGTGAGTAATTCTCTAGAGATAACATGATGGGCATTCTCTTCCTCATATGATATTCGATTTGTTGTATTGCGTTGTTCAAAAAAAGAAGGCCTCATGTTCATAATTACCACTCCTCTGCAAAAGTACTATCAGTATACGGAAAATATAGGAATTTTATACACTGAACTTTGGAATATATTGCAGATTTTCGAATCTTATATTCTTCTCATTCAGTGATCAGGATAAGAAGACTTGTCTTTTTTTTAACATTTTTACCTTCCAAAGCCGAGATGTAGTAAAATGGTTAACGTTTCTTTTAAACAGATTGATTTATCATATGTATACCCAAGCATAAGGAATAAAGAAACATTATCATTATTCATACGCATAGGTATTTTGGCCCTAAGAGATTTGAATAAGTTATATTAAAAAAACATTTTCGTAAAATTCATCAGAGAGGTAATAAGAGTAAAGGGTTCTTTATAGCGAATCTAGTCTGAAACATTATTTTTATATGATGAAATGAAAGGGAAGAAATTAGAGAAACGGGAGTCTAAGTAGATTTCTGTTTATTCTGGATGTTGGTTTTAATTGGAGGTCTGGCCATATGCTGATATAATTCATGGATATAAAGGGTAAAGTTTAAATAATGGAGGATTAAAAACTATGGATGATAAGGATTTTGGATTGAATGATGTTGTTGAAATGAAAAAGCCTCATCCATGTGGTATCAACCGCTGGAAGATTATTAGACTTGGTATGGATGTCCGAATTAAGTGTGAGGGATGTGACCATAGTGTCATGTTGCCCCGTAAAGATTTTGTTAGGAAGATGAAAAAGATACTTCAGAAACACGAGGCATAATCTCAAAGCTTAATGTACAGCTTGTATGCTATCATTATAAAGTGTAATTTAAATACTAATATGAAAAAGAATAGCGGCTTGTCTTTTAGATGACTTGTCACTATAATTGGTAAAGGTTTATCACATATAGATTATATAACATTTAATATGTTTTCACATAAGGAGTGAATGATGTGGCATTAACAGCTGGAATAGTAGGTCTGCCTAACGTAGGAAAGTCTACTCTCTTTAATGCAATAACACAGGCTGGAGCAGAATCCGCTAACTATCCATTTTGTACGATTGATCCGAATGTAGGGATTGTAGAAGTACCAGATCATAGATTGCAAAAGCTGACAGAGCTTGTAATACCGAAAAAAACAGTACCGACTGCCTTTGAATTTACTGATATCGCAGGAATTGTGAAAGGGGCAAGTAAAGGAGAAGGATTAGGAAATAAATTCCTTTCTCATATTCGCCAGGTAGATGCAATTTGCCATGTAGTAAGATGCTTTGCTGACGAAAATATTACCCACGTTTCAGGTAAGGTTAATCCAATTGATGATATTGAAACGATTAATCTTGAATTAATTCTTGCTGATATGGAAACAGTTGAAAAAAGGATTGATCGTGTTGGTAAATTAGCCAAACAAAAAGATAAGGAAGCTGTTGTTGAGTATGAAGTTCTTTCCTTATTAAAAGAAGCATTTGAAGCTGAAAAACCAGCCAGAGCAGTGGAATTCACGGAAGAACAGCTCAAAATCGTTAAAGGATTACATCTTCTCACGATTAAACCAGTTTTATATGTTGCTAATGTTGATGAAGATGAAGTGGCTGATGCGACCGATAATGAATACGTGACTCAAGTACGTGAGTTTGCAGCAAAAGAAAATGCTGAGGTAATCGTGATTTGTGCCAAAATCGAATCTGAAATTGCTGAGCTTGAAGGCGAAGAAAAAGCAATGTTCCTTGAAGAATTAGGCATAGAAGAATCTGGTTTAGATCAATTAATTCGGGCATCTTATCAATTGTTGGGCTTGGCAACATATTTTACGGCAGGTGTTCAAGAAGTACGTGCCTGGACTTTCCGTAAAGGGATGAAAGCGCCACAGTGTGCTGGAATTATTCACTCTGATTTTGAACGTGGATTCATTCGCGCAGAAATCGTATCTTATGAAGATCTGATGGCAGCTGGTTCCATGAATGCAGCGAAAGAAGCCGGAAAAGTTAGATTAGAAGGTAAAGAATACGAAGTAAAAGACGGGGACATTATTCACTTCCGTTTTAATGTATAAACAAGAGGACCGGTCAGTATGATCGGTCTTTTTATCAATTTGCAAACTTCCTATATGTATGCTATACTTTTAACTTGTGAGTAATTGTAATTAATTGCTCCTTGCCCATAAGGGCCGTTTAGACCAAAAGGAGGTGACAGTGATGACAAAATACGAAGTTATGTATATCATCCGTCCAAACATTGAGGAAGATGGAAAAAAAGCTTTAGTTGAGCGTTTTAACACAATTTTAGCTGACAAGGGTGCTGAAGTTCTTGAAACAAAAGAATGGGGCAAACGCCGTCTTGCTTATGAAATCAATGATTTCCGTGATGGATATTACATGATCAATAAAATCCAAGCTGAAAATGCAGAGGCTGTTCAAGAATTTGACCGTCTTGCTAAAATCAGCGAAGATATCATCCGTCATATTGTAGTTAAAGAAGAAGAGTAATTTTGATTGAACATAAATTGTTTCATGTGGAACAATTTTCTAATATTAGGAGTTGATTCTGTTGATAAACCGTGTCATTTTGGTAGGTCGTTTAACGAAGGATCCTGATCTCCGCTATACTCCGAATGGTGTTCCTGTTTCAACCTTCACATTAGCAGTGAATCGCCCATTTTCTAACCAACAAGGTGAACGGGAAACAGATTTTATTAACTGTGTTGTTTGGCGACGCCAGGCAGAAAATGCAGCTAATTATCTGAAGAAGGGTAATCTTGCTGGAGTTGATGGACGTATTCAAACTCGTAATTATGAAGGTCAGGATGGAAAACGTGTCTATGTAACAGAAGTGTTAGCAGAGAGCGTACAATTCCTAGAGCCTAAAGGTTCATCTGCCGGTGAAAAAAGCGGCGGAAGCCAATATGGTGGTCATGATACCAATCCATTTGGCCAGGGAAATAGCAACCAAAACCAGAATCAACGGAAGGACAGTAATTATACGAAGATTGATGATGATCCATTCAGCAGTAATGGACAAACTATCGATATTTCGGATGATGACCTTCCATTCTAACATTGATAATTCGAACGGACGTATATAATTATAATGAAAGGGAGTGAATAATATGGCAGGCGGACGCAGAGGCGGACGTGCAAAACGCCGTAAGGTTTGTTATTTCACAGCAAACGGCATTACGCACATCGACTATAAAGATGTAGATCTTCTTAAAAAGTTTATCTCTGAGCGTGGAAAAATTCTTCCACGTCGTGTAACTGGAACAAGCGCTAAGTACCAACGTAGATTGACTATTGCAATCAAACGTGCTCGTACTATGGCTCTTCTACCATTCGTAGCAGAGGAAAAATAAGATTTTACACATAAAAACGGAAAGGGAATCCTTTCCGTTTTTTAATTGTATTTAAGAAGATAGAATTGACATGAGTACTTATTTTAAAGTTATAGACATTGAATCACATTATACCTAAATATTATTTAAATATAATGTATAGTTTAATCTAATGTCTTGTTTTTTGGATATCATTTTATTTATGCTTTATAATATTCTTTGTATGCATTTATTGTTTTAAATAGGTACTATTGAAGGGTATTAATTATACGCCTGAGAATAGGTAAATTATTGCTCTGTTGGTCATAATAGAGTTTTATCAAGTATAATGATAAGTAATACATAAATTGATCCACATTATTTAGGAGCTGAATCTATGCCATCTTATTTAAACAGGCAAGCGATCCGTTATCCCATCTACGCATTATTGGGTGTATCTTTATTAATCATCGGAGTTCTTGCTTATTATAATTGGATATTTGCAATAGTAGCTTCTTTGCTTTTTGGCATTCTTTTCTTTCTAATATTAAAAATTGAATATGGAATACAAAAAGAAACGGAAATCTATATTTCCACTCTTTCCTATCGATTAAAAAAAGTGGGGGAAGAAGCTCTATTAGAAATGCCTATAGGTATACTGCTTTTCAACGAGGATTATGTGATTGAATGGACCAACCCTTATATGGCTAAGTGTCTACAGGAAGATACCCTCGTTGGAAAAAACATTTCAGAGGTTGCAGAACCTTTAATACCTTTAGTTAAGAGAGAGGAAAGCGAAGATATTGTAGCAATTTATAATCGCAAATTTCGAATTGTTCATAAGCCGGAGGAAAGATTGCTTTATTTCTTCGATGTTACAGAGCAAACAGAAATTGAAAAAATGTACGAAGAAGAGCGAACTGTCATTGGAATTATCTATCTGGATAACTATGACGATGTGACACAAGGTATGGATGATCAACGAAAAAGCAGCTTAAATAGCTTTGTAACCTCTTTATTAAATAATTGGGCTAAAGAATATGGAGTCTTTTTAAAGAGAATTTCATCTGATCGGTTTATCGCTATTTTTAGCGAAAGCATTCTTAACCACCTGGAGAAAACAAAATTTTCTATACTGGATGATGTACGGGAAACAACAGCCAAGCAAAATGTTCCATTAACATTGAGTATAGGTGTGGGGAGCGGAGTATCGGCATTACCTGAACTGGGCAGCATTGCTCAATCAAGTCTTGATCTGGCTCTGGGAAGAGGTGGAGATCAGGTCGCCATTAAGCTCCCAAATGGAAAAGTGAAATTTTATGGTGGCAAAACAAATCCTATGGAGAAGAGAACTAGAGTCCGTGCACGGGTAATTTCACATGCACTGCGTGATTTGATAGTTGATAGTGATAAAGTCATTGTAATGGGACATAAGTTTCCGGATATGGATGCTATTGGTTCGTCCTTAGGGATATTAAAAATTGCTGAAATGAATAACCGTGAAGGATATATTATCCTAGACAGAAGTGAATTAGATTCAAGTGTTAAACGACTTCTAACCGAAGTGAAGCAAAAGCCTGAGTTGGACTCCAGATTTATATCACCTGAAATTGGCGTTGAATTAATAACCGATAAAACATTACTTGTTATTGTAGATACTCATAAGCCAAGCATGGTTATTGAGGAAAAACTGGTTTCCCGGACTGAGAAAATCGTGGTGATTGATCATCACAGGCGCGGCGAGGAATTTATAGATAATTCTATCCTGGTTTATATGGAGCCATATGCATCATCTACAGCCGAGTTAGTAACGGAGCTTATCGAATACCAGCCGAAGCGTGTAAAGGTGGGTATGCTGGAAGCAACTGCTTTGCTGGCGGGTATTATAGTAGATACAAAATCATTTACATTTAGAACGGGTTCCAGAACTTTCGATGCAGCTTCTTTTTTAAGAGGCCATGGTGCAGACACAGTCCTTGTACAAAAGCTTCTTAAGGAAGATGTAGATACTTACTTAAAGCGGGCAAAGCTGATTGAGGATGTTTATTTTTATCATAAAGGGATTGCTATTGCTCATGGTGATTTAAATGAATTTGCTGATCAGGTGTTGATTGCCCAGGCTGCAGATACATTGTTAGCAATGGATGAAGTAATTGCATCCTTTGTGTTATCACCAAAATCAGAAACTAGCATTGGCATAAGTGCAAGATCTCTTGGCGACATAAATGTTCAGGTTATTATGGAACGTTTAGGAGGCGGAGGGCATCTTACAAATGCGGCAACTCAACTAGATGACATTTCAATGGAAGAAGCAGAGCAAATGTTGAAAGATGCAATTGATGAGCTATATGAAGGAGGCACAAACACATGAGAGTAATATTTTTAAAAGATGTTAAAGGAAAAGGAAAAAAAGGTGAAATTAAAAATGTTGCAGATGGGTATGCACATAATTTCCTTTTGAAACAAGGATTAGCTGTAGAAGCAACTGGCAGCAATATGAAAACACTAGAAATTCAAAAAAATAAAGAAGTACAACTCGCAGCTGAGGAACTCGAAAATGCAAAAAAATTAAAAGAGCAATTAGAAAAGCTTACGATTGAATTAAAAGCGAAGACTGGAGAAGGTGGCAGAATCTTTGGATCCATTACCAGCAAACAGATTGCTGATGAATTACAAAAACAGCATAAGCATAAAATTGATAAACGTAAAATCGAATTAGAAGACGCAATTCGCTCTCTCGGCTACACAAAAGTTCCGGTTAAGCTCCATCATGAGGTAACTGCTACTTTAAATGTTCATGTGAAAGAACAATAAAATATTTTCCCAGGAAATAATTTTCCCGAAAAAGTGATGAAAAGCTTGTTAGCTGATTTCATCACTTTTTTTTAGTATGATAGAAGTTACTAATGCAAATGAAAGTTAAAATAAATAATTTCCTGTACCTATTCTCTTCATTTCCATATACAATAGAATAGCAATCCATTTTAATTGCTAATAAAAAAATATAATTACGTTTAAATATATAAAGGGGGTTTGCCGAATGAATGAGCTCTTTACTGATTTGGTTCCACCACAAAATGTTGAGGCGGAACAAGCGGTTTTAGGAGCAATTTTTCTTGTGCCTTCCTCTTTAATACTTGCCTCTGAGATTTTGATACCTGAGGATTTTTATAGAAGTGCACACCAAAAAATCTTCATGGTTATGCTGAAGCTAAACGACAAAGGAAAGGCTGTCGATTTAGTTACAGTAACTGAAGAACTAAGTGCAACAAAGCAGCTTGAAGAGGTTGGGGGAGTTCCCTATTTAACAGAACTGGCGTCATCAGTACCTACCGCGGCCAATATAGAATATTATGCCCGAATCGTTGAAGAAAAGTCCGTTTTAAGAAGATTAATTAATACAGCAACTGGCATTGTACAAGATGGGTATTCTCGTGAGGATGAAGTGGAAAGCCTCTTGGGTGAAGCCGAAAAAAGCATTATGGAAGTTGCCTCCCGAAAAAATGCCGGAGCCTTCCACAACATTAAAGATGTTTTAGTTCGCACCTATGACAATATTGAGTTGCTTCATAACCGAGTAGGAGATGTAACTGGAATACCTACCGGCTTTAATGACTTGGATCACATGACAGCAGGCTTCCAGCGCAATGATTTAATTATTGTTGCTGCCCGTCCATCTGTTGGTAAAACAGCCTTCGCTCTTAATATTGCCCAAAACGTTGCAACAAAAACGGATGAAAATGTTGCGATTTTCAGTCTGGAGATGGGTGCAGAACAATTGGTCATGCGTATGCTTTGCGCAGAAGGTAATATAAATGCTCAAAACCTTAGAACAGGATCTCTGACAGACGAAGATTGGCGCAAATTAACACTAGCAATGGGAAGCTTATCAAATGCGGGTATATTTATAGATGATACTCCGGGTGTCCGAATTAGTGAAATCCGTTCAAAATGCCGCCGTTTAAAGCAAGAACATGGACTTGGCATGATCCTGATTGACTATCTCCAGCTTATTCAGGGGAATGGCAGATCAGGCGAAAACAGACAACAGGAAGTATCAGAAATTTCCCGTTCCCTTAAGGCCCTGGCAAGGGAGCTAGAAGTTCCAGTTATCGCTCTTTCCCAGCTTTCTCGTGGTGTAGAGCAACGTCAGGACAAGCGTCCGATGATGTCTGATATCCGTGAGTCAGGAAGTATTGAGCAAGATGCTGATATTGTAGCCTTCCTATACAGGGAAGATTATTATGATAAAGAAACAGAAAACCAAAATGTTATTGAAATTATCATTGCGAAACAGCGTAATGGCCCGGTTGGAACGGTTCAATTGGCATTTGTGAAGGAATACAATAAGTTCGTTAATTTAGAAAGAAGATTCCAGGATGATGCCATCCCTTCTGGAGCATAATAGTCTATAGACCCACCAAACCAGGGTGGGTTTATTTTTATTACAATTATACACGAACATATTTTACTATTTTCGTATAAATGTTCGTGTATTCCTTGAAATTAGTCGATGTAATTGATACACTTAATTTGTTTGTTATGCCAAAGTGCAAGATGTTGGTAAATTAGTGGAGGTGTAAAGAATGTCTTCAGTCGTAGTAGTAGGTACACAGTGGGGAGACGAAGGTAAAGGAAAGATTACAGATTTCCTTTCAGAAAACGCAGAAGTAATTGCCAGATATCAAGGTGGAAATAATGCGGGACATACAATTAAATTTAATGGTGAAACATATAAGCTTCATTTGATTCCCTCCGGTATATTCTATAAGGATAAGATATCAGTAATTGGAAATGGTATGGTCGTTGACCCTAAAGCACTTATTGAGGAGCTTACTTATCTGCACGATCGTGGGATTTCCACAGATAATTTACGTATCAGCAATAGAGCTCATGTGATTCTTCCTTATCATCTGAAACTTGATGAAGTAGAGGAAGAGAGAAAAGGAAGTAATAAAATCGGTACTACTAAAAAGGGAATTGGCCCGGCTTATATGGATAAGGCAGCACGTATAGGTATCAGGATTGCCGATTTATTAGATAAAGAAGTATTTGAAGAGAAGCTGACAAGAAATTTGGAAGAGAAAAACCGTATGCTGGAACGTTTTTATGAAACTGAAGGCTTTACGATGGATGACTTTTTCGAAGAATATTATGAATATGGACAGCAAATTAAACAATATGTATGTGATACCTCTGTTGTTTTAAATGACGCCTTGGATGAGGGGCGCCGTGTTTTATTTGAAGGAGCACAAGGGGTAATGCTTGATATTGATCAGGGAACTTACCCATTTGTTACATCCTCGAACCCAGTTGCGGGCGGAGTGACAATCGGTTCCGGAGTCGGACCATCTAAAATCAATCATGTAGTGGGTGTATGTAAAGCCTACACAACACGTGTTGGAGATGGGCCATTCCCTACCGAGCTTGATAACGAAATCGGTAATCAAATTCGTGAAGTAGGAAGAGAATATGGAACTACTACGGGACGTCCGCGAAGAGTAGGTTGGTTCGATAGCGTTGTTGTCCGCCATGCGCGCCGTGTTAGTGGAATCACCGATCTTTCTCTTAACTCAATTGATGTTTTAACAGGTATCGAAACATTAAAAATCTGTGTTGCTTATCGACACGATGGAAAAGTATTGGAGGAGTTCCCGGCAAGTCTGAAGATATTGGCTGAATGTGAGCCAATCTATGAAGAACTGCCAGGCTGGACAGAAGATATCACGGGTGTGAAGACATTGTCTGACCTGCCTGCCAATGCACGTACTTATCTAGAAAGAGTATCTCAGTTAACAGGTATTCCATTATCAATCTTTTCTGTAGGACCGGACCGTAATCAAACGAATATAATCCGCAATCCATACGGTATATAAAAATAACTGGCTGACAGGCGAAAGCGTTTGTCAGCCTTTTGATAATTAATCATGATTACTAGCATATTTCATATAGAATCTGAGGATTAGATAATAGTCTAATCCTTTTTGGTATTCACTGCTGTATATATTTGGAATACCATTTTAAAAAGATGACCTGTTTCAATAGAAATGGTAAAGTAGGATTAGGATAGTTTAGCAAAATCGTGACTCGCAGATGTCATTAATATATACATTTTATTATATAAAAGGGAGAACTAGACAATGGATAAAAAGATACTGGTTGTTGATGACGAAAAGCCTATTGCAGATATATTACAGTTTAACTTGAAAAAAGAAGGATTTGATGTGTATTGTGCCTATGACGGTAATGATGCCATTAAAATGGTGGAAGAACTTCAGCCAGATTTGATCTTATTAGATATCATGCTACCGCAACAGGACGGAATGGAAGTTTGCAGGGAAGTGCGGAAGAAATATGATATGCCAATAATTATGCTGACGGCAAAGGATTCCGAAATAGATAAAGTGCTTGGTCTGGAACTGGGAGCAGATGATTATGTGACAAAGCCGTTCAGTACCCGTGAATTAATTGCACGTGTAAAAGCGAATTTACGCAGGCAAAAACATGCTGCCAATCAACAGGAAGATAACGAGGAAACAAATGAAATTACGATTGGCAATCTAGTGATACACCCTGATTCTTATATGGTATCCAAAAGAGGTGACACCATTGAATTAACCCATAGGGAATTTGAGTTGCTCTTTTATCTCGCTAAACATATAGGCCAGGTAATGACAAGGGAGCATCTTCTGCAGACAGTATGGGGATATGATTACTATGGAGATGTCAGAACAGTTGATGTAACCGTTCGACGTCTACGTGAAAAAATAGAAGATAATCCAAGCCATCCTGCATGGATTGTTACAAGAAGAGGAGTTGGGTACTACCTCCGTCATCCTGAACAGGAGTAAAAATTATGAGAAAAGTTGGTTTCTTTAAATCGATTTATTTTAAATTTGTACTGATTTATGTGCTGCTTATTTTAGTTGCCATGCAAATTATCGGAGTTTATTTTGCACAGGGGCTTGAACAGCAGCTATTGGAGAATTTTAAGAGCTCTATTCAAGAGCGGGTAACCATTCTTTCCTATAGTTTAGAAAAAGAAATAACGGAAACCCGCAAAGTTGAAGATCCCACCTTAATAGAGGATATTAAGACAACATTGGAGGGTTATTCCTCTGGGGATATAACGGAGATACGAGTAATGGATCAGGATTCAAAAATTATTGGTACATCTGATCCGGAGAAACAAGATATAATAGGGAGCCGTTCAACTGAAAAGCTTGTTGACAGGGCAAATAATCAAGGAACGCCTCAAACAGAAATAAGAATCGATTCACAGACAGGAAAAAGAATTCTCCTCTGGTCAGAACCGATTTTGAGTGACGGACAAATTATAGGGAATTTATATCTGAATACGAAAATAGAGAATGTCTATTCCCAATTAAAACAAATTAATACGATAATGGCGAAGGGAACGATTATTTCTCTTGCAGTCACAGCCTTTTTAGGAATATTACTGGCTCAGACCATTACACGGCCTATATCCGACATGCGCAAGCAAGCTTTAGCGATGTCACGTGGTAACTTTTCAAGAAAAGTTAAGGTATATGGATACGATGAAATTGGTCAGCTTGCTATCACGTTCAATAGTTTAACTAAAAAGCTGCAAGATGCACAGGCGACAACTGATGCAGAGAAAAGGAAGCTCTCTTCTGTATTGACTAATATGACAGATGGCGTGCTAACAACAGATCGCGTGCTAACAACAGATCGCAGAGGCCGAGTCATTTTGATTAACGATACAGCACTATCAATGCTGAAAGTTTCACGTGAAACGTCATTATCTAAGCCAATTACAGAGGTATTAGGATTAGAGGACACGTACACTTTTGATCAATTATTGAGTGAGAAGGAGTCCATTATCCTTAATTACAGCAATGAAAAGAAATTGCTTTATTTGAGAGCGAATTTCTCTGTTATTCAAAGAGAAACAGGCTTTATTAATGGGTTAATTGTTGTTCTTCATGATATTACCGAGCAAGAAAAAATCGATGAAGAGAGAAGAGAATTTGTTGCGAATGTTTCCCATGAGCTTAGAACACCGCTGACAACCATGAGAAGCTATCTAGAGGCTCTGGCAGATGGCGCCATGGAAGATAAAGAGCTTGCTCCGCGTTTTCTGAACATAGCTCAAACAGAAACAGAGCGGATGATCAGATTGGTTAATGATCTCTTGCAGCTCTCAAAGCTCGATAATACAGACTATAAGCTTTCTACAACATGGGTTGATTTTGGCCGTTATTTCCACCGAATTATCGATCGTTTTGAAATGTCTAAATCACGAAATGTCACTTTTAAACGTTTAATTCCATCTGAGCCAATTGGTGTAGAAATAGATGAGGATAAAATTACTCAAGTACTCGATAATATCATATCGAATGCATTGAAGTATTCACCTGAGGGTGGACAAGTTACATTTAAACTGCAAGTAATCGGACAATTTGTGGAAATTAGCATTAGGGATGAAGGAATGGGTATTCCGAAAGAAAATGTAGCTAAGATATTTGAAAGATTCTACCGTGTAGATAAAGCCAGATCAAGAAAGATGGGCGGTACAGGTTTAGGTCTCGCGATAGCTAAGGAAATGATTGAAGCACATAAGGGGCATATTTGGGCTTCTAGTGAGGAAGGGAAGGGGACTACCATTTTCTTTACTCTCCCTTATGAAACATTACAAGAGGATGATTGGGAATGAGCTGGGAAGGATTTAAAAATATCTTATTGGTGTCCCTCATTTTGATAAGTGGCCTTTTGACCTGGTCATATTGGTTTTATCAGCCAACCTATAACGAGACAGAGAAAACAAACTATGTTCAGGAGAAAATCTTCAGTAATCTTGAACCGGATGAAGTCGTAAAACCAACAAAAATGATTTATCACAAAGATAATTTATCCTATGGAACTTACTCTGAGGAAATGATTACACATGCAATTAATTCCATCAAAAAATGGAATTTGTTTAACTTCCAGGATCAATCATCAAAGTATAAAAATACAGCTGCAATCAAAAAGTTTAGCGAGAAGGATGGATTCATTGAATTGATATTTAATGATATTGTTCCGCTGTCTTTTTATAAAAACTATTTAAAAATAGAAGATAATGAGCTGCCAAATGTTAATTTTGACAGGGTTATTATTCATACCGATAATGATTCTATCTACTTTGTTTCTAGTGAAAAGAAAACAGTCATTGAAGCATCCGTTGATAAAGATTTGATTGAAGACTTCACACAAGAGTACGCGAGGGTTGAAAATCTAAAACCCTACACAAAGCTAAAACTATCAGAAAATAACTCAATCCTGGTTCCTTCCGGCGAAATAAAAGTAAGTAAATATGATTTTCTAACAAAAGCTACTGATGTGAAAAGCTTTAAGGAAGCTCTGTTTATCAGACCAAGCACTGTTAAGCAGGAAGGGGATATCTATACCGATGGATTGAGTATAATGAAAAAGAACCCAAAAACATCAAATATTGAATACAAAAATCTTGTTGTCGGTGCCAAAGATGAGAAAAAGCTGGAAACTCATATATTGCAAAGCAGCATAGAATTTATCAATATTCATGCCGGTTGGGATACACGCCACCGGTATGTGTCATTAGATGAGTTTAGCAGAGAAGTCGCTTTCCGTTTATATATTGATGGACTTCCTGTATTTAATGAGGAAGGTATGACTGAAATTCACCTGGAATATGGAACTCAAAATGTGAAGAGATATGAACGTTCCTATTTTAATCTTGTGGATGAGCCCTTGGATCAAAGCACAGTTACTCTTCCTTCTGCAAATGAAGCTTTAAAGTCCTTCAAAATCGATAAGGGTAAACAATATGATGCAGATAAACTTACGGATATGACTGTCGGCTATAAGCTAATTCATAATGATAATTCAGGCACGACTCTTTTGGGATTAAAACCTGTCTGGTACTATCAGTATGATGGCAGCTGGGTAGATATTTCTGAAGAGGATTTAGGAGGACCTATGGATGGATTGGAATAAAACAAAAGGTTTATTCATTGTGGTGTTTCTAATTCTGGACGTATTCCTCTTATATCAGTTCCTGGATTTTAGGGCAGCAAAGCTTGAAATCAATAAGGATTCGGAATCAACCATTGAAGATAGACTAAAGGCTGAGGGTATCAAGTATCATGTAGGGACTCAGGTAAGAGTAAGTGAAAAGACGATAAGTGCTAAGCCTAAGGAATTCAGTAAAGAGGAATTAAATACCCTCAAAAATCAAACCTTTATTATTGATAATAAAAGAACCATTCGATCGACACTGGATAAACCAATTAAAATTGGTACTGGTGAAGGGAAATATTTTGAGCTAGAAAGTTTCATTAACAAAAATGTATACTCGGGTGATGAGTATGAATTCTGGCGTAAAGAAGATGGGACAATAACATATTATCAAACCTACAAAAGCCGTTTACTTTTTAATAATAAAAACGGTGCCTTAATATTTAAGCTTAATGAAAATGATGAAGTAATTTCGTATATTCAAACACACCTCGATGATATTGAGGAATTTAATGAAAACCAAGAGATTAATCCGCCGATTCAAGCAGTAGAAAGTCTGTTAAATGGAGGATACTTGTCATCTGGAAGTGAAGTTTCAAAGGGTAAGCTTGGTTTTTATACACTAATAGAAGTATCAGAATCAAAAGTACTTGTCCTTGTGCCAACATGGCATTTTACAGTAAATAAGCAAGAGGATTATTTCGTAAATGGTATTGAAGGACAAGTACTGAATACAGAAGAAGGAAATGTAACGGAGTGAGGAAGAATGTCGATGAAATTTAGCGTTCTAGCCAGTGGAAGCACGGGGAATTCACTCTATGTGGAATCAGGAGAGCATTCATTTTTAGTGGACGCTGGTTTAAGCGGCAAAAAAATGACCGAGCTATTAAATAAAATTGATAAAAGGCCTGAAGACTTGTCAGGAATTTTTGTGACGCATGAACACAGCGACCATATAAAAGGGCTTGGAATTTTGGCTCGTAAATATAAGCTGCCTATTTATGCTAATGCCAACACATGGAGAGCGATGGATGGGTTAATTGGAGAAATTCCTACAGATTTGAAATTTGAATTCGGGATGGAGACTGTTAAATCATTTGGCAACCTTGATGTAGAGTCCTTTGGTGTTTCGCACGATGCGGCAGAGCCGATGTTTTATGTATTTCATCAGGATGGCAAGAAGCTGGTGACAATTACAGATACAGGGTATGTAAGTGATCGAATGAAGGGCATTATTAAAAATGCAGATGTGTACATCTTTGAGAGCAATCATGATGTAAGTATGCTCCGCATGGGGAGATATCCATGGAGTGTAAAACATCGGATACTAAGCGATGTAGGCCATGTTTGCAATGAGGATGCTGCTATAGCCATGAGTGAAGTTGCGGGTGACCGGACCAAACGATTTTATCTGGCTCATTTAAGTAAGGACAATAATATGAAGGATCTGGCACGTATGTCTGTCAGTCAAACACTTGAAACAAAAGGAATCAGAGCGGGAGAGCAATTTAGCCTGTATGATACGGATCCTGACGAACCAACTGAATTAATACATGTTTAACAGAGGAGGTTTCCTCTGTTATTTTTTTAGGTAATATATATAATGTTGGTAAAGTTTGGAGAATACACACAAGTTCTTAAACATATCATTAAACTCTGCAACTAGAATTTTCCTTTCAATGCTGTTTTTGTTTATAAAATGGAAAACAACAAATACTAGACCTACATAAGTAAATAGTGAAGGGAATGTTGGCAAAATGGGCTATTATGATCAAGATTATAATCAGTCAGAACAGCAGCAGAATAAACGAAAAGGAAGTAAAGCTGGTTATTTTCTCTCCGGTTTAATCGGTGCTATTATTGGTGCATTATTAGTCCTTCTATTGACAGGCAACTTGAATAATAATGGATTAAATCAGAATACCAGTACAAATAACGGTAATGATACGTCCAAATTAACTCAAAATGTTTCTATGGATGTGACGACTGACGTCACTAAAGCTGTTGAAAAAACGGGAGACGCTGTAATCGGGATTACAAATATCCAAGGCTCCGACTTTTTCAATGAAACTCAGGAGGCAGGCACAGGCTCAGGAGTCATCTATAAAAAGGAGAATGGAAAAGCGTTTATCGTTACCAATAATCATGTGGTGGAAGGTGCATCTTCATTAGAGGTAACATTAGCTGATGGCACTAAAACTAAGGCAGAACTTTTAGGCAGTGACATATGGACAGATTTAGCCGTTATCCAAATAGATGATAAGGGTATTGATGTAGTTGCCGAATTTGGTAATTCTGATAAACTGAAAGCCGGAGAACCAGTTATTGCAATTGGTAATCCACTAGGTTTGAATTTCTCCGGATCCGTGACCCAAGGGATTATCTCGGGTTTGAACAGAACTATACCGATTGATGTGAATTCAGATGGTGTGGAGGACTGGAATGCGGAGGTAATTCAGACAGATGCAGCGATTAACCCAGGAAATAGCGGCGGTGCTTTAATTAATATAGGCGGCCAAGTGATTGGGATAAACTCCATGAAAATAGCCGAGTCATCCGTTGAGGGAATTGGATTATCGATTCCAAGCAATTATGCTATACCAATTATTGAGGATTTAGAGGCACATGGAAAAGTGAAACGTGCTTATATGGGAACTAGCCTTCGTTCCTTGAATGAAGTGACTAACTATCAGCGGCAGGAAACATTGAAATTACCTACTGGTGTGACAGAAGGTGTCGTCATTACAAGTATTGAACCAGGGTCTCCAGCCGCTAAAGCCGGATTAAAGGAGTTTGATGTCATTGTGGAGCTGGATGGAAAGAAAATCGCTAATGTTCCGGAGCTCCGTAAACATTTATATGTAAATAAGCAGATTGGCGATAAAATGAAAGTGACATACTATAGGAATGGACA
The DNA here is from genome assembly GCF_058267515.1 of Pradoshia sp. Z6_59. Taxonomy (NCBI): domain Bacteria; kingdom Bacillati; phylum Bacillota; class Bacilli; order Caryophanales; family Bacillaceae; genus Pradoshia; species Pradoshia sp. Z6_59. Next base: position 36,449 of record NZ_JBZCPP010000005.1, read on the forward strand.
AAAAGCGTCAACCGAAATGACATTGATTGAAGCTCAAATGTGATATAGTTAGGTACGAAAGCAGGGGATTTCAAATTCCCTGCTTTAAATATGCTGGCTCAAAATGAAGCAATATAACTAAAGACAACATGAAAAGGAGAATGAATATGAAAATTTATTGCTGTAAAGATCATGTAGAAGTTGGACTGGATACGATCGTGGATGAGACGGAAGTCCCTCCTTTTATAAATATGATTTCAGAGGAAGAAAATAAAGAAGTTACTAACAATTCTAAGGAATTCACCTGTGAATACTGTGGACAACCCGCTATATATATTGTGGCGAACTAATATTCGGGCACAATATGTGGACGGAGGTTGTGTATATGTGGATAACTTCTGTGGATAAAATGTTTGTAAAGTGAGGGTAACATGTGAATATCTCGGTAATAACTGTAGGTAAATTGAAGGAGAAATATTTAAAACAGGGTATCGAAGAATATGTAAAAAGATTATCGGCCTATGCAAAAATAGACATAATTGAAATACCCGATGAAAAAGCACCTGAAACATTAAGCGAGATGGAGATGCTGCAAGTTAAAGCAAAAGAAGGAGAGCGCATCCTCGCAAAAATTTCTGACGATACTCATGTTATTGCTTTGGCGATTGAGGGGAAAATGAAATCTTCTGAGGAATTGGCAGATACAATAGATAAACTCGCCACTTATGGGAAAAGCAAGATAGCCTTTGTCATAGGAGGATCACTTGGCCTTAGTAAAGACGTAATGAAACGGGCAAATGACACCCTATCTTTCTCAAAAATGACCTTCCCACACCAGCTGATGAGGCTAATTTTGGTGGAGCAGGTGTATCGGGCATTTCGAATTAATCGAGGGGAACCATATCATAAGTAAGATGTTTTATCTTACTATGTTTATAGACGTATATGAAAAGAAGCTTAGTCACAGTTAAAGACCAAGTGACTTCCTTTTGTATGGGAAGATTCATTGGGCAGTTAAGGAATTAAGAAGAGTTGAAAAAAGGTGATTTGTTTTTGAATTGTCTTAGATAGATGTATTTCAGAAAATATAAATTATGTATTCTGTCCTGCTTTAATGTTATAGTAAAAAAATAAAATATAAGTTAGAGGGACAGAGTTATGAAGAGGAAATGGGTGTTACGCTGGTCTGTTTTTATTCTTGGATTATTGGTATTAGCATTTGGTATATCACTAACCATTAAAGGGAAATTTTTAGGGATTGGACCATGGGATGTTTTTCATTATGGACTATTTACTAAATTCGGATTCACTATAGGAACTTGGTCGATCATAAGTGGATTATTGCTTTTGTTCATCAGTTCAATTTTCAATAAAGCATGGCCCCAAATAGGGTCCTTTCTGAATATGATGTTGCTTGGTTTATTTATTGATCTTTTTAATTGGATATTACCTAGTATTGATAATTTAGCAGGAGCAACAATTGCCTTTATCATAGGTGTTATTTTAATGGGATACGGTATTGGATTATACGTTTCTGCTGATTTTGGAGCAGGCCCTAGAGACAGCTTTATGTTATTAATTGTTGAAAAAATGGGGTGGAGTATCCCGTTGGTCAGAAATGGAATTGAAGTTATCGTTTTTCTCATTGGTTGGATGTTAGGAGGTCCTGTTGGGATTGGAACCTTGTTCATTGCGTTTGGATTGGGTCCAATTTTAGGCTTTTCTATTCCTCAATGTAAGAAGCTGATGGCCTATTTTCTTGATCAAAAGGACCAATTCATAACGACTTGAGCATATAGGTAGAAGCATCTTTCCATAAGGGGAATTTTGCAATTTTAGTACCTGGTTATTAAAGTGATACCAATAAAAGATATGGATCGGAATTACAAATCAAGCAAAAAGGATGTCCTGGCTTTAAGGGCATCCTTTTTGTATTTATCTAATCTTAATAGTTATCGAAGTATTGTTTTTGACTCAAAGTCCTATCGATCATGAAACAATTAAGATTAAAGCCATTATGATTAAGTTATATTAAATAACTCCTTGTGCAATCATGGCATCGGCTACTTTTTTAAAGCCTGCAATATTAGCGCCAACAACCAGATTGCCTGGGTGGCCATAGTCCTCAGCAGCCTTAACGCTCTCCTTGTAAATGGTAGTCATAATATCCTGCAATTTTGCATCGACTTCTTCAAACGTCCAGGATAATCGAGCGCTGTTTTGTGCCATTTCTAAGGCAGAAACGGCTACACCACCTGCATTGGCAGCTTTCGCTGGACCAAAGAGGATATGGTTATTTAAAAACACATCAATAGCTTCAGAGCTAGAGGGCATATTAGCGCCTTCGCCGACGGCTTTTAGTCCATTTGCAACCAGAAGTTTCGCTGATTTTTCGCTAATTTCATTTTGTGTGGCACATGGCAAGGCAATATCGCACGGTATGGACCAAATTCCGTAGCAACCTTTCGTATATTGTGCATGTGGGTGTTCTTCTACATATGCCGAGATTCTTTTCCTCTCAACTTCCTTTAGTCGTTTCACGGTTTCTAGGTTAATGCCGCTTGGATCGAAAATATACCCGTCAGAATCACTGCAGGCGACAACTTTTGCGCCTAATTGTGCAGCCTTTTCGATTGCATAAATGGAGACATTACCTGAACCGGATACGACCACTGTACTTCCCTTAAAGCTAAGCCCTTGTTCTTTAAGCATTTCTTGTACAAAGTAAACAGTGCCATATCCAGTAGCTTCGGTTCGAGTTAAGCTTCCGCCGTAACCAAGTCCTTTTCCTGTCAGAATACCCGCCTCATAGCCTCCGCGTATTCTCTTGTACTGTCCAAACAGAAATCCGATTTCTCGGGCTCCAACGCCAATATCACCAGCTGGTACATCTATATCTGGTCCGATATGTCTACTTAGTTCCGTCATAAAGCTTTGAGTGAATCGCATGATTTCTCCATCAGATTTCCCTTTAGGATCAAAGTCAGATCCACCTTTGCCTCCTCCAATCGGCTGACCGGTAAGAGCGTTTTTAAAAATCTGCTCAAAGCCGAGAAATTTAATAATACTTGCATTAACAGTAGGGTGGAATCTCAAGCCGCCTTTATAGGGGCCGATGGCGCTGTTATACTGTACACGGAATCCACGGTTTATCTGTACCTTGCCTTGATCGTCGACCCAAGGAACTCGAAAGGTTATCAATCTTTCTGGCTCTACAACTCTTTCAAGGATACTTTGCTCCATGTATTCTGGATGCCTAGCAAATAAAGGGACGAGTGAATCAAAGATTTCTTTAACAACCTGATGAAATTCTCTTTCATTAGGATTTCGCTTTTTGACTGTTTCAAATACTTCATTAACATAATTTTTTGCAGTAATTGTTTCTGTGTCTTTAAGCTCTGTCGATACAGTCATGCTGTTATAAGCCCTCCCTTAGGTGAATAGTAATTTAGTGTGTGTACTTTAGTCTAATAAAGAAATGATATACTAAATTATCTGATTCTTCAAATTTATAATAAAAATAAACCCAAACAATATAAAGGTAAATTAAGAAAAATAAATCAAGAGGATCATTTAGTATGCATGAAAAAAAGATTTTAAATAGAGATTGGCATCTTATTAGATAGGTTAGCGAAAGAAGGATGTTCAAATAGAAGTTACTGATAAAATTGTAGTTATTTGGTAATTAGCTATTAATAATTCTGATATAATACAAATATAGGAAAAAGAGAGGGGTCATTATTTGCAAAGTATCATCAGAAAAATTAATGAGCAAGATGAATTTATTAGAGCGAGTATCTATATTTTTGGTGGATTTTTAATAGTGTTAGCTGGGTATGGGATTGGTCGTTTAATTGGAATGATAACATTCTAAAACAATTTAATCATAGTAAATGGTAAATTTGGAGCAGGGGAGTAGATTGAATGAATCAATTTCTGCAGATGGGAGCCAACACCGTTTTAAGCTCTCCAAAAGGTAATGTTACTGTTAGCTACGAAATTTCTAATTCAATAGATATTTCTTTAACAGCTTTTCTTTTAACAGATTCAGATAAGGTACAAGGAGATAGTGGGATTATATTTTATAATCAACCAGAGAGTGCATCCGGTGTAGCTACCCTTCTGCCATCTGAAAATCTAGGTAATACTAAAGTTCAAGTAATTAATTTTGACATGAGTAAGGCTCCAAAAGATATTACTAAAATAGCTATAACTCTTACAGAGGATAATAGTACGGGATTTTCAAATGTAAAGAATTTGAAGGCCGAGATACGTACCGATAATACGGTCATTCAATTAACCCCTTCCAGTTTCACAAATGAAAATGGGATTGTGGTGTTAGAATTATATCTAAGGAACGGTCAGACGAAGGCAAAATCAATCTGGCGTGGGTTTGATTCTGGACTTGAAGGTTTATGTAAAAATTACGGTGTTGAGGTTGAATCTGATGTGCAAAACAAGCCTTCTGAGCCTAAAACTGCTCAAAAACAAGAATCAAAAGAACAAATTAAGACTCCAATTGCTCCTGGAAAAAATACAGTATCATCGATAAACCTTGAAAAGGTAAAAGGGAATATAAGTCTCGACAAGGGCCAGAAGTCAGTAATCATCGAGAAAACACCAATCATTACTGCTACGGTATCCTGGAAGACCGGGACAGATTATGATATTTATGCACTAGTTTATACGAAGGACGGCAGACAGATAGATGTAGCTATGTTTGGAGCGGAGGGAACGCCTCCCCTCAGGAGTTTTGGCAATGGTGCAGTGGAACATATGGGAGACGTTAGAAGAAATAGCGGATCGTCTAAAACAGAAGTAATTAAATTGAGGTTAAATGATGATATTCTCGCTATTGTTCCTGTAGTTTATTCTGCCCAGTCAAATGGAACAGGCTCATTCTACAGATACAAGGTGTCCATGAGTATAGATAACCATAATGGAACTTCCGTTACCATATCAGCGAAGAATGCAAATAATAATGATACAATCTATTCTTGTGTGCCAGGAATACTACATAATACGCCAGAGGGAGTTATTATAAGCCCACTGGAACTTTACAGTGCACCAAATTCGGAGCATAGACCTAAACTTATTATGGGTTCTTCAGATATGGTGGAAGTTATAATGGATAAAGGACCAAGAAATGATTACAAGTAGAATATTTAATTGAGAAAAGGCTTATAAAGGAAGAACCTACATCCCATGGAATGTAGGTTCTTATGCGTTAACCAACGAAGATAGAGAGAATCATTGTGAAGCAATTTCTAATACTTTAGAGAATCGTCATCCATAAAAGCTTATATTTTAATGCAGGACAGTATCATAAGGAAATAATCAGACCGAACTAAACTAATTACAAGGTTTCGGCGTGTAGTTAGCACCAAACAATAATCCGATATGGGGTCGTATGGGCAGGGATGCTTTTTGTAGCTGGTCCATAGATGACGATGAGATTTCGATTTCCGATATTTTTTGAAAATGGCTGCCCATTTCTTAAGATGATAGGAGTGTAAGGGGAGAGGTTTAATTGTAATTGACCGTCACGGCTCACCAGTTGGTTGTTAAAATAATCTACTTTAACATTTTGATCGTTATATTCCTTTACAATGATAAGAGCCCGATATTGTGGCGGGTAAATCAATGGTACTGGTACATCCCCGTCATAATAGCCAGTAATTTTATCACCAAGGCCTACAATTGCCTGTTCTACAAAGTAAGTAGTCGGAGATATGATGAAATTAACTATTCCATTATTTCCATCTTCAACTGTAATTTGTTTAAAACAGCCCTCTGATTCCCCGTTTTGTCCCATCATAAAATCATTCATGTCGGTTACAATACCTCGAAATGACATTAAATTCACGGCATTATTCCTTTCCTGAAAAATTAAGTTTTATAGTCTTTACGGTTAATCCTAATTGATAAAATCATCATAAATAATACTGACTCTACCTATTCAATTTATGTGTCATTGCCCAGAAAGGTGAATGCAAGGAATTCAAACTTTGGACTATGAGATAAATACTTAGCATTATAGGGAGGAAGCGCGGATGCATACCTTTAGTCTTATTAACCGTTGCGTATTATACTGAGGAAGAGAACTTCAACGTTGATTTTGAAAGGAGATTCTAATCATGGCACAGACATTAAAAGGGAAGATTGCGTTTATCACTGGTGGAGCTAGAGGGATTGGTAAAGCGACAGCAGTTGCACTGGCTAAAGAGGGTGTAAACGTTGGTTTGCTTGCAAGGTCAGAGGAAAATCTTAAAAAGGCAGCTGCTGAAATAGAAAGTTTAGGCGTAAAAGTAGCTTATGCAACAGCTGATATTTCATCAAAGGAACAGGTAGAAGCAGCGATTGAAGTGTTAACAACTAATTTGGGCACTGCTGATATTTTAATTAATAATGCTGGTATCGCTACTTTCGGGACAGTTTCGGAGATGGATCCCGAGGAATGGAAAAGGATCATAGATATAAACTTAATGGGTACTTATTATGTAACACGAGCGGTACTACCCCAATTAATCGAAAAGAATGGCGGAGATATCATTAATGTTTCTTCCACGAGTGGATTAAATGGAGCAGCTACATCCAGTGCTTACAGTGCCTCAAAATTCGCGGTGATTGGCTTTACCGAATCACTTGCGCAGGAGGTTCGCCGTAATAATATTCGTGTATCAGCTTTGGCACCTAGTACAGTTGCTACAGATTTGGCTCTCGACCTCGATTTAATTAAAGAAAACAATGATTCGAAATTTATTCAGCCTGAGGATCTTGCGGAATTTATAGTCGACCAATTAAAATTGAATCCTCGTGTTTACGTGAAAACAGCGAGTTTCATTGCAACAAATCCATTTTAATGAACCATAAACTGATATAGGTAAATGGAATGAAGAAAGAAGGCAGAAATCGGCCTTCTTTTTTCTCATCTAATAAGTTTTTTACGGTTAGAGTATATCGATAAATCGTTTGAATGCTTGCTTTCCTTCATGAGTCCGTTTAAATACACCGGCATCCTCTAAACATCTCAGGAATTTGGAACCGACTGCCTGAGAGATAATCATTTTTACGGATTCAGGAGTGATTTCTTTTCCGTTAACTACTTTTAGTTCTTCAGCCCAGGCTTGGTGATAGTCTGCCACTTCATTGCGTTGATTGAGCAGATATTTTTCAACCTCAATAAGCTCCTTTTGTAAGCGGGCCGGCAATACAGCAAGACCCATAACTTCTATTAAACCAATATTCTCTTTTTTGATATGGTGAACATCCTGGTGAGGGTGGAAGATTCCTAATGGATGCTCTTCACTTGTTCGATTATTGCGAAGAACAAGATCAAGCTCGAACTGGCCATCTCGCATTCTTGCAATCGGTGTTATGGTGTTATGACGAGTATCTCCGGAAAAGGCTACGAGATCAATCTTGGGATCACTAAAATGAATCCACTTTTGGAGTATTCGATCAGCTGCACCTGCAACTTCCTCCAGACGAGCTCCTTTTATACGAATTACGGACATAGGCCATTTCACGATATGTGCAGAAATAGAAGGGAACCCTTTAATGGAGAAAGTTACTTCTTCCTTTGCTCGGGCCATTGCAAACTCATATCGCCCACCTTGATAATGGTCATGGGTTAAAATAGATCCCCCCACAATAGGGATATCTGCATTAGATCCCAAGAAATAATGCGGAAACTTTTTAACAAACATCAGCAAATTGGTGAACGTTTGGAAATTAATTTTCATATCACGATGTTGGTCTGATAACAGAATGCAGTGCTCATTATAATATACGTATGGTGAGTACTGTAAATACCACGATTCCTCCCCGAGTGGAATCTGGACCATACGATGGTTGGACCTGGCAGGATGATTTAACCGTCCTGCGTATCCTTCATTCTCAATACAAAGGAGACAAGTTGGATAATTGGATGTAACAGGTTTCAGCTCGCGCTCCAATGCAATTTGTTTAGGATCCTTTTCAGGTTTTGATAAATTGATTGTTATATCCAGTGCTCCATAATCTGTATCAACCGTGTAACTAATGTTTTTCGCAATCTGTTTAGTTTGGATATAGTTGCTATTCTGGCTTAACTCATAAAAATACTTGGTTGCTTCCTCTGGACATTCTTTATACTTTTGATGAAATGTACGATTTAGCTCTGAAGGTTTTGGCATAAATACATTCATTACCTTGGCCTTTAAAATATCTTTATTGACTATTAAATCCTCAATAATCTCAGTCCTAACAGCATAATCAGCGATAATATCCAATAAATCCGGGATCGACAGCTCGTTCTTTACTGGATGTTCTGAAAAGCCATCTAAATGAATCAGTGACAATATCTGATTTCTGGCGTATATTTCATCTGCTGAATCAAGCATTTGTAAACTTTTAGCCTGATCCAAAAGTTGTTGAACTGCTGCATAGATCTCCATGATATCTTCCCCTTTTAATCAATTTAACTACTTATCTCCATAGCCGTTTGGATGGGCCTGATGCCAATTCCAGGCATCCGTAATAATGTTTTGGATGGACGTCCGCTTCGGTCTCCAGCCCAAAATGCGCTCGGCTTTTTCAGAAGAGGCAATCAGCGTACTTGGATCACCGGCTCTTTTAGGGGCAATTTTAGCAGGCAGCTCGTGGCCTGTTACTGCTCTGGCTGCTTCCACAATCTCCTTGACTGAAAAACCTTTGCTGCTGCCAAGATTAAAAATATTACTTTCTCCGCCATTTTGAAGATACTTCAAGGCTAAAATATGAGCATCGATTAAGTCCTCAACATGAATATAATCACGGATACATGTGCCATCCTCCGTTGGATAATCATCTCCGAAAATGGAAATAGATTCTCGCTGTCCCAATGCTACTTGCAGTACTACTGGAATTAAGTGTGTTTCTGGATGATGGTCTTCACCAATTTCCCCGGTTGAACGGGCACCGGCGACGTTAAAATAACGGAGCGACACATAATTCATGCCATAGGCTGTATCACACCACTTCATCAATTTCTCCATTGTCAGTTTTGTCTCACCGTAGGCATTGGTTGGATTTGTCTGCATTTCCTCCGTAATCGGTGTTTTATTCTGCTCTCCATATGTAGCTGCGGTAGAGGAGAAGACTATATGCTTAACATTGTACTCGTTCATCACTTCAAGCAGTACCTGGGTCCCATATACATTATTACGGAAATACTCGAGCGGTTTTTCCATAGATTCTCCAACAAGTGAATAGGCAGCAAAATGAAGTACAGCGTCTACTTTTTCCTTCGTAAACACCTCGCGTAAAAAGTCCTTGTCTCGGATATCTCCTTGATAAAATTTTGCCTTTGGATGTATAGCCCCTTTATGGCCTGTTTGTAAATTATCAACCACTACTGTGTCGTAACCTTCATCGATTAGTTGGTATACGGCATGGGAACCAATATAACCAGCCCCACCAAGAACTAAAGTACTCATACAATCGCCTCCGTTATAATTTCCTTTGTCCCATCACCAATGCTGGCAACATAAAAATCTGCCTCATATCCGATTTTTTGTTTAAACGCATCTCCGACTTCCTGAATGAAACGTTCGATATGAGCTGATTGAACCAGTGCAATCGCGCAACCTCCAAAACCGGCTCCCGTCATTCTGGAGCCAACGGTACCTTCTTGCTGCCAGGCTGCTTCCACTAATGCGTCCAGCTCCGGTCCAGTTACCTCGTAATCATCCCTAAGTGAAATATGGGACTCGTTCATATAGATGCCAAACTGGACTAGATCACCTGCCTGTAAAGCTTGAAAGGCTTTTTTTGTACGCTCATTTTCATAAACTGCATGGCGTGCCCGTTTTTCAAGAGTGGAGTCACCAATGACAGCTTTATGTTGATCAAAAAGATCGATAGATAGTTCTCCAAGTGAAGATATATCAGTTGCTGTTTGCAGTTTTGCAAGTGCTGCTTCACACTCGCTTCGGCGTTCGTTATATTTTGAATCTGCCAGTTCTCTTCGTTTATTCGTATTCATGATGATAATCTGATGATCTGCTATATCAAATGGGGCATATTCATAGCTTAGAGTCTGACAATCTAGCAATATAGCTGATTTTGCTTTTCCCATTCCAATCGCAAATTGGTCCATAATACCGGAGTTTACTCCAATAAACTGGTTTTCCACCTTTTGTCCAATCTTTACTAACTCGATGCGATTTATCTCCAATTGAAAGACTTCATTTACCATTACGCCAATTAAAACTTCAAGTGAAGCAGAGGAAGAAAGGCCAGCTCCATTCGGAATATTGCCGTATATGAGAATATCAAGGCCGTTCGGCAGGTCGTTTCCATTCTCAGCTATATATCGAAGTACACCCTTAGGGTAGTTCGCCCATTGATGGGATGGGTCATAATCCAGATCATCTAAAGAAAACTCAATCATCCCGACCTCTTTGAAATTCAGTGAATATAGCCGAACGGTGCGGTCTTTGCGCAGTCGTACTAAGCCATATGTTCCATAGGTGATGGCAGATGGGAAAACATACCCGCCATTGTAATCAGTATGCTCACCGATCAGGTTGATTCGGCCAGGTGAAAAAAAGGTACGAATCTTATCATTCATACTTCCTGAGAAAACACTGTGAAATGCAGATAATAGTTTTTGATGCTCCATATTGGTCACTTCCCTCTAAATTTTAGGTAAAGCTTTTTATAATTAATGAATCGTACAGTCTGTCTTTATACAAGAGTATATTTCCTATTTTTGAAAGCGTATCCAGTTTTATTGTAATAAAAATTGGTAAACGGAGTCAATTAATTTTACTAAAATTTTTACTAAACAGTTTGCCATGCAAAAAAGCGCACATTTATTTGTGCGCTTTACTTGGAGCTTCCTCTTATTTTAAGTTGTGTAGCAATACTTACTTTTTTCGAAATTTGTCTTCCAGATAACTGCTCAAGCAATAAATCGACTGCCGTTTCACCCATTAATTCGGTATAGACCTTAACCGTGCTTAAGGGGGGAGACATATATTTTGAAATGCTAATATCATTTACTCCAACAATACTAACTTGATCCGGAACGCGGACACCTGCATCTTGAAGGGCCCGTAATGCTCCAACCGCTATAGAATCATTTCCAGCAAAAAAGGCTGTAGGGATCTCATCTGGATGATCCTTGATTGCTTGTTTCATCAGGTGGTATCCATCATCAACTGAAAACTTGCCTTCATACACATAAGCTTCCTGATAGAGACCCATGTCCGATAGAAATCGTTCAAAACTAATTCTTCGAGGATCGTCGATTTTGGAAGTGTGGTCCTTATAAATTTCCCGCCCACCTAAGTAACCAATTTTAGTGTGTCCTTGATCCAGAAAATATTGAAGAATATTTCGTGTGGCTTTTTCGAAATCAACTATAACAGAATCGAATTGATCGTCATTAGGTGAACTATCTACAAAAACAAGGTTACTTGACACACTCTTTAGTTCCTCAGCCTGGTTTTCGCTGAATTTACCAATTGCGATAATCCCTTGAAATCCTTCATTTTGGAGGGAACGCAAATGCTCTATAGAAAAATTAGTGAACTTCATATTGTGGTATTCCAGGCGCTTTTCCACGCCAAGTCTGATTGCCATATAATAAAGATCGTCTAATTCCTCTTTTTCAGTATACCAATTCACGATTCCTACTTTATACGTGCTAGGTTTGCGTTTAGGTTTTTTTTGATAGTCTAATTCTTCAGCCGCTTCAAAAATCCTTTTTTTCGTCTCATCACTGACTGATAAAGAGTCGTCGTAATTAAGTACTCTTGAAACGGTCGCAATCGAAACTCCAACCATATTTGCGATATCCTTAATCGTGGCCATTGGACAGCTCCCCCTTTCTTTTCTAAAAGTAAAACCCGATTATTTTAGCGCTTTCAGTATACTATACTTTTTAGTAAATTTCTTTAGATTATTTTCGTTTTATTAAGGAAAGGTGTAAGGGGTGGAAGTATGAAATACCTAAAATATAGATAGCTATTTCCGATTAATCATGATAATAATCCCTTGATTCTTTTTGAAAGATATTAATTTATTTTCGATATATTTAGTAAATAAATTGATTAATTTACTAAAATTTATTATGATACCCATGAAAACGTTTTTATAATAAGTCAGCAGGGGGAAATTATTGTGCAGTGGTATATCATACTATCTTTTATTCTCTTTACGGGTGTAGTTGCCTACTATACATTTTCAAAATTGAGGAAAGAAAAGGTTAAAGGAAAAGTATCTAAGGATAATTATTTCTTAGGTGGGAGAAGTTTAACATGGGGCGTTATTGGGATGTCCCTACTATTAACGAACCTAAATGCCACACAATTCGTTGGAATGAGTGGGCAATCCTTTGCGGGGAATATGAGTAATATGGCTTATGAAGTTACGTCCGGATTCGTTTTGGCGTTAGTAGCTATTTATTTACTTCCACGTTATTTAAAACAAGGAATCACAACTATTCCTGAATTTCTGGAAGATCGGTATGACAGTCAAGTTAAATCGTTTGTGTCGATATTATTCTTGTTGGGATATGTGTTAAACATGCTGCCAACGACCCTTTATTCGGGAGCCATAGCATTAAGCCAAATGTTCGACGTTGAAAGCACTTTTCATATCAGCTATGAGGCTGGCATTTGGATTATGGTTTGGTTGATCGGAATAATCGGCTTCTTCTATGCAATATTGGGTGGATTGAAAGCGGTTGCGATTTCAGATACGTTTAATGGAGTTGCTTTGGCCATTGGCGGTCTATTAGTTCCGATTTTTGCGTTGCTTACTTTAGGAGACGGCAGCATATCTCAAGGATTTTCACAATTTGTTGCAGCGACTCCTGAAAAGTTTAATGCGATTGGTACCAATCAAGATGTTGTCCCATTTGGAGCGGCTTTAACGGGCCTTTTACTAGTGAACTTCTATTATTGGGGAACGGATCAATCTATTATTCAACGTGCCTTGGCGGCCAAGGATTTAAAAGAAGGACAAAAGGGGATTATGTTTGTCGGTTTAATGAAGATCTTTACACCGATTATTGTTATTATCCCTGGAATTATGGCATTTCAGATTATCGGTAATACGGGAGCTAACCCAGATACAATGTATTCGGCTCTTGTAACAGAAGTAATGCCGAAACCGTTGATCGGCTTGTTTGCAGCTGCCATGTTTGGATCTGTATTAAGTGTTTTCAATGGAATCTTAAATAGCGCGTCAACTTTATTTGCAATCAATGTGTATGCGCCAACCTTTGGAAAAAATAAATCTGATGAGGAAATAGTCAGGAAAGGGAAATGGTTCGGGGTCTTTATTGCTCTGATCTCGATGTTTATCGCGCCACTGATTATGTACGCACCAAGCGGATTGTTCCAATACTTACAGGTCATAAACGGGTTCTTCAATGTACCGATTTTCACGATTATCTTTATTGGTTATGTGACAAAGAGAGTTCCAGCTATCGCGGCTAAAATCTCCATAACCTTCTTTATTGCAACGTATGCAATCCTTCAGCTTGTAATTAAGCCAGAGATGAGCTTCTTGTATCAATTGGCTATCCTATTTGTTATCAGCTGCCTGCTCATGTTGATAATTGGTAAAATAAAACCAAGGGAAGAGGCATATATTCTTCCTAGCAGAAATCTTGTAAATCTGGAGCCATGGAGATATCGCCAGGAAGCTGCTTGGGGAATGATTTTCTGTGTCACTGCTTTCTATATCGTATTCTCGAAACTCGGACTCGCAAGTGAAACAGGCTTTGGTGTACATACTTGGGCTTGGCTTGCCGGAGCTGCTCTAATTTGTCTGATCGGTTTATTCGTCACCAAGAAAATCGGAAGTAGAACAAATACAGCTGAACCTTTAGAAAAAAGTACGATTAATAAAAAAGCATTGTAATACTAATTAAAAATCACCTTCCGATTCAGGAAGGTGATTTTTAATTATGGAATAAATTTAGTCATCATCTTTCAAATTAGGTGTCTGTTACTTTAGAGTACCTATACTAGGAAATTAAGTTTATATTATTGTAAATTTATGGTTTATTAAACCACGCAAAAGGTAATACAGTTTAATTGATACGGTTAGTAATTTTTAATACATAATGTTTTTATAGGGAAAAATATATGGTTTAACGTAAAAAGTTTGTTATTTAGCTAGTAAAATAGGCTCAATTATTCAATTATTGTAACACTTTAGTATCGTATTTTTTGAATTTTTATTATTATAAACTATGACAATATATGGTATTTAGGGAGACTATGTAATTAGATAATGAGGTGAAAAGATGCAAGATAATAGTCATAGGATCAATTTAATTTATGGTGAAATCTCTTCATTAAATAATAAGATACGTCAAAACAATGAAAAGGTAGACCGATTGGAGCGTGCTTACAGGAATATATCGAATAAGCAGGATGACTATTTTGATAACAAAAGATATATCCATAAACCGGAACTTACCGGCAGTGTATGGAAAGGCCAACACGCTGATAAGTTTCTGGATAGAAGAGATGATATAGAAGATTTATATATGAATATTGGCAATAAGGATATCCAAAATATGCTAGATAGAATTAGAGATGAAATTGAGCATTACAATGCTGTTAATCGGAATTTAAACAATTCGATATCAAATAAAAGGTCGAGAATTGAACAGTTGAGAAATTCATAGGGAGGGGTTAAACGGATGCATGAAATCCATATTGAAAAAAGTGGAGCGAATTCTATTCTAAATGATCTGAAGAGTAAAATTGAATCTCTTGATAAAACGAATCCGCATATTCAATTTGCAGATAGTAAGATGGATTTAATTAATCAGGTTAAACAAATTGAAGAAGAATATTATCAGATTCTAAAAAACTATATAGCTTTGTTAGCTGATAGTGAGGTTACTGCACGGACCAGCATAGATGATTTACTTGAAACAGATCGGGAACTTGCCCGTAAAAATTCATAAAGTTAGGAGGTCCATCCCTTGAAGGTATTGTACGTTAATGAAGTTCTTTCTGAGCTTGATACTTCAATTAAAAAGAAAAAAGAAGAAAAAGAACAAATCCTCGACCTGAGAGATTCCCTTAATAAGATAAGCGGTTCGTCGAAAGATTCACTTGATGGCAAGATGGGAGATGCAATCAGAGAACATTTTACGGTATTGCATATTCCGGCTGTCCTACTAATCAATCAGTTTCTGGATCAATACACAACACAGCTTAAAAAGATTAAAGACTCCATACTAAATTACGAGGATAAGAATGGGTTAATAAAACAGGAATTTATCGATCATGATGTAGAACAAGGCTTAAAGAAAATTGAAAGAATGACAGAAGATCTTATAGAAGATATCAATCAAGACTTTAATGAGGTTAGAGACTTAGTCAGTGCTTCTCCTCTATCAACTACTTCTATCCATTACTCCATAGAATCCGCACGAATTCATAATAAGTCAACAATTGATGAACTCAATGAAATAGACCAGCAAAGCGTAAAGGAATTAAAAAAATCTTTAGAGGATTTAAAGGACATATCCTCTTTCATTAAAAAAATTAAAACATGGTCCAGCAAAGGAATCGTTATTAACGAAAATACGATCAAGGAGATTAATAATTATTTCAAAAAAAATGATACACTCACTGAAATGATTGATTCAGCTGTAGAGCTCTCCGTAGAACAAGGCGATTCAACAGTGATAGGAGATGTCGCTGATTGGCTGGATAAGATGGGGAAATTCAAGGGTGGTACAGAGATTTTAAAGGCGACTGGTGCAGCTGTAGTACTCCTTTCAAAGGCACTTACTTTAGAGAAAAGTGGTAACGGTAAATTTAAAATTAGCGCACATCCGGATTGGAAACAAAACAGTCAAGGGAAGTATAATTCTAAACTTGCCGAAATCATTCATGGAATCCTTAAGAAAGGCAGTAACAGCTCAGTATCTTTTATACAAAATTATTTTTCAAAATTCAATAACGCCCCAAGTAGAGTGTTACGAAGCTTAATTGGGATAAAACCACATTTAAATATGGTTAAGTATGAAGATTTATTAAATGGAAAGATTCTTAAATATTCCGATCAAGCTCTAAGAGCATATAAAGCCTTTCCAATCGATATTAAAGCAACGTTAGGCCAATTTACAGATGTGAATCAATTTAAAGCATTAGTTAAGAAGATACCAGCTGTGGGTACGTTATTTTCCTTTGTTACTAATGCTGGTGAAATAGTAAGTGATAAGAATAAACATAAATCTAGTTTGGAAAGAATAGGGAGAGCAACTGCTGGAATAGGGCTTGATGTTGGTGTTGCTGCATTGACAAGTGGGGGAATGGCATTAGGTACACTCGTATGTCCAGGAGTAGGAACTATCATTGGAGGGGCCGTAGGAGCGACGGTTGGAATAGTCGCATCATTTGCAATCGAAGATAAGGTAAAAGATATTGGAGAGAAAGCAGGGAAGGCGGTTGAAGATACTTATAAAGATACAATAGACATGGCCAATAAAGCTGGTAATGCTGTGAAGAACAAAGTTGACGATTTAAAAGAAGCAGCAAATAAAACCGGTAGTGCCTTGAAAGATAAAATGTCCGATGCAGGAGATTTTGTATCTGGATTATTCAATTAAATTTAGGAGGGAAATTAATTGATTCAAACTAAATCTCTAAAGTTATCTTCTAATGAGTTGGCTGCTGCTTTAGCCTTATGTGGTTATGAAAATGTAGCTAGTGAAGTAATAATCAACTTGAAAAATAGTAGTAAAGACGAAGAGACTGTGGATCGTTTTATAGAATATACTGAATCTACCTTAAAAGGGAAAGGTTACCTGGATGAAACGCGATCAACCTTACTTGTTCCAGAAGTAGAGGACCTGTTACATCTGTTAATGGTATCTACTAAAAAAGTTAGATGCATTAAGGACGAGCATGTACTCTTTATTCACTGTATAGATGAGGAGAATGTGCTACTCCAAGAAATTAAGAATCAAGCTCACTATTTTACTAAACAACAAACAAAGGAAGGGTTTGGAGATACATTAAGAAAGCATTATAGACTAACTAATACTAATGATTCTTTTAGAAGAGAAATTAAGACAATGATGTTGTCTGAGGATTTATACAATGAATTGCATGATTTAAATCCACAATATCTTGAGCATATGATAAGTGATAAGGAATTAGATATTGATTTGAGAGAGTTCTTGGCTGACTTTAAAGATAATAACCAGCAATTTGATAACTTATCTTTTATGGAGATGGACTATATTAGAAATCAAATGGATTTAAGGCAAGTTAACTTCATGTTACCAAACAAGCAATCTATATGGCATCTTGATTACAATAGAATCATGAATAAAGAGGTTTTTATCATTCCGGTTAAAATAGATGAGTATCTTAATCAATTAAATCAGCAGATATTCGATTTTTTCAATATAAAACAAAATACAATTAGGTAGGAATACATAGATTAGGAAGTGGCTTATTATGAAAAAGGTTAGTGCTCTAATAGTAGTGATAATTGGTTTTACCTTAATAGCTCTCTTTTTAAATAGTTTCATGCCTATACCAAGTTCATATATTTTTATAATACTATCGTTTAATTGTATGTATGCTTTTGCTTCTGTTTTCACACAAACCATAGTAATTAGATTATATGAAGCCAATGTGTTTGAAGAGCAAAAGGGATTCTTTGATTATCTTTTTCAATATATATATATAATAACTTCTGGCATTAATTATTATGTTCAATTAACATTTAGTTTATTTCCCTTCTTTATCAGAAAAATTCTATCTATTGTTTTTCTTCTGTCATTGATGTGGATTCTAGGGTGGGTTGTGATGATCTTTGATTAGAGAGATATCGTATTTTAGTTAATTCAAATTAAATTAGTTCTGATGGGATTTAATCAGCAATTAATACAGATTTCTAAATAATCTGGGTCTCGTTGCTTAGTTGAGGAGGTAACCATAATGGAGAAAAAAGGAAGTTTCACTATTTCCACAGAAGAATTGATAAGGGGAATGATTGGATTAGGTTATAGAAAAAAGGCCAAGAAAATGGGAAAAGAGTACTTAAATCCTCAAGAATTGAAAGAAATGCTGAGCACTCTAGATAAGGGAGATAATATACCAAAAGATTTAGGACAAGTAATGAAATACATAGCTAATACGAAACAGAAGATTATATGTAAAATGAGTGAAAAACAGCTTATCTTTTATTCTTATGAAAATGGGAAGCTGCTAGTAGAGTTGTTCGATAACAATAAGCATACCTTTTCCATACACACCTTTAATGATAATTTATCGGAATTATTGGTAGAATTTTATGATATAGATATAGACATAGAGCGAGATAATTTAGACAAACCTCATTCTATTAAATTTGATTATGATTTTTTTGATCTGATTCATACTGTGGCTGAAGAAGAATTAGAACAATTCATAGAAGAAAAAGTGGACAACTTAATAAAGGATAAGAATGCTAAGCCAACGAAAGAATTTTTAAGAGATTTCAAAGTTAATAAACAAAAGGTAAATCAAATTATATTTATGAATGACAATCGTATAAATTTCACAGAAGTTTTCGTTCAGGGGAAAGATTGTATATGGTTTGTAGCAAACGAGGATATTAGGAAACAGGAATTAACAATATCAAGTATCGAAATTAAAACATATCTACAAAAAATCGAGAAACTAATTAAAGATTTCTTTACTGAATTTCTCAAATCAAAAGAAAATAGGTTGAGGAACAAGTTATTTGTATTTAGGAGGGGATTGCCGTTTTTTGTGAAAAGTAATGCGTTGCTAATTTTTTGTTTAGGTCTTTTGTTTATAAATAAAAGTAGCTGGGGTTATAACGGTAATACGTCATTTATAGTTCTTATTATTCAAAGTGAAATTTTATTTTTGTTTTTATCATTCATTGCATGCTTTCGGAGGGAGAAATCCAAATTAAATATAGTAAATAGATAGGTAGTCTGGGTTATATTAGACTATAAATACATAGCTATATTTCTATCTGGATAAATTATCATGTACAAATTATATTTAATCGAACTTCGATCATAGTAAATAAATCATTCGCATGTCTGTTATGTGGTGCCTATCTTTTTATAATAACTTTTATGTCGGGAATCTTTAATTGATTATCTATACTTTTTACAAAATGCCTCTTAACGGTAATAAAACTAAATATAATCCATTAATAAGGATATGATTATTAGATGAATAAATCCATTGGTTTTTTCCTAGCTGTACTTGTATGCAGCATTCCTGCATTCTTATTTAGTAGTGATTTTCCAATACCTAGTGCCTATCTTTTAATAGTGTTACTTACGAATTTAATATTTTCGTTTGCATCCATCTTCATGCAAACAATAATACTCCGTTTATATGAAATCAATGTATATGAAGAAAAAAAGGGAATTCTTAATTACACATTTCATTATTTAGCAATGCTCTTTTCTGGGGTGAATTACCATATACAACTTATATTCAATCGAACTCCATTTATATTAAATAAATTGTTTGCGTTTATCTTTTGTTTTTTTAGTTTCTTCCTATTGTTTGTATTTGCGGCGATATACGATTTAGATGTTTATGTTGCAATGAAAATTTTGTTAGCGAGGAGATAAAATGGCCGATAAAAATGAGTTGAGTCTATCAACAAAAGAGTTAGTCCGATTACTTTTTCAAACAGGAAATAGGAGGAAAGCAAAGGAAATTTCAAAAAGGTCCTTACAAAATGAGAAAAGTAAGCCTGAAATCAATGGAATAGATATACAAAGTTACAGTCCGGCTGAGAATAGAATTATACAATATTTGGGTGAGTCCCAATACTCTATTAATTTTGAGAATGACTCCAAGACATTAATCATTCATTCAATTAAGCTAGATAAAATCTTGACAGAAGTTGTGGAAGATAACCACCATACCTTCTCAATAATCGATTGGGGAGAAGATTTTTATAAATCCTTTATTAGCTTTTATCACTTAGAAGATACCTCCAAGTTAGATTTATACGAAACAACCATCACCATGGAAGTAATAAATTATGATTTGATTCAAGATATGAACAAGGAAGAGTTAAAGGAATTTATACATAATAATAGTGACAAAACATCTGTAAAAAATTTTCTTGAGGACTTCTCTACGAATAACCAAGAGATCAATTCCATAGTTTTTACAAAAAGAGGCCGTGTCGTAAGTATGGAATTCTTTGTTCCAAGTACAAAATGCATTTGGATGATTGATCACACAAATGTAAAAGCAGATGAAATTATTATTCAAAGCCTTGGTGCAGAATCTTATTTTGAAATAATTGAGGATCTAATTAAAAAGACTTTTATAGATTTTGAAGATGAAATGACTAAACTAAATGATAAAGTCTTTTCTTTAAAAAGAGGCTTTCCCTTTTTTATAAAGAGTAATATCGTGCTCGTTATAATTATGTTAGCGATTAATATTAACAGGAACAGCTGGGTATATGTCGGAAGAGATTTTTATGAACTATTTGGAATCTTTAGTGAGGTATTGATCTTATTTATTACACTCATCGCTTGTTTTCGTCCTAAGAGTGTTAAATAGCAGACAACTAAACAAAGTCAGCAAAATAAAGGAAGTGTGGGAGTAAACAAGACATAAAATAAATCGTTTTCCTATATTTAGTACGAATATATTTATAACTATTATAAAGATTATAGGAAAGCTTCTAAGACATTTACGTTTTAGAGGCTTTGTCTATATAGATTTAATAATGGAGAAGCAATTCAGGTAGGTAAGAAAACATTGAGCAGGAAGTGTCGTATATGAAAAAAGTTGGTGCATTTATAGCTGTATTAATAGGTCTAACTTTATTGGCACTCTTTTTGGATGGTTTTATGCCTATTCCGAGTTCTTATATTTTTGTAATACTATCATGTAATATTATATTTGCTTTTGCCTCCATATTTTCACAGAGGGTAGTGATTGGTTTATATGAGGCAAATGTATTTGAAGAAAAAAAGGGATTCGTAGGATATCTATTTCAATATATAGCTATCATATTATCTGGTATCAATTATTACGCTCAGCTAACTTTTAGTTCATATCCCTTCTTAATTAGAAAGGTGATATCTATTGCCTTTCTTTTGTCACTAATGTGGATCCTTGCATGGATTATGGCTATTTATGATTAAAGATGGTTCCTTCATGTATGGATAATTAAGGTCAAATGTATCTTGATAGGCTTAAACAGCAATTCATAGTTTTAATATTCATCGGTTACTTTGTTTAGTTTAGGGGGAACCATTATGGAGGAAATGAACGGATTTTCTATTTCCACACAAGATTTGATAAGTGAATTGGTAAGCTTGGGTTATAAGAAAAAAGCTAAGGAAATTGGTAAGGGAAATTTAGAGCATCAAGAACTGAAAAAAGTACTGAGTACTTCAAGTAAGGAAATTAACTTACCAATAGATTTAGTAAATATTCTGAGATACATAGTAAGTACAAAACAGAAGATAATATGTAAGTTGGATGCAAAACAGCTTATTCTTTACCCGTATATAAAGGGTAACCTGTTAGTTGAAGTTATTGAAGATAATAAGCATACATTCTCCATTCAAGCCTTAGCTTCGGATTTAAAGAATATATTGGCAGAATTTTATGGTATAGACATTAAGAGAAATAATCTGAGCATTCCTAATGCTATAAAAATCGATTTCAATTTTTATGACTTAATCCATACTGTTCCTGAGGAGGAGTTAGAACAATTTATAGAGGAGAAGTTGAATGAAATAATAAAGGATGGGAAAGCAGAGCTAACAAAAGAATTTTTAAGAGCCTTTAAAGATAATGAACAAAAGATGAGCCAAATTACATTCATGAATGAAAATCTTACAGATTTCACTGAATTTTTACTTCCAGGGAAAGATTATATTTGGTTTGTGGAAAATGAAAACGTAAAGAATAAGGAAATAACTATAGCATCTATTGGAAGTAGATCATATATACAAAAGCTTGAGAGACTTATAATAGATACTTTCACTGAATTTCACACATTGAAAGAAAATAGGGTGAAAAATAAATTCTTTTCATTTAAAAGAGGGATATTGTTTTTTGTAAAAAGTAATATGTTACTAACTTTTTTTGTAGTACTTTTGCTTGTGAACAAAAATAGCTGGGTTTATGATGGTGACGCTTCATTGATTTTCAATATCGTTCAAAGTGAAATTTTAATTCTAACTCTATCAATCTTTGCGTGCTTTCGAAGGGAGAAAGCCAAATTAAAGATATTAAATAGATAATTAAATAATTTAATACATAACTATTTTAAATACTACACGAAATGCTTCTAAGACATTCAAGTTTTAGAGGCTTTTTTATTTCTGGAATTTTTACAAGCATCCTGCATAATCAAAATCTCTAACTTAAAGGAAAGACATAAATACTTCTTCCAATTATTATACTTTTTATTGGAAGTGTTTAGTAAAATATAACAAAAGAGGGCTTGAGGTGAGATGATTGAATAAAACCAAAAAAATCATGATTGGTGTGACTGTAACTGCATTGACCATAGGTTTGGTCAGATGTGGGACATCAAATGCGGATCTTCCTCCAGAACCCACAGATTCAGACTGCGGAGATTGGGAATGGGATGATGATGATGGTGTTTGGGAGTGTGATGATGACAACTCGAGGTATCATGGCCATTATTATTATGGCGGTTATTTTTTTGGAAATCGAAGCATGCTTCTGAACAATAAGGGTTACCAATCCTATAAAAATAGTTCCTCTTTTAAGGGGGGGATTAAGGCTAGTTCGGGATTTGGCAGCGGAACAAAATCTTTTGGAGGTTAAGTCTTTGAAAAGGGAGGATTTATATGAATTTATATCTTAATTTTCTTTCATATTTAGGAGTAGCCTTGTTATTGCTTGCTGCAGGAATTGCTCTATTTGCCGTAAGTACGCCGAAGCTGAGGGAATTCAAGTTGATTTCTGAGAAGAACTCTACAGCAGCCATGTCACTCGGCGGTAAGATCGTTGGGCTCTCAATCGTACTTGGGGCAGCAATTGAATATTCCGTATCACTTAGGGATATGGTGATATGGGGAGTTATCGGGATTGTCTCACAAATTGTTGTGTTCTTACTTGCAGAGGTTCTTACGATAAGGTTTAGCATTCATCAGGCAATCGAGGAAGATAATCATGCTGTCGGCATCATGTTAGTCTCATTGTCACTGGCTGTTGGGTTAATTTTAGCGAAGTGTTTATCCTATTAAATAAGGCAGGTAAGTGGAGTGAAGCAATTAACGTATTATTTAGATAAAGGAAATGGGCGGTTTGAGCCCTTTTATCAATACAATCTCCCCACTGTTGGGGTGGATGAGTGCTATGCCAGACAGCTTTGTACGTATTTTATCGTGAGAGGAACACAATATGAGCTAATATCGAATGAAATGTCCGCTGAAGAGGAAATCCTTGTGGTTAAGGAAACAGGGAGGAATTTGCAGGGGGAGAAAGAAAAAAACTACCGCGGTCTAGGGATTCATATTGAATTTCGATATCATGAATTACGGGAAAATTATCGGTTGCTTTCTTGCACTCCTTACGACAGTCATTATGAAGTACTCCGCTATCTCTTGAAGGATGTAGTAGATGTACCGGGCACCGGGCAGATGTTAGTGACGTCCACTGAGATTGATGAAGACCGGGGTGTTTATGTGATTTATGTTAAGGAGTTAGATGATGTTGATGGATAAGTACCATGAAAGAAGAAGCGAATTTTATGATCATATAGAGGGCTTTTGGGCTAATCTTTATGGTGAGGAATATGCCTTATATGATATGAAGCTGATAGACAGGCAAGAAGCAGCACATATACGCCTGGCTACTGAACGAATCGGCAAGGTATACTCAAAAATGGCCTCGCTATTACGTAAAGTTCCATATGAAACTTTTCTCGAGATGGGTTATCCAGAAGAGACAATTTCTTTTTTAAGACTTAAAGTTCACCCGGCTGAAAGTGTGATCGCGCGCCTGGATCTAATTCCATACGGAGATGGTTATAAGTGTATCGAGATTAATTCAGATACTCCCACATTTATTAAGGAATTATTTCATATAAATGGACGTATTTGCAAAGAGTTTGGAACAGAGAATCCAAATGATGGCTTGGAGGTGCAGTTGTATAAGGCAGTTCAGGATAGTATCCAGCAAGTCAGTAAGGGGAAAGCTCCTCATATCGTGTTTACGGCTCATGAGGATCATATTGAGGATAGAGAAACCGTTCAGTATCTTAAACAGGCTGTACCCTCATCCAAGTTCACTCCCTTGCATAAGCTGCAAATCCAAAGAGGCGTAGGCTTATTCGATGAGCTTGGCGTCAGGATTGATATCCTTTATCGGCAAACTTTTCCGATTGAAAATATTATTATGGATCAGGACAAAGATGGGAATACAATTGGCTTATGGTTGCTAGAGTTGGTGGAAGAGGGGAAGCTATCCATCCTGAATCCACCATCGGCATTTTTGCTGCAAAATAAAGCAGTTCAGGCTGTCATTTGGGGATTGCATGAAGAGGGACATCCCTTTTTTACGGAGGAGGAACATAAGTGGATAGAGGATTATTTTCTGCCGACATACCTTGAAGCTGAGCCCTTTTTGAAAAATCAACTGCCTTATGTGAAAAAACCAGCCTTTGGGCGTGAGGGCGACACAGTTGAAATCTTTAGTGAAGATGGCCGATTAATGTACGCAGATAGCCAAAAGTCATATTCTGAGTACACCTCAGTTTATCAACTTTATATGGAACAGCCGACTGTACAATACCAAAGTGAAAAGGGTCTTCAGGAAGGCCGGTTGCTCTTGGGAAGCTTCCTGCTTAATGGAAAATCATCTGCCTTCGGCTACAGGGTTGGCGGAATGATTACCAATAATCTTTCCTATTACTTGCCTGTTGGTATAGGTGATTGATAGATTGCTTGTTTTGTCTTTACTATTATCCAAGGAAGGCCCTATATAGGGTCCCCTGGTTTCTTAATTCCAAAAGTTAAAAATAATCTCTCCAACTATATTAGGTTTCCAATACTTAATTATGTCTAATTCAGCGAAGGTTAAGTCATGATCGTTTTGAAAAAAATCATGCTTTAAATGATTTTTTATAATGGCAGGCTGGTTCAGCTCACTTGTATGGAGTACTTTATAAAACGAGGAAAATATCTCGACAAGATGGGGGAGATCAATGAATTCAATGGATTCATACTCAACACTTGAGGCAAAAGTAAGCAAGGGATAATGCTTATTCAGTAAAATATGTAATTCCTCATTATTAAATGATATATGTGCATGATAAAAACTCATTGGATATGCAGGATCTCTCCATTTATTAAGCGTTCCGCCATTGTAATTAACAATAGAATAACAGAGCTGCTTGAACTGCTTTTCATCCATTGGCGTCAGTTGATTATCTGCTGAATCGGAGAATCCAGTTACCCCATTAGGAAGCCTCATCTGTTCACCGCCATAGATATCTTACGTATTATTGACCAATTAAAGAGAGTCTACCATACAATTAGTTTAGCCGATAGCTTTTTAGTGACTAATATTGCATGGAATCCTCTTAAAAATCTCTTTTTATAGCAATGTATCCATTTGCCATACCAATATGTAGAGAAATAAAGGTAAAATAAGAGAGAGGAGGGGTTAAAGTGGAATACATAAAATATGAAAAAAGAAAAAACTGGACTTTTAGAGTAGTTCTGCTATTACTCGCGATATCAGTCATTTATGCTATATACATGTTAATCAATGCCCCATCAGCCGTTGCCCAGAATGAATATGAACGTGTGAAAAGTGATTATGTATTAATGATTTTGCAATGTTTAACAGGATGTATAGTTATTTTCCTGCCATCCCAACTTGAACATCGCTTCCGCATAGATATACCGGATATCATGGAAATTATGTATTTTATCTTTTTATTTTGTGCGATCTACCTTGGTGAGGTTAGAAATTTTTATTATAAGGTTCCTTACTGGGATTTAATTCTACATTGCTTTAGTGCAGCTATGCTGGGAGCGTTAGGATTCATTATTGTCAATTTCCTTAACAACACCAAGAAAACAATTGATTTAAGTCCCTTTTTTGTGGCTTTATTCGCCTTTTGTTTTGCAATAACCTGTGGAACCGTTTGGGAAATTTATGAGTTTCTTGCTGATGGTGTCTTAGGAACAAATATGCAAAAATTCATTACCGGAGAGGGTGTTGTCTTGATTGGACGAGACGCTGTAATGGATACGATGGGAGATATTATTGTAGATGCTCTCGGTGCATTCACTGTCACCGCAATTGGCTATATTAATTTAAAAAAGCAACAAAAAAGTAGAATCATAGAGGATGAAGAACAGCAGATATGGAGTAAATCTGAAAAGACTGGTTCTTAAGTATGGCAAAAAGAAGTTGCACCTGCAGTCATTAACCAAGCAAAGGTTAATGTGCTTAGATCTATATGTATATTGAACTGAAAAAAATCTTTAGCTACTCATTTTATTAAGGAGTGATTAGGTGATAAAGATGGTTGAAAAAGCAATCCAGGATATTTATCCGGACGATTTTGCTTGGTGCTATGGCTGTGGGCGACTGAATAAAGATGGACATCATTTTCGGACTGGCTGGGATGGTGATAAGACAAAAACCGTATATGAGCCAAAATCCGCTCACATGGCAATACCAGGGTTTGTCTATGGGGGAATCATTGCATCCTTAATTGATTGCCATGGGACTGGCTCTGCCTCTCTGGCCCTCCATCGGAAGAACGGATGCGATGTGGGAGATGGTGCAATACCACCTCGATTTGTAACTGCTTCATTACATGTTGATTTTATGAAGCCTACACCTGAGGGAGTCCCATTGATTGCAATCGGTACTTTAACTGAAATCCATCCGAAAAAGTGGAAAGTGGAAACAGAGGTTTACGCCGAAGATATACTTTGTGCCAGGGGAGTCGTCGAAGCAGTCGTTATGCCTGGTACATTTAAAAGATGAATGAATTAAAGAGGCAGTGTTAAACAAAGGGTTTTGAGACCTTTTGTTTGCACTGCCTTTATTGTTGCTCTAATATAAAATCATTTAGAGCAGCCTTTTTAATTGAGAGATAAGATACATAATAGAAATCATTTGTTTTCTGTTTATATAAATACGCATATGAGTTTGAATACGATTGAAGTAGGGTTGGAAAAGATAGTAGGGTTGATTACCCAAAATAATGATAGTGGGGTGTATACTGAATGGATCATCAGTTGGAACTGGCAACATTTGCGGGCGGCTGTTTTTGGTGTATGGTATCACCATATGACGAGCAGCCGGGAATTATAAAAGTCGTATCCGGTTATACGGGTGGCCATACGGAGAATCCATCATATGAAGAGGTTTGCAGCGATACAACAGGCCATTATGAGGCTGTTCAAATTACATATGACCCTGAAAAAATGTCATATGAAACACTGCTTAAACAGTATTGGCAGCAAATTGACCCGACAGATGCCGGAGGGCAATTTAATGATCGAGGCGATTCTTATCGAACAGCCATTTTTTATCATAATGAAGAGCAGCATCGCTTAGCCGAGGATTCTAAGGAGGAACTGGCCAACAGTGGACGATTTCAGAAGGAAATTGTAACAAAGATACTCCCGGCTGGCCCGTTTTACAGAGCGGAAGAGAAGCACCAGCATTATTATAAGAAGAATCCTTTTCACTATAATATCTATAAAGAGGGATCGGGCCGTGCTCGATTTATAAGAGATAACTGGAAGAATACAAAAAGTGATGAGCAGCTTCGAGCGGAATTA
Source organism: Pradoshia sp. Z6_59 (assembly GCF_058267515.1). Classification (NCBI taxonomy): domain Bacteria; kingdom Bacillati; phylum Bacillota; class Bacilli; order Caryophanales; family Bacillaceae; genus Pradoshia; species Pradoshia sp. Z6_59. Next base: position 64,242 of record NZ_JBZCPP010000005.1, read on the forward strand.
ACACCGCTCCAATACGAGGTAACAAGGAATAATGCAACCGAGCCGCCATTTCAAAATGAATATTGGGACAATAAGGAAGAGGGAATCTATGTAGATATCATTTCGGGTGAACCTTTATTTAGTTCACTTGACCAATATGATGCTGGCTGTGGCTGGCCGAGTTTTACGAAACCAATACAGCGACATGAAATGGAAGAAAAGCTTGATACTTCATATGGGATGCGAAGAATCGAAGTAAGGTCCAAAACATCAGACTCTCATCTGGGGCATGTTTTTGATGATGGGCCTGGACCGGACCAGGCACGTTATTGTATTAATTCCGCTGCCCTCCGATTTATCCCTGTAGATCAGTTAGAGGAAAAGGGATATGGTCAATATTTGAGTTTATTTGAAAATGAATGATAAGAAAGGACTGCCTATTATGAAATTGGCAGTCCTTTAATCATTTGTTAATCTATTTTTTGAATTCTACCCTCTGCCTTATACTCAAATGGGGAAGGCAAGGTTTTTACAAACTCAACAGTTGCATCTATATCAGCTGGTCCAACTTCCATATCTGTTGATAGCTTACCAAAGCTCGTACTGATATTTCCATACATGTAGTTATTGATCACGACTGTGTATTCTTTATTCAGATCGACTTTACTGCCATCCGGTAAAAGGATATCGACTACTTTACCAGTTTTCGCTTGGTCGTCATATGTGTACGTATATTTAAAACCGGACACGTGGTAATCTAAACCTCTTGCGGTGATTTGTTCATTTAAAATAACTTCTAAATCAGCTCCGCTAAGCTTTACCTTGTTTAATACGTTACCAAAGGGTTGGATGGCGAATAAATCTCCAAATGTCACCTCGCCTGCGTCTAATGGAGAGCGTACACCGCCACCATTCATTAAGGCGAAATCTGAATCCATGGCTGCCTTCATACCATCTGCAATTAAATTACCGAGGGCAATATCACTGAATTCTCTTGCTGTAGTTGGGTAGCTTTTTTCAAGAGAAGCAGTATTTTTGCCTATTATTTGCGCCTTAATAGGCTCTACTCGATCAGAGTATTTTTTTAATATAGATGAGACTTCAGAATCTGGAGCATAATCCTTTTGGTAAACAGTGTTAATTTCCCCTGTTTTGCTGACGATATCGCCTGTTAGTGGATCAATGGTGATATCTACATCAGAGAAAGCATTTCCATAGGAGTAAGCTTGAACAATTAATTTTTCATCAACAACACGGTTCACGTTTACGTGGTTATGAGCCGCAAAAATCACATCGACTTCATCATTAATCTGCTCTGCAATCCGGCTTGCATCGAAGGAATCAGTATAGCCAGTTTGAGTTGCGGGATTATGGGCAAGTACGATAATAGCCTCAATTCCTTGTTTCTTAAGTTCATCTGTATATTTGTTGATGGCAGCTACTTCATCTGTGATTTTTAATGATTCATTTCCTTTTGTTACGATCATAGTAGGCGTTTCCTGAGTTACAACACCAATAACACCAATTTTTTCGCCCTCAGCTTCTAAAACTGTATAGGGCTGGGTGATTAAATTCCCATCTCTAGTGTCAAAAGCATTGGCTGCAACTAATGGAAAGTTCATTCCGTCATAGTCAGCGTTGCCTTTAGGATGGTCGCCGCCATTCATCATACGCTTTAGTTCATCAATGCCCTCATCAAATTCGTGGTTGCCAAATGTTCCGACATCAAATCCGATTGCTTCTAAGATTTCAACGGTAGGCTCGTCCTGAAATAAAGCGGAGACTAACGGGCTTCCTCCAATCATATCCCCGGCATGCACTAGAAATGTATTAGGATTTGTAGCTTCTTCTTTCTTTAATGCTGCCGCTGTATATGAAATAGGTCCTGTTGGTAAATCTCCAACTGTAGTGACAGTATCTAACTGTCCGTGTAAATCGTTTAATCCCAGTAACTGAACATTGACTCCACGATTTAGATCAATAGTGAAGATGCCGAAGCCTTTGGAGTCTGTTTTTCCAGTGTACGTGAATGGTGTTTCATCTGTAATATACTCTTCTGCCTTTGGTGAAGTTGTAAATGTGACATTCACATCGCCGGATATTGGAGCAATAGACCAGTTGCGGTCAGCAGTTGGTGTAATTTCTTTTACTTCAGAAATGTAATCCATTAGAACTTGGCGGTTTTCATCTGCTGAATCAATGACCAGTTCACTGCCTTTTAATCCAGGGAAGTTACCTCCGCCACCGGCACGATAGTTGTTTGTCACAACGATAAATTCCTGATCTGGATCAATTGGACTTCCGTTGTACTCCAGATTAATTACGCGGCTTGATTCTGGGTTTATAAGAGTACCGTTTGCTGCATATTTTGGAGCCTTCGTCACATCAATTTGATAATTGACACCATCGATGACATCAAAATTATAAACCGCAAAGGAAGGGTTCAATAGTTCTTGTTCACTTTCTTTGGCAGGGTCTATCGTATTGAACTTACCTGCCGACATTTCAATCCATTCTTTTACTACGGAGCCTTTGATCTTAACTGCCTTCAATGTATTGTCGTAGAGATATAAATCACCGGCGCTTCGAATGGTTAAATCGCCTTTTTTAATATCAGTAAACTCATCAACACCGTTTCGGCCTGCTTTAAATGGAGCACCAACAGACAAAATAGGCAGATCCTTTAATTCCGGTTTATTTAATTCAATGTACTTTTCTGCATACCATTTTTGTGCATTCGTAACGACCTGAACAGATGGATCGTCCTGAACCAGTGCGAAGTAGCTGTAAATATCATCAGTTGTAGTACCGATAGGAGTATCAATATATTTCAACGTACCTTCGTGATCCTTTTGAACAGCACGAACGATCGATTTATCAGGTTGTACGGACTCGTCAACACTCCTTGTGGAGGAATGAGATTTAGATACTTCCCATTCACCTTTTACTTGCTTTAATGTCAAATCAATAATTCCAAGTGCAGCGCCACCATACCCTGCCTGAACAGCAGGCACGCCATTAATGGTTCCTTTAGTATTATCAACACCAGGAAGAGGATTTCCTGCAGAATCTTTGAATAAAGCATCTAATTCAGTAACGGTTTTAGCTGGGAATACTTTATGTGTGTGTGAAAAAGTGAGAGCATCAATACCAGGTACTTTACTTAAGGCATATACGGTATCCTCCGTATTATCGAGATTCCCATTAAAACCGGAGTGAGCCATAGCAACAATCACATCCGCACCTTTTTTCTCTAGGACAGGAATGTATTTTTTAGCAGTTGCTACAACATCCTTTGTAATGACCTTGCCATCAAGATGAGCCTTGTCCCATTCGTTGATTTGTGGTGGTACAAATCCGATATAGCCGATCTTAATGATTTTGGTTTTTCCAGATTGGTCTTTAACTTTTTTATTGACGATTTTATAAGGTTGGAATTTATGAACATCATTCCGTGGATTGTTATCCTGATCATCAATGTATACGTTTGCATTAATGACGGGAAAATCAGCGTCATTATATACTTCGTTCAGATATTTCAACCCATAGTTAAATTCGTGGTTTCCAAGAGTCGCTATATCATAATCCATGATATTCATAGCCTTTATGGCTGGATGTGTTTCTCTTCTTTCTAACGGATCGATTTTAGCTTTATAAGTGCCAAGAGGTGTCCCTTGAATTAAATCGCCATTATCAACTAATACGGAATTTTTTACTTCTGAACGTGCCTTTTTTACGAGAGTAGCTGTTTTAGCTAATCCTATGTTAGGGGCGGAGCTATCTTTATAATAATCATAGCTTAAAAGATTAGTATGAATATCTGTCGTTTCCATAATACGAAGTTCTACTTGTGATTGTCCCTTAGGCTTGTGATGCTTGTGCTTGGTAGCTTCTGCTTCACTTGTCATAAAAGAGGTTGCTGCCAAACTGATTGCCATTGTACTTGTTAAAAAGATTCGACCTTTGATACTACTCCATAGTTTCATACGAGGCACCTATCCTTTGTATTTTTTGAGAGTTTTAGGCTCCGCTTACAAATATATCAAATTTAAAGTAGTATATGGATAGGTATCTAGGATAACAGTTAAATACTACCATTAATTATATTTATTCAGGTTAAAAAACTAGTTATCATTACTCAGTGTAAAACAAATCATAGGTATTATGGATGCTGTGGTAATTAGTTACTAGGGATATATATATGAGGAATTAGTTTGAGATATCATAAAAAAGAATAGGTAGAGACTATCAGTAGGGAGAAGGGGATTATAATCACTAAAAGAGGATGGGACACTAACTTATAAACAATGCTGGAAGTCGGATGATATCTAAAGTAATTCTACTAGACTATGTTGCTTGTTATAGAGTGAAGTTGGAGAAAAAAGTCCGCTTCATTCCACTAGATATGAATAATGGTATGCAGCATGATGAAAACAAATAAAACCCAAACTAGCCGGCGAATATCCATAAAATATCGCCTAATAGTTCGGGTTTATCATTAACTGAAATACTTATGACTCAGCCTCTTTTATTGTTTGCTAATAGTAGATCTAGACTAAAGCTTATCAGATCTTACATAGGTTCCTAATCGCATACAAATGCGTGTCAGAAGCCTCCGAGATAAGAGTTATAAAGGTCTTTTGAAGGTCTGTAAACTGTGGTGTTTTTAGTCTTTATTCCTTTATTCAAGCCGTTTCAGCACTCTAAGTAGTCTGGCTTCGGCTCCTAGCTCCTCGAGGTCATAAGGATAGCCACTACGGGAGAGAAGAGCGTCTCCCTACATGCCTCTCCTTATGCTTGTCGGAGCTGAACAGTCGCCTCAGCACTCTAAATAGTCCTGCTTCAGGGCCTAGACGCTCGAGTCATAAGTGTAGCTGCTACGGGAGAGAAAAGCGCTCTCCCTCCGCACCTCCTCTTATGCTTGTCACGTCTGATCAAGGCCCTTCAGCACTCTGGTAGTCTGGCTTCAACGGCTAGAAGCTCAGGACATAAGCATGACCTCTGCGGGAGGGTAGGGAGCCTCCCTCCGTGCTCCTGTCTTATGCTCCTCACTTCTAAACGAGCCGTTTCAGCACTCTGGATATATTTTCACAGGTTCTTTCTATGTTTTTAGGGCCGTTTTTTAGGGTTTGGTCTAGGGGAGCGAGTTCTGGGATGATTCCGAAGATGGCATCGATTCCTTTGTCGTAAAGCTCTTCAATACCTTCTCCGATGTATCCGGCAACTGCTATTACTTTTTTGTCCAGCTCTTTTGCAGCTTGTGCGACCCCATAAGGTGTTTTGCCAAATTGAGTTTGAAAGTCAATGCCGCCTTCACCTGTGAACACGTAGTCAGCGTTCTTGAGTTTTTCTCGTAACCCACTGAATTCGATTACAATGTCGATTCCTTTTTGAAGAGTGGCATTTGTGAACAGGAGTAAGCCAGCACCCAGTCCACCAGCAGCTCCAGCGCCTGGAGTGTTCCGAACCGCTTGTCCTAACTGCTGTTCTACGATGTCAGCATAATGCGCTAGATTCTGATCCAGCTGTTTGACCATTTCAGGTGTGGCGCCTTTTTGCGGCCCGAAAACATGAGATGCTCCAGTTTCGCCGCATAAAGGGTTCGTCACATCACAGGCAACGATCATGGTTACATCAGCTAGACGTGAATCGATTTTAGATGTATCAATTGTATGCAATTGATTTAAGTAGCCGCCACCTCTAGGGATAGAGTTTCCCTCTTTATCAAGAAATTGAACACCCAGCGCCTCGGCCATACCTGTTCCTCCGTCATTAGTAGCACTGCCGCCAATTCCAATGATGATTTTCTTAATCCCTTTATCTAAACAGGCGCGAATTAATTCACCTGTACCATATGTAGTGGTGATGAGTGGATTTTTTGTTTCTTGGGTGACATAGTGAATACCGCTGGCTTCTGCCATTTCAATAACTGCGGTTTCCTGATCACCCATAATTCCATATCGAGCCGTTACGGGATTGCCAAGTGGACCCGTAACATCTAATGAATAGAGGGTGCCGCCTGTTGCATCAATGAGTGACTGGACGGTGCCTTCTCCGCCATCTGCCATCGGGACATGGATAAAGTCTGCATCTGGATAAACCTTTTTAATCCCTGCTTCCATTGCGATGCATACCTCTTTCGCTGTCATACTTTCCTTAAAAGAATCCGGTGCAAGTACAAACGTTTTACTCATTGTAACCCCTCCTGTTATAAAATAAATCCGAATAAAATGGTGGCTACAATCGTCATGGTTGCACCGACAATTGCTTCGTAGCCGACTACGGACATCCTTTGCTTAATGGACATGTTCATACTTTGCGCTGTAACATGAAAATAGTTTCCGTGCGGTAATGAATCAATTACTGTTGCTCCTGAGTGAACCATAACTGAAGCAGCAAGTGGTGCAACTCCCATATCTAAAATAGCTTCGCTGAATGATCCTGTGGCAATAATAACGCCAGTAGATGTAGAAGCAGTGGCTGCTGCCATTAAAATACCTGCTATAGGCGCCAGGAATGTACCAGAGATACCGGTGGCCTCGATTAATGAAACAACCTGTGCGGATAGATTGGATTGTGAAATTAATCCTCCGATGGCACCTGCGCCAATTAGAATTAACACAGTTACTGTCATTCTATCCAAGCCTGATGCTGTATATTTCAATAAATTTTTTGATTTCCCCATAGCTATTGTTCCAATGATGCCTGCAAGGGGGAGAATGTACATAGCATCTACTTTAAAGCTGGATAAGACCTCTATATTTAAAATTGAACCGATTGGATTAATCATTAATAAGATAATGGCTACTAATGGAGCTACGATTGCTTTTTTCAGTGGAGGATAGTTAGCTGAACCATGATCAAGATCCACAACCTCATTATCTGAAACTTTTTCGCCTTTATTTTTGATTAAAGTGGCGATGAGGACAGTGGCAATTAAGCCGAAAATTGCTGGAATAAGACCCGCAATCATTACATCGCTAAGTTCTAAATCAAAGCCTCGGGCTGCTGCAATTGTATTCGGGTTTGGCGAGATGATGTTACCCGCTTTTCCTCCTCCGGATAGTGCTAATAATAGAGCAATTTTTGAAATGCCCATTTTATTACCAATTGATAAAGCGATAGGTGCTACAATCAGGACAGCTACAGGGATAAATACCCCAACCGCTGTAATAATCATGGTCGCAAGAGCTAATGCAATAAGAGCCTTCTTTTCCCCTAATTTAGAAACAATAGATTGAGCGATTGTTTCTGCAGCCCCGGACTCCATCATGACGCCAGCTAAAACTCCAGCGGCAAGAACACGAATAACAGTCCCCATAACACTTTGAGTGCCGCCAACAAGTATATTGATGGTTTCCTCAAGGTTAGCTCCACCTATTAAACATCCGAGTATGGCTCCTAAAAATAAAGCATACAACGGGTTCAGCTTTTTTAAGATTAAGATAATGGCTATTGCCAGACCAGCTAAAGCCCCAATCCAACTAATCATAATCCCGTCCATCCTGTAACCTCCTGAGTAGTGTTGAATACGTTTATTATAGTTTGGTAGCGTTTACAATTCTATTGATGGATAGATGATTTTCTTTGTGCAAATGCACAAAGAAAGGGAGGAGAGGTTTGTTAGTTTATAATGGAAATATAGGAGACGATTTATGAATTATTAGATAAGTAGGGTACAGAAATGAAGAAAGGTTTTGTTCACCATGTATCAGTTAACAAATAAACAGGCACAACATATTGTCGATAAAATGATGGCGGATATTCCGTATAATATCAATATTATGAACGAAAAGGGCATCATTATCGGCAGCGGGAGTAAGGAAAGAATCGGAACCTTCCATACTGGAGCGGTCGAAGCCTTACGTTTAGGCAGGATGATTACAATAACAGAGGATAATAAGTATGAAAAAAAGGGTACAAATGAACCGATTGTCATTAATCAAAAGATGGTAGGTGTTATTGGGATTAGTGGCGAGCCGGGTGAGGTAATCCCTTTTTGCAAACTAGTCAAAACCACAGTCTCTCTGTTAATTGAACAAGAAATTGCGTTGAAGAGTATGGAGGAGATTAGTAAAAAGAAGTCCGCGTTTCTTAAGTTATTAGTAGAAACGAAGTACCAATACTCAGATGAAATAAAAAGGGAAGCTCTGAATTACCAGCTTGATCTGACAAGAAAAACGTCTGTCCTGATTGCAAAACCAAAGCCAAGTCCTAAAAGAATCAATTATCCTGTTTTTGAAGAAGATGAGTATTCCATTATCCTGCTACAGGACAATAGTGGAATCAAATCCTTGGCTGAGCTGTTAACTAGTGAAAATCCGACTATAAAGATCAGTGTTGGGAGTCATGTAGACACTATTTCTGAGAGCTTTCATCAAGCAATCAGTGCTATGCAAATTAGTGGAAAATTAAATCTTCAAAAGAGAATTATACATTATATAGATGTATGCTTTTTATCCAAAATCAGCGAGATAGATATAGATTCGTTTATTAATTACTCCTATATTAAAGGTTCTCTTATCTCTTCGCCAGAATTGCTGGAGACCTTGCAGATCTATATTAACAACAATGGCAATATGACATTAACGTCAAAAGAGTTACATATTCATAGAAATACGCTGCAATATCGTTTGGATAAAATTAAGGAGATAACAAGTAAAGATCCTAAACAAATATTTGAGTTGTTTGAGTTGATTTTTATTATGTTAAAGGATTAAAATCCCCATTCATTTAAACCTAACATTCGGTTAGGTTTTTTATTGGAGATCGAAGGTTGAATTAATTGGATGCAGACAGACAAAAGTTTGTGAATAAATCCTAGAAAAAATTTATCCAGATAACAAAACTGTTATAGTCTATATTTTTATAGAGTAATACAGTTTGTGAAAAATATCACATGATTTTGGAAGTGTTTTCATTGCTTTCACAATCATATTTCTCTATGAATACTTGTATACAACTATGTATACCAATAGATTAAACGGTGTGCTTAACAAAATATAAGTGAACTATTTCACAAACTTTTTTTGAAAATTTCACTGGACTGTTATAGTCATTTTGGACTATACTGTATCTGTAAGGTTGAGAAATCAACTTGAAAGATCATTTATTTTTGAAAAGGAGATTGTGAAATTGAAAAGTGTGGTATCAACAATTGCGCTTAAAGCGGGATCATTATTGTTAGTTTATACAGCAATGCAAATTTTTATGTAATAGGACAATCTGTAATTAAAAAATAGGAGGAGAAAGAATGAAACCATTAGCAATTGTATTTGGATTTAAAGCTGCAACAATGGCTTTGATGTTATTTATGTAATGTAATTAATAATGTACGTAGAAGCATTTGCTTTTATTTAGCAATGCAAAACTTAATATAAGACTGCAAGAATTTTAAAAAGATAGGAGGAAGGATGAATGAAAGCATTAGGAGTTGTATTTGGATTTAAATTTGTAACAATGGCTATTATGTTATTTGTATAATGTAATTAGCCATTGCGGTATTTGACTAACTGATATTGAAAAACAAGGGAGGATCTAATGTGAAAGTAATTGTTATAACATTTATCTCTAAAGTTGCTACTTTAGGAATGGTGTATACTTCATTAAATGCCTTTATCTAAAATGAATAGACAAAGGCGCTTAGAGTATGCACCATAAATTTAAATTCCCATCACTAAAACACACTATCTATAGAATTTCCCTCGAATTATTTTCTTCAAAATGAAAAGAAGGCTCCCGCTATTAAAGCAAGAGCTCCATAAATAATTTTATAACGATTCTTTTATGATTTTCTTATAATATGAAACAGATAATACTCCAAATATAGAATAGAATACTGTATACAACACCATTACTAGTAACATCGGTGCCCAAATTTCTATTCCGAATAGGAACCAACCTGACTTAACTGCAAAATAGCTATGACAAAGACCTAATATGAGTGGTATTCCAAAATTAAATAATTGTTTTAGCTTAACACCCTTCAAAAGATCCTGTTGGGTAAATCCAAGTTTTCTTAAGATAGAGAAGTTTAACTTTTCTTCCTCACTTTCATCCATTTGTTTAAAGTAAAGAATGCAGCCAGATGTAATAAGGAATGTTAAACCTAGAAATCCGACAATAAACATCGTTAATCCCATTCTTTTTTTGTTATCTTGGCTCATGTTAATACGGGATTCATGTGTATCATCCTGAGTAGCTAATTGATTGAATAGACTATTTGCTTCTGGAAGCTGTTTATTATCTGTGATATCAATCCCAATATAGAGTAAGTCAGCATCCTGGATAGCTGGGGCTATATCATCCTTTAATCTTTGAAACGTAGATTCATCCACAACTACAGCAGGTATACCGTCGATTGTAAAGTTCCAGGAAATCACATAATCCCTATTTAGGCCTTTATATTTTTGGTCAATCGTTATGTTGTTACCTATTATTTGGATGTCACCTGTATCTTTAAAATCCAACATACTTTTAAGCATGTCGCTATAACCGGTGAAATAAGCCTCATGGGCAGTTAACTCAAAATCGTCAATTGCCTTTTCACTGATAACAGGCATTGGCATATAATTCAGTCGAAGATCCAGTACATTAAGGCTGGTTTCTATAATTTGCTCAATATTAACTCTCGATTGAATAACGTCAATTTTCTTCTCCTTAAAAGCAATGCCATTTTCACGAAGGACACCTGTAAAATGATCAGCATCTTTTTCATTCATAAAGGAGAAGTTAGCTGGAACACTATTCTTCGCTGTTTTCTCGACTGAATAGAAGGAAATATAGCTTAATGAGAGTAAAGCAATTGCAAGTGCTGAAACAGTTGTGATGATTGTTAATAACATAGCATTCGACCTCAAGCGAAACATGATAGATGAGAGAGAGAGAACCTCATACACATTTAAATAACCATCTTTCTTTTTACGAATACTATTTAAAATAAAGGTTACAGAGCCTTTATAAAACAAATAGGTTCCAACTATCACAGCCCCAAGAATATATAACATTGCTGCTATTAACTCATCACTAGTAGATAAATCCTCACCGAAAAGTTTAGTTGAAATATAGTATCCAGATCCTACTAAAAAAAGACCAAGTATACCGATTGTGATTTCAAATTTAGATATTTTTTTGACTTTTACTTCAGTGGAAGAAGATACTCTAAATAATGATAATATAGTTTGTCTTTTAATGAAGAGATAATTTGATAACATGATTAGTAGATAAATCACACTGAACACAATAATGGTTTGGATTAGCGCTTCTCCTGAAAAACGCAGAGCAGCTATATCCTCGACACCAGTTAATTTAATTAGTATAAGCATAATAAGCTTTGAAATGGAGAATCCAATAAAAATACCTGCCACCAATGAACCGAAGTAGAGAATCGCATTCTCCATATTTAAAATACGGAATATTTTAGATTTCGTCATACCGATTAACTGGAATAGACCAATTTCTTTGCCCCGTCTTTTAATAAAAATACTATTGGCAAAGAGCAGGAATACAAGTACGATGCTAATGAGCAAAAGAGATCCTACTTGAAGTGCAGCCCCTCCTTTTATTGAACCTTTAGCAGCATCCATTGCGGGGTCAAATTGTAGAGTAACAAATGAAAAGTAAAGGGCAACGCTGAAAACTAAGGCAAATACATAGAGATAATAGTTATTTATATTTTTCTTGAGGTTTCTCCATATGAGTGTTTTAACGCTCATCCTTAACACCACCCAAGATTCCTTGTGTTTTGATAATGCCTTTGAAAAAGGATTCACGATCTTCTTGGCCCTTAGTTAGCTGTGTATAGATTTGTCCATCCTTAATAAAAATAACGCGATTGCAATAACTGGCTGCTACAGGGTCATGTGTAACCATAACAATTGTTGCATTCCTCTTTTGATTTAATTCACTTAGTTTATTTAACAGATCGGATGCTGATTTAGAATCAAGAGCACCTGTAGGTTCATCGGCAAAAATAATACTTGGTTCATGGATAAACGCTCTTGCTGCAGATGTCCGCTGCTTTTGGCCGCCTGAGAGTTCATTTGGGTATTTATCCTTCAGGTCCAGGATGCTAAGGTCCTTAGCTACCTCATCAAACCGCTTAATAGCCTCTTTTTTGGATAAGCCGCTAATAGATAATGGTAAAAGAATATTTTCCTTAGCGGTTAAGGTATCTAATAAATTGTACTCCTGAAAGATGAAGCCAAGATGATGCTTGCGGAATTCTGCGAGCTTTTTTTCCTTCATTGCTGTCATCTCTGTATTATTAATCCTGATGGTTCCTGTGCTGACTTTATCAATCGAAGATAATACATTAAGTAAAGTCGTTTTTCCTGAGCCGGAGGCGCCCATTATTCCAACAAATTCTCCTGTTTTTATAGTAATATCAATACCTTTCAGAACCTCTTGCTGATTAAATTTGCTACCAAATGATTTATGGATTTTATGTGCCTCTAATATATTCATATGGAATCGTCTCCCTTTAATTGATATCTTCATTATATAGAGGACGTTCTGTTCAAATCCTTCTATTCTCCGAACAAAATAGAAAAGCATGTGACATTCTTGTCACATGCTAATGACCTCAACAAAATCATTTTTCTTTGGAAAGGTAAGAGTAAAACGGGTGCCTTCGTCTAATTTTGAATCTACTCCAATATCAATCAAAAGAGGCTTTGCTGCTTTTTTAGCTAAATATAAGCCCATACCTGTCGCAGCATTATCGGTATGTTCCACGGCAGAAGTATAGCCTTTATCAAAGATACGTGGCAAATCTTTCGGATCAATGCCGCGTCCAAAATCCTGTATGGTTAAAATGATATGTTCATTTGGCAGTGGGTGGCTCGAAAGAATAATATCAGAGTCCTGGCTATATTTAACTGCATTCGTTAATAACTGTCTAATAATAAAGCTTAACCACTTGGCATCACTTGTAACTTCGGTAATATCCAAATGAAGATCAAAGCCGATCCTTTTCTGGATACACCAACTCTGCAATTCTCTTATTTCTTTATAGACAAGTTTACGTAAATCTATATTCTCTATTAAAAGGTCGTTTTCAATAAATTGAAGCCGCTTTTGGAAAAGTTGAGAATCAAGCAGATGTTGAATTCTCATCCATTCATAGGTTAGCTCAGATTTTGTTCGTTCATCCTCTAGGCGATCAATAATTAAATTCATGGCTGTTAGTGGAGTTTTAACCTCGTGAATCCAGGAAAGTAAGTCATCTTTTTCTTGCTCAATTAAGGTTTGGCTATGTGCAGTTGCATGTTTCAGTTGCTCTGTTTGATTCAGGATACTATTAAGAACAATTCGTTCAATAGGGCTTCTTGCATCCGGCAGAGTGGAGATGTCTAAATCTGTATCTCGTTTATCTAAACTTCTATAAAATCGCGTTTCAGTTTTATAGCGCATGATTATGAAAATAGTAAATGAAATTAATGATAAAAAGACGATATAAGCAATTGAATGAAAAGGGATAGACTGGTCAATATAAGCCACAAAGAGTATGAATAGATGAATAGACAGGAATAAGATAATCCAGCTTCTTTTTTCAATTAAATAGCTTTTTATCATAAAGAATCTGCCGTCTCCTTTGCCATGTATCCTTGACCTACTTTTGTTTCTATAAAATGTCCAAGTCCAAGTTCATCCAGTCTTTTTCGCAGCCGATTCACATTGACCGTTAATGTATTATCGCTGACAAACCGCTCATCATCCCATAAACTGCGAATTAAAGTATCTCTGCTGATAATTTTATTCTTATGATCGATCAACTGTTTTAAAATGTAAATTTCATTTCTTGAAAGCTCTATTGATCCGAGTTCATTTTCAACCGTATTCTTTTCGTAATTAATGGTCGCTCCGCACCAGATTTTCAGCTGTGTTTGATCAGCATTATAATTATAAACTCTTCGTAAAATGGCTTGAATCTTTGCAACCAAAACATCAAAGTTAAAAGGCTTCTGTATAAAATCATCGGCACCAAGTTGCATAGACATCACCATATCAGTGGGGTGGTCTCTGGATGATAAAAATAGAATGGGTACATTGGAGTGCGTCCGTATCAGCCGGCACCAATGGAAACCGTCAAATTTAGGCAATTGAATATCAATAAGGACTAAGTCAGGCTGAATGTCCGTAAATTCATTAAGTACCTCTCCGAAATCCTGAACACCATATACTTCATAAGACCATTGGGTTAACCTCTCTTTAATTTCTTTAAAAAGGCTGGTGTCATCTTCAATTAATAAAATTTTAAACATAACCATCACCGTTCTTTATTTATTAGGAATGCGAATAGTGGGAAAGGAACTCGAACTATTTTCAGGTAATAGATGTTTTGTCACGGCAAAGCTCAAAATGTATAGTTTATATAAATATAAGTGTACTATAAAAACGACTCGCAAATACAAAAAGGAGAACAAGCGTAGATGCTTGTTCTCCTTTTTAATAAGTTAACCGAAGATGATTACGAGGCTTCCCACTATAAAACAGTAAATAGAGAAGTACCCCAATTTCCCTTTTTTCATAATATCCATAAACCAACGCAGTGAAAAATAGGAAGCGATGAGAGAAGCTATGAATGCCAATGCATACGGAACGAGCAGTCTTCCTAAATCCGGATCGTTCACCATATCGGATACTGAAAAGACCATGCCGCCAAGGCTGATGGGGATATATAGAAAAAATGAGAATTTCAACGCAGTTTCACGATTCATTCCCATAGCCATGGAGGATACAATCGTTGCACCGGATCGACTAATTCCAGGTATTAAAGCAACAGCCTGAGATAATCCCACAATAATAGCATCCTTAAATGTCAGTTCTCCCTCAGCTTTCCTGCCCTCTAAATTACGGATAAGCCACAGAGCAATACCAGTGATAATCAGTGTAAAGCCAATGACACGCACACCCTTAAAAATTGATGCGATTTGATCCTCAAAGAAGAGACCGATAAATGCAGCTGGAATTGTAGCAACAATTAAGTAAAGAATAAAATAAAAATCCTTTTTCATGGCGGTGGACTTATCAGAGCCTGTTAAATAGGAAAATCCATTTTTAATCAACTTCATTAAATCTGCTCGATAAATAAAGATAACGGCCAGCAGGGAAGCAAAGTTTACAAACAACTCAAAGCTTAATCCCGGGATGTTAAGTCCGAAAAAATGCTGAAAGATGACCAAGTGGCCACTTGAAGATACAGGGATTGGTTCAGTAAGACCTTGCAGTAATCCTAAAAAAACAAATTGTATTATTTCTATAAAGCTGATTGAATCCATTCTAACACTCCTATTGTATAGCTTTTTCTTTTTTTATTATACTAAAATAATAATAGCATTTGGAGAGAACGGTTCGAAACTGGAAAATTCAAAAATTGTAGGTAGTCTAAATTACAATAAATATTATTTTGTCCATAAATAGAATTTTAATAAAATTTTTATGATGATTGTATAAAGTGGGAATAAAAGGAAAAAACAACAGTATAGCAAAAGAAAATATGGATAGTAGAGTGAATGGAATAAAACGGAATATAAGTGGTTAATAACTTATAATGGATAAATAAGTATGGTTTTGTAAATAAAGTGTCATTTTGTGTGATATATTATATTTTGATAATTAAATTAATAAAACCATAATATTGACGCAAATAAGGAGTTTAATTAGTGTGAAAAAGGTATCTATTATTATTCCCATATATAATACGGCAGAGTATTTAAGGGAATGTCTTCAGTCGGTTGTTAATCAAACATATAAACAACTGGAAATTATACTTGTTAATGATGGATCAACCGACGAGTCTAATGAAATAATTAAAGAGTATCAGGATATGGATGATCGGATTGCAAGTATACAACTCCAAAGCAGAAAAGGTGTTGGATATGCTAGAAATATTGGCTTACAAAAAGTCACTGGAGAGTTTGTGTATTTTTTAGATAGTGATGATTTTATAGCAGAAAATACAATTGAATTATTGGTCAAGTATATAGGTGATGAACGAATAATAGCTGGAAAGAAAAAGACGATTCGAAAATATGAAGACAGTATTATTGAGCATAATACTGAGATTAATGAGACCCAATTGATAGAAGCTGGTCACTTGCAAAAAGGAAAAAGAGTTATTAAATTCCGAAAAGTAAAGAGCCATTTTCGAGACTTATCTATTATCAGACGACTGGTTAGCGTAGATATGATTAAAACGCTCAATTTAAGGTTTGCAGAAGATATAGAATGCTATTCAGACTTGGTTTTTATTGCGCCAATTATGGATCATATGAATAAAATTCCAACAATTAAAGATGCCTATTATTTTAAGAGGGTGAGAAATAATCCAATCACTAACCCAGCTATCATGCAAAGAACGAGAGGGGAAAAGGTAACTGACTTCTTAAAAGTCTATCGCGTACTGAAGGCGGAGTATTCGAATTATCCAAGAATCTGTTCGTTCTTAGATGGTAGATTTATAAGTATTTATCGAAAAAACATGATTTTGTTATTGGCAGATTCAAAAAGTATTCCCTTATATTATGAGGATTTAGCAAATGCAGCAGATCAATTAGATGAGAAAAGAATAGACAAGTTAAATGTTGTCGTCAGAAGAGAGTTATATTCCCTTAGGAATAGAAAGCTTAAATCGTTTAAAAGAACGATTTGGTTTCATCATCATGCCAGGGAACTTAAACGTGCTTATAAAAGCAAAAAGAAAATGAAAATCTATCTATACAAATATTTCTTTACAAAATGGCCTGTTAATGAACGGAAGGTAGTTCTTGAGAGCTTTTTAGGAAAGAATTATTCAGATAGTCCTAAATATATATATGAGTATTTACTGAATAATAAAGATGATTATCAGTATATTTGGATTTTTAATGAAACAGGTAAGAAGATTCCGGGAAACCCTAAACAGGTAAAAGGTTTAAGTTTAGCATATTATTATCATTTGGCAACAGCAAAGTATTGGGTGAGTAATGCTCGATTACCGCTGCATCTGAAAAAAAGGGAAGAGACCATCTATTTGCAAACATGGCATGGCACACCGCTTAAAAAGCTTGCTAATGATATGGACGAGGTTTCAATGCCGGGCACAAACACAGTAAAGTATAAAAGGAATTTCACAAGGGAAGCAAAAAAATGGGATTACCTAGTATCTCCAAATGCATATTCAACAGAAATCTTTAGAAGGGCTTTTCAATTTGATAAAGAGATGTTGAATGTTGGATATCCAAGAAATGATGTACTGTATACGCATAATACTAAACAGGATATAACAATATTGAAGGAGAAACTGAATATTCCATTGAATAAAAAATTGATTTTATACGCACCTACATGGCGAGATGACGAATTTTATGAAAAGGGTAAATATAAATTTAATCTACGGCTTGATTTAATGAAAATGCAGGAATTACTCGGTGATGAGTATATTGTCGCTTTAAGATTACATTATTTAATTGCAGAGAATATTAGAACAGAAGGTCTTGAAGGCTTTGTGTATAATTTTTCCAACTATGATGATATTTCTGAGCTATATTTAATTTCTGACATTCTGATTACAGATTATTCCTCTGTTTTCTTTGATTTTGCAAACCTCAAAAGGCCGATTTTATTCTTTACATATGATTTGGAGAAATATCGGGATACGTTACGGGGATTCTATATTAATATGGAATCTGAAGTACCTGGACCGCTATTAAAAACAACGGATGAAATCATTGAAGCTGTGCAAAATATTGATCAAGTAGAGGATCAATATAAAGAAAAGTATGCTGCTTTTTATGAGCAATTCTGTGACTGGGATGATGGTACTGCCTCTAGTAAAGTTGTCGAAACTGTATTCAAATAATTAGGTGATTATAATACAATGGTCTGCTCATTAAAGCAGGCCTTTGTTTAGTATCAGATGATTTAGGAGGATGTCCGTCTTAAAAACATTTAAATGCTTATCCGGCTTTTATAGGGAGAGCTAGAGCGGAAAGCTGAATCTTTATCAATAATTTAGGGCGGTACAGGTCCAATAGGAAGTAATGGACCAATGGCTGCCCGCTTACGTGAATAAAAAAGAGGCTGGGACATAACTTATAAACGATCCTGAAAAGACGAACGATATCTAATTTATCGACTTTGTTACAAGAAAAGTTCGTTCCATTGCGCGCTTACTCCACTCGCTTTCCGTGGGGAGGAAGGCTTTAGCCTCGTCGGCTGCGCCTTGCTCAGGTCTTAAGCCTCCGTTACTTCCCGCAGGAGTCGGTGGCTTCCGCTCCATTCCACTAAGTTTAATAATGGTATATAGAAGTAACCAATCTATTGAAAACAAATAAAAATCCGAACTATTAGGCGAAATATTATTAAAATATCACCTAATAGTTCGGATTTATCATTGACTGAAATACTTATGTCCCAGCCTCTTTTAAAGAGAGGGACTTAAGAGAGACAGCCCCTAACTCGGGTTATAAAACTTTATCAAGAAAATCCTTAGTTCGTTCATTTTTTGGATTGGAGAAGATTTCTTCAGGTGTTCCTCTTTCCACAACATATCCGCCATCCATAAAGATGACCTGATCAGCTACCTCACGAGCAAAGCCCATTTCATGAGTTACAATTACCATCGTCATACCCTCTTGCGCAAGCTGTTTAATAACATTCAGAACCTCACCGACCATTTCGGGGTCAAGTGCACTCGTAGGCTCATCAAACAGCATGATGTCAGGGTTCATGGCAAGAGCTCGTGCAATCGCAACACGCTGTTTCTGTCCGCCGGACAATTGAGCTGGCATGGCATTGGCCTTATCTTCAAGACCAACACGAGTTAATAGCTTTAAGCCGATTTTTTTTGCTTCTTCTTTTGAAGCTTTATTCAGCTCAATAGGAGCCAGTGTAATATTATCAAGTACAGTCATATGCGGGAAGAGATTGAAATGCTGGAATACCATTCCGATATTTTCCCTAACTTTATTAATGTCCGTGTTTTTATCAGTTAAATGTTTATCATCAACTGTTACGTCACCTTCATTTACTTCTTCAAGTAAATTGAGGCAGCGTAGCAGTGTACTTTTACCGGATCCAGAAGGGCCAATTAAGCAAACAACTTCGCCTTCTTTGACCTCAAGGCTGATATCTTTTAGTACTTCCAGCTTCCCGTATGATTTTTTTAATCCTTTTACTTTAAGCTTTCCCATTTTGGATCTTCCTTTCCATACGGTTTGATACCTTAGTTAAAATCATAATAATGATAAAGTATATTAACCCTACAATCAGCCACATTTGGAAGGACTCCAGATTTCTGGCGATGATGATTTTTCCGCTTTGAGTCAATTCATTAATACCAATGATGGATAGGATAGAGGTATCCTTCAATGTAATGATAAATTGGTTAATGATAGACGGAATCATTAGACGGATTGCCTGTGGAAGAATAACCTTTGCCATTGCCTTTTTATACGGAAGACCAAGACTTCGGGCAGCTTCCATTTGTCCCTTATCAACAGATTCGATACCACCGCGTACAATTTCAGCCATATAGGCACCGGCATTTAAGCTTAGTGTAATGATACCGGCAGCAACGGCAGATATTCGGAAGTCAAGTGCTGCAGGAATACCAAAATAGATAAAGAAAGCTTGAACAATCAGTGGGGTTCCTCTAAAAATATCTACGTAAATGACGCCAATTGCCCTTAAGATTTTTAGATGGGACACGCGCATTAGACCAAATATAATACCGAGGATACATGCTATAACAAGAGATACGACAGTCAAAATCAGGGTCATTTGAAGACCTTTTAACAGACTTGGCATACTTGATTCTAATAAGCCGAAGAAACCGTTATTAGTATCCGTACTTTTTTCTGCCTTCAAGTACTTATCCATGATAACCTGATATTCGCCTGATTCTTTCAAATTGGCAAGACCGGTATTGAATTGCTCAATCAATTCCGCATTTTGTCCTTTAGCGACAGCAAACCCATAGGAACCGCCTTTTTCTTTTTCAGTTACGATTTCTAATCCGTTGCCTTGTGTAATCCCATATGCTAGAACAGGGTAATCATCAAAAACAGCTGCAGAGTTACCTGTTTTAACGTCGTCATACATATTGGCTGAATCATCAAAGGTTACTGTTTTAAAACCATATTTATCTTTTATGCTTTCTGCAAAGCTGGCACCTTCTGTACCGGTTTTAATGGCTACCTTTTTTCCTTTTAAATCTTCATAGGATTTAATCTCTTCATTTCCCTCGGCAACCGCCATTACGACACCAGATTCGAAGTAGGGATCGGAGAAATCAAATTTTAGTTTTCTTTCATCAGTTATACTCATTCCGGCAATAACGCCGTCTACTTGATTGGACTCTAGAGCTTGTACAGCTGCATTAAATCCAAGTGGCTTAATTTCTACTTCAAACCCTTGGTTTTCAGCTATAGCATTGAGTAAATCGATATCTATACCGACAAATTCGCCATTCGTTTCCTGGAATTCAAATGGAGCAAATGTAATATCTGTTGCAATCTCATATTTTTTTCCTTCTGCTTTCGTGTTTAAAGCCGGGAATATAAATGAAGCAATCATGACAATAGCCATTGCTATTAGAAATGTGAATTTTGAAAATTTCTTCATTGTGAACCTCCTTCATATAAGTAACGTTTAAAAACCCTCTATGTCCAATGGGGGCGGCTTAAAAGGGATGTTTTAATCTTATAACAGAATGTATGTATCTCTATGAGTATATATAAAGATACGGTTTTTTGGCAATCAATACTTACCAAATAATATTAGATTACTATAAGATTTCCAATTATTTGTTGTGAAGAAAAAGATGTAAAAAAGTGTGGAGAAAACAAAAAAAGAGCAGGATTATACTTACTTTAATCTAATAAAATATATAGAGATTTGTAAATGGAAAGTACTTCCTAACATTATGTGAAAATAATCTGACTCACATATTTATACTAAGTATGTATGGAAAACAGCTGAAAATGCTTTAACCATGTAAGTGTATTTTAAGCAAAATTTTAGCTCTGAATAATGAATTCTAAAGTATAAAAAATTCCTGTTTCCATTTGCGCTCTAATTCTTTTGGAACTACATCCAGTATGGGTATTGATCTGTAGAATTTAACCCCAAAGCCCTCCTCTTAATGAATGTAAACACTACCTATTATGAGTATTTATGACTAATTTTATTTACCCTATTCAACACGATTCTAACTATATATTTAACAATAATTTAAATATGGGTAATAAAATTAGTCCAGTTGTTAAAAAATAGATCAATCCTCGAGTGAGGATGATCTATTTTCGCCAAGGATATATTATTGTAAATTTTTAATTGTAATACTATTTACAGGTAAAAAGTTCTCCCCTGTATCCAGGTACGTTACAGATACCTGATCATTTTCCTGCAGATAAATGATCAAAGGGTCCTTTTCAGAAGACATATTGTAGCTTTGACCATTATCCAGAAGGAACGAAACAACGGTATATTCACCTGATTTTTCTTTATAAACTCTTATAACTTTCCCTTCAATTTTCTTCTCAACACTTGTAGAGGTGCCGTTAACCGTTCCGCCGCCTTTTTGAAGAGCAGTTTTGTATAGCTTTAAGGCTTCATTTGGTGTTGACCCGTATGCTGTTATTTCAGGATTGGCAGCAGATACGATGAAATAATTTTGTAGGAATCCATTTGAATCCAGTACTCCTGTTAACCAACTGGCTTCACCGTAAAAATTATAGATGATAGGCATTTTTCCTTCCCATTTCTTTTCTATAAATTTCTTCTCGATAATTTGCAGGGCGCCCTGTGAATCCATGTAGGATTCCTCCATATTACCTGTATAATAGACAGCTTTACCCGTCCTGGAATTTGTGAGCGCATAGCCGAGCATAGAATCGACGCCCTCTTTAGGACTCGTGAAATCAGTGAAATAATACATATCTCCATTTTCATCAAAGATCGGACTTACATTCGCCTCGGTACCCTCATCAGAAGGCAGTTTAACATCTGATTTTCCAAACAGGCTATTCCAATATCCATGAATATAATTTCCAAAGTAGCTGTTTTGTGTACTGACGACCTCTGGTGCAACCGAACCATCAATAAATTCAGGCGCTTCAGAAAGGGTATAAGAGTTGGACTTCCCAGTTTTGGCATCCATCACTACAACACCTTTTACCTGGAAGCCATTTCTGGCAGAGACAAAATCACCATAAGAACGAATATAAAATGGTGTGCCATTATCATCTACTTCAAGCTGTGAATCCCCATAGAATATGTAGGATGGGTACTGTAGACGAATACGGCGCTCTGTTTCTTTATTGAAGAATGCAGAAGGAGTGTAGATCATTTCTGCCTCAATAAATTTAGGGTTGGCTGATGAATCTGTGGCACTTAATATAAAGTATCCAGGAGTTACTTTCCCTTTCAGCCATTTGAAGAATCCTGAAAATTCGACTGGAGCAATATAAACATACTCACCATTTACTTTTTGGATTTGCAAATTTCCTAATTCGTAGTAGCTCGTATTTGGTACCTGGCCAAATGCTTTTTTCATTTTATTGCGGGCGTATTGAGGAGGCACGCTGGCCGGCTTTTTATTTTCATCAAATGTTTGTATTTCTTCTTTGACGTCCATTTTGGCTATTGTATACTTTTCATCAGCATTAAACAGAAATGCTGTTAAAAAATAGAGGCCGACAAGCAAACTACCTGCAAATAAAATACCTTTAATAGTTCTCTCCATACCCGTAGCAATCATTGAACCCAATAGAGTTAGTATGATGACGTAAATCCAAAGAGAGGAGATAGTTTGATCCAAAAGGGTGAAGTAATAAAATAAAAATGCTCCAATTGTGATTAATGCAGCTAAACTGACAAAAACAAGTAGCCTTGTTTTCCCCTTCATGTGGATACGTAATTTTTCATTATTTTTGAATGGCACAAGAATAAGTGCCGATATAACCCCAATGATAATGGAATAGATGAAGATATTTCCCACAAAGTACCCCTCCTTATTTTTTTCATAATTTCCCTTAATATCCTATACGAATAACTAACCACAATGATTCATGAATTGGAAATATTCATGAATTTTAGTTGCTGTAACTTGATTTAGGGTATTCTTTATTATAAATCAAAAATATTTTAAATATTATAAATTATTATTGACATTGCTAAACAAGATAGGATATAGTTGGAAACATCAAATTTAATTGAATAGCAAGCGATTCTTATCGAGAGAAGTGGAGGGATTTGGCCCTATGATACTTCGGCAGCGGATTTTTACTATGGTAAAAATACTGTGCTAATTCCAACAAACATCTGTTTGAGAGATAAGAGGAAGCTTTAAGCGAACATATTTCTACTTGTCTTTTTATGTATATGTTCATACAAAGCCTCTTCTGTCTAATGACAGAAGGGGCTTTTTGCATTTCGAATTTTTTAGACCTGGAGGAGAGAACATGATTGAGTTTCGAAACATAAAAAAGTCATATCAAGCAAATGGTCAAAGCGTAGATGCTCTGAGAGGCATTCATTTAACGGTTGAAAAAGGGGATATTTTTGGAGTGGTAGGATACAGCGGGGCCGGGAAAAGTACACTTTTGCGTTTAGTTAATATGCTTGAACGGCCTACTGAGGGGGAGGTCCTTGTGAATGGTAAATCGTTTGCCAGTCTCAAAGCAAAGGAATTAAGGGCAGAGAAAAAGAAAATCGGGATGATCTTTCAACATTTCAATTTACTTCAATCTAAGACGGTATTTGATAATGTAGCGATTCCATTGATACTATCCGGCGTTCGTAAAGAAACGATTCAAAATAGAGTTCGAGAATTACTGGAGTTCGTGGGGTTATCAGCTAAGGGTCGAAGTTACCCGGATGAATTGTCAGGTGGACAGAAGCAGAGGGTTGGAATTGCGAGAGCTCTGGCCACGAACCCATCTATCCTGCTATGTGACGAAGCTACATCGGCATTGGATCCGCAGACGACAAGGGATGTTTTAGAGCTATTGAAAAAAATAAACCGAGAATACAATATAACAATTTTGCTTATTACACATGAAATGTCGGTGATTAAAGAGATATGCAATAAGGTCGCTGTCATGGAAAATGGGAGGGTTGTTGAGCAGGGTCCTGTTCTTGATATTTTTTCCAAGCCAACCACTGAGGTTGCCAAGCGGTTTGTTAGAACAGTCATTCACGACGAGATTCCGCAGAGCTTTTTGAAATCCTTAAAGGAGAATAAACCAGCAGTTTGGAAACTTAATTTTTTGGGATCTTCGTCTGGCAAGCATCTACTTTCAACAGTGGCGAAAAGTTTTGATGTCCATTTAAGTGTTCTTTCTGCCAATATTTCTGAAATACAGGAAACCCCTTTTGGGAATTTAATCGTTGAGGTCATCGGTGAAACAGAAGAAATAAAGAAGGCGATCCAATACATAGAGAGTGAGGATGTGCTCTTGCAGGAGGTTAAGCTATCATGAATGAACAGCTTTTAGGAATGGAAATTACACTTGAACAGTTACTGATTGGATTCAGTGACACACTCTATATGGTTTTCTTCTCCTTACTATTCGCGGCCGTGATTGGATTGCCTTTAGGGATTTTACTCGTCATAACGAGAAAGGGTCACATTCTGGAGAATAAGTGGGTGTTTAATATATTGAACCCAATCATTAATATTTTACGCTCGGTTCCCTTCATTATTTTATTGGTGGCTTTGATTCCATTTACACGATTGGTTGTTGGATCGGCGATTGGAACGAATGCCGCCATTGTACCGCTTGTATTTTATGCAGGTCCTTATATTGCCAGATTGGTTGAAAATTCATTATTGGAAGTTGATAAGGGAATTATTGAAGCAGCTCAGTCAATGGGCGCGACTGAATGGCAGATTATTTTTCGGTTTTTAATACCCGAGGGGCTTAGCTCTCTTGTTTTAACCTTTACAACAGCGACTATTGGACTGGTTGGAGCCTCAGCAATGGCAGGGGCAGTTGGTGCTGGAGGGGTTGGAGATCTCGCCCTCACCTATGGTTATCAGAGATTCGACACTAACACCATGATTGTAACTGTTGCAGCACTGGTGATCATTGTGCAGCTTTTACAATCCATAGGCAATATGCTCGCTAGAAAAATAAGAAGACGATGATAAAGAAGGGGATGGACAAAATGAAAAAACTATTTCTTACTATTTTAATAATTGCATGTACTGTCGTAACAGCAGCATGTGGGAGCGATTCAAAAGGCAGTGCAAAAGAGGGCAGCTCCACCATTAAGGTTGGAGTGAGCAGCGGGGACACAAGAATATGGGATTATATTGCTGATCTTGCTAAGGAGAAGGGGCTCAATATAGAGCTTGTAAAGTTCAGTGATTATATTTTGCCGAATACAGCTCTAAATGATGGCGAAGTGGACGCTAATGCATTCCAAACAATCTCTTATTTTGAAGAACAAGTGGAGGAGAGAAAGTTAGATCTTGAGCCACTCAGCTCTACTGTTATTGCGCCAATGGGGATCTATTCAAATAAGCATAAGGAGTTAAAGGAATTGCCTGATGGGGCTAAAATTGCTGTTCCTAATGAAGGTACAAACCTTGGCCGGGCGCTGCTTCTTTTGCAGGAGGCTGGCTTTATTACACTGACAGATAATTTTGATGGAATAGGTTCTTTGGAAAAAATTAAATCCAATCCAAAAAATATTAAACTCGAACTGGTGGCTGCCGGGAATACACCGCGTTTTCTTGAAGATGTAGATGCATCGATTATTAACAATAACTTTGCGGTTGAAGCAGGATTGACATTAAAGGATGCCTTGTTCCATGAAAGTGCAACGGCCAAACCATATATTAATATTATCGCTGTAAAAAAGGGGGATAAAGACCGCGCAGAGCTAAAAAAACTGGCAGATATTTATCATTCCGAGGAAGTGGAGGATTTTATCCTTAAAACATTTAAAGGGAATACCATTCCGGCTTTTGTTTCAATAGAAGAATTGGTTAATTATCAGGATGCCTGGACCAGCCCGGCAGTCGATCAATGAATTACTTCGGATACTAACATAGGTATAAGATTATTAGAGAGATTGGAGGCAGAGCAATGATTAAAAACGAAGGTCGCATTTTTCATAAAGATATTATCAATGAATATATAGATCAGCAGAAAAACAAATATATAAATATAAGCCACCAAATTCATGAAAATCCAGAAATAGGGAATGAGGAATTCTTTGCATCTGAAACACTGACCAAGGTATTAATTGATGCGGGCTTTGAGGTAACACAGGATATTGCTGGCCATGAAACTGGATTTATAGCGAGGAAGTCATCCTCAAAGCCGGGACCTACGATAGCTTTTCTTGCCGAGTATGATGCGCTTCCTGGTCTTGGCCATGCGTGCGGCCATAATATCATTGGTATCACCAGTGTAGCAGCTGGAATTTCGCTTGGTTTAGTACTCGAGGAAATAGGGGGAACGGTACTTGTTTACGGTACCCCGGCAGAAGAAGGGGGACAAAATGGAAGTGCGAAGGGCAGTTATGTAAAGCATCAACTGTTTGACGGTGTGGATGCAGCTATTATCATTCATCCTTCTGGTCAAACGAGAACAACTCAGCCTTTCTTGGCTGTTAATCCCCTTGATTTTCATTTTTATGGGAAACCGGCGCATGCTGCAGCAGCACCAGAGGAAGGGATTAATGCACTTGATGCGGTCATCCAATTATTTAATGGGATTGGCGCATTGAGACAGCAGCTGCCGACAGATATAAGGGTTCATGGCATTATTCCAAATGGAGGAGATGCGCCTAATATCATTCCTGATTATGCCTCTGCAAGATTCTATATTAGAGCGTCAACCTGGAAAAGTTGTGAGGAAATATCGGAAAGGATTAGTCAGATTGCTAAAGGTGCGGCGTTGGCAACCGGAGCTAATGTGAAAATAGAAAGATTTCAAAATGAAGTTCATGATTTCGTTCTGAACACGGCTCTTGATGAGGTACTACGAGAAGAACTGGCAGCTCTAGGTGAGGATGTTGTGCAAGGTACGCGGAATGCATCCGGTTCAACAGATGCAGGAAATGTAAGCCATGTTGTTCCGACAGCTCATCCTTATATCAAAATTGGCCCGAATGATTTAATAGCCCACACAGAAGAGTTTAGAGAATGTGCTATATCAGAGTTGGGAGACCAAGCTGTCATTACTGGTGCAAAAGCCTTGGCTAATACAGGTTATCGCCTTCTGACAGATCAGTTTTTACTGCAAAAGATTAAGGATGAATTCCTTAAAGCTAAAACAGGTGATTTCTAAAACAAGCCTAAAAATCGACTCACGACAATATAAATTGTGAGTATCCACTACCCTGTTCTTCTTTTGATATTTTTAATTCATAAAGAAATTAAATACCACATAATCCTAAATAAGGTAAAATTAGCATATGCATGTTTCTGATTACCAATCGGATGAAACAGGGGAGTGGATCATGGATGGCCATACTCATTACAGGTGGTGCCGGTTATATAGGCAGCCATGCGGCAGTTGAATTCTTAAAAGCGGGTTATGATATTGTAGTGCTGGATAATTTCTTCAATAGTCATGTGGAAGCAATTGAAAGAGTGAAAGAGTTAGCTGGTAAGAACTTTCCATTCTATAATATAGATTTAGTAGATAAGGAAGCTGTTGACCAATTGTTTGCAAAATATGATATTGATTCAGTTATCCATTTTGCCGGTTTAAAAGCAGTAGGTGAGTCTATTTCGATGCCTCTGAAATATTATGAAAATAATGTGACGGGTACCATCAGACTATGCGAAGTTATGGCGAAGCATCAGGTAAAGAGGCTGGTATTCAGCTCTTCTGCCACTGTATATGGTATGCCGGATCGGGTACCGATTGATGAGTCCTTTTCATTATCAGCAACCAATCCATATGGCCGTTCAAAATTAATGATAGAGGAAATCCTGTGTGATTTGCATGTTTCCGATCCAGCATGGAGTATCGCTTTGCTGAGGTACTTCAACCCTATAGGTGCTCATGAATCAGGAAGAATCGGTGAGAATCCAAATGGCATTCCCAATAATTTAATGCCGTATATCACACAGGTTGCCATTGGAAAAAGAGATAAATTATCCGTTTTTGGCAGCGATTATGAAACTCATGATGGTACCGGTGTACGCGACTATATCCATGTAGTTGATTTAGTGAAGGGCCATTTGAAGGCATTGGAATATCTGCAGGGTAGATCCGGAGTAGAAGCATTTAACCTTGGGACAGGAAAAGGATACAGTGTCCTGGACCTGGTGGATGCGTTCGCAAGTGTTAGCGGAAGGAAAATCCCTTACGATTTAGTGGAACGTAGGCCCGGTGATGTGGCTGTTAGTTATGCTGATGTCGCAAAGGCCGCAAAGGTACTGGTTTGGAAAGCAGAAAAGAGTCTGACGGATATGTGCACAGATTCATGGAAATGGCAAAGGCAAAATCCGAATGGTTATGAACAGACAATTATAAATTCTTAGTGAAGAATTGGATGATGGAGTCGATGATAAAGCTCGATTCCATTTTTATTACATATTGGGTAAACAGATAGCATCAAAGTTGCTATCAGCCATGTATTGAAATAACCTATTTAATAGAAGAGAGAGGGGGAAGCCACCTGAAAATCGCCTGTGTACAAATGGATATCGAGTATGGAAAGCCAATAGAAAATTTTAAGCATGTAACAGAGTCTATCACTGAGGCGGCTGATAATGGTGCGGATTGTATTGTGCTGCCTGAAATGTGGAATACAGGCTATGCACTGCAACAGCTGGGGGAACTTGCTGATTTTGAAGGAAAGGAAACGATTAAGCTGCTTTCCTCACTGGCCTTAAAGTACAATGTTAATATTGTTGGCGGCTCTGTATCTGTGAAAACCTCCAAAGGGTATTTTAATAGAATGTATGTATTCAACCGCTTTGGAGAGGTCATATCTGAGTATGATAAAGTTCATCTCTTTAACGTAATGGATGAACATCAATATCTTATAGCGGGACAAAAAGAGAATTTATTTAAGATGGATGGAAACTTGAGCGGGGGCTTGATTTGCTACGATATCCGCTTTCCCGAATGGGTAAGAAAACATGCTTTGGCGGGAGCAAAGATTATATTCGTAGTGGCAGAATGGCCGGAAGCAAGAGTAGATCATTGGGTAACGCTATTGAAGGCAAGAGCCATAGAAAACCAGCTTTTCATTATAGCTGTCAACCGAGTCGGAAATGATCCTAATAATACATTCGGTGGGATTTCCATGGTCATCAATCCATGGGGCGAAACAATTGCAATTGGTTCTACAGTAGAGTCTATCCTTTATGCAGATTTAAACATACAGGAAGTCGATCAGGTACGAACGCGCATCTCCGCTTTTGAGGACCGAAGAGAGGATTTATATAATAGAGGAAAGTAAGGATCAGACATACAATAAAAAGGAGGCTTCTTAAAAAGAGCCCCCTTTGTTTATTATTTAGTTAAGGAATCTAGCACTAAATCGATTGTTTTATCATTGGCCGTTTTAGCATTGGTTGTCCAGTTGCTGGAATCTTCAAATGTATAAACATTTCCTTTTTGGACAGCCGGAATGGACTTATAAATAGAGCTGTTTTCCAATGTTTCCATTCCTGGTTCTCCGCTAGCTGCAGCAATAAAGAGGTGGTCTGCATCCAAATCTGCTAATGCCTCAAGTGAAGTACCCTGCCATGTTGCCTGTGCTTCACCAAGGTTACTAATATAAGTTGGCATCTTAATTCCTAAATCATTATAGAGTACATTTGAAGCGTAACGATCACCCTCGAAAACAAAGTACTGACCACCTGTTACCCAAATCAGGGCGGCAGACTCATCTCCGATTTTTTCTTTAACTGCTGTTTTAGCTTCCGCAGCCTTATCCTCATAGTCTTGAATTGCTTCTTTTGCCTGATCTTCTTTACCGAACAACTCGCCCATTTTTGTCAGTAAAGTTCTCCAGTCAGCCGCATCTTCTTCCTTAAATACATAGGTTGGAGCTACTTTTTTATATTCCTCATACTGGCCTTCCTGAATAGCAGCTTCAGATTCGAACATAATTAAGTCTGGTTCCGCTTCGATTACATCTTCAATCGGCATATCCCATGAAATCAAAGGAACATCCTTAAGTTCATCCTGTAAATAATTATGAACAGTTGTACCAATTGACCATTGAGCAGCAGGTTTAATGCCCAAAGTGACTAAATAATCCTCTAAATTTGGTGCCAGTATTTTTTTAGGATCCTTTGGGAAGCTCATTTCACCGATTGCATCTGTAACCTTCTTGTCAGACTGCTTCTTGTTAGAAGTATCATTGTCATTTGAGCCACAGGCCGCAAGCAATAATACTGCACACAGCATTAATACCAGAAGACGTGTGTATTTATTATTTATTACCATTGCTATATCCTCCTTTAGTATGTAAAATAAATTCGTTACTATTAATGATAATCATTCTCATTTGAAGGGTCAAAGGAAATTCATACCTATTCATTTTAAGGTAACACTAGAAATGTGGATTCCTTTGGACTACATATTATAATTTTGAAGGACTGAACGTACGTGCAGAAGAACGAGGATAGAAATATTCCATCTCGCAGGGAACGGATTCGAATAGTCCTCCCGCTATCTCTTTTATTACTACTAGTTATTTTTATTGCTTCATTAATAATTGGAACAAAAATGTTAGACCTTTCAACAGTATGGGAGGCTTTGTTTCATAGAAATCCTGATAATGTGACACATCAGATTATTTGGGAAATCAGATTGCCTAGGGCACTGATGGCAAGTTTTGTTGGTGCATACTTAGCTATTTCTGGTGCTGTTATGCAGGCATTGACTAGAAATCCACTTGCTGAACCATCTCTTTTGGGAGTATCCAATGGGGCTGCATTTGCCTTAGTTTTATCATTAACGGTTTTCTCTGGATTATCCATAATGGGTTCTATTATTGCCTCCATGATTGGAGCAGGATTGGCGGTCTTATTGGTATTTTCTTTATCTGCCTTATCCAGAGGAGGGGCAACACCGGTTAAATTGGCTTTGGCGGGTATGGCAACCGGGATGTTTTTAAGCTCTTTGACAACCAGCATGGCTTTATATTTTGATGTCACGAAAAATATTAGCTTCTGGTATGCAGGTGACTTGGCGAATAGTCATTGGGTTGAGGTGAAAATAATAGCAGTAGTTGGCTTAATAGGATTACCTATTTTACTTAGTATTGCACATTCGCTTACGTTATTATCGCTTGGTACGGATGTAACGAAGGGGCTTGGGGTTAATATCAAGCTAGTCCGAGCTTTAGGAATTATCGTTATTTTATTACTGACTGGCAGCTCGGTTGCGGTCTCTGGGACGATTGGATTTATTGGTCTTGTTATTCCGCATATAACCAGGATGCTGATTGGAACTGATTATAGAAGGTTATTGCCTCTCGCAGCTGTTCTTGGAAGTGCCTTGTTATTGTTGGCCGATGTCGCTTCAAGAGTGATTAATCCTCCATATGAAACTCCTGTTGGTGTTATGACGGCACTTATTGGAGTTCCTTTCTTCCTGTACCTTGTTCGCAGTGAAGGGAGGCAATTGTTTTGAAGAAGATCGCTACTTTGCCAAAAGTATGGATTGCTCTGTTCATACTAATTGTTGTGGTCAGTTTAATCAGCCTGAATGTAGGAAAAGTCAGTATTTCACCAGCAGAGGTGTGGCAAACGTTATTAGGAAACGGTACAGCTAAGCAGGAGCTTGTTTTATTTGAGATCCGGTTGCCGGCTATCTTACTGGCTATTTTGGTAGGAGCAGGAATGGCTATATCGGGAGCGGTATTGCAAACAGTTACTCAGAATGAATTAGCGGAGCCCGGGATTTTAGGAATTAATGCCGGAGCTGGTCTTGCTGTATTAATTTATATCAC
This sequence comes from Pradoshia sp. Z6_59, assembly GCF_058267515.1. Classification (NCBI taxonomy): domain Bacteria; kingdom Bacillati; phylum Bacillota; class Bacilli; order Caryophanales; family Bacillaceae; genus Pradoshia; species Pradoshia sp. Z6_59. The sequence continues at coordinate 96,147 of NZ_JBZCPP010000005.1, forward strand.
TGTATTTCAATCTACGCTTGGCAGTCAGAGCCAGATAGGCACATTTATGATGCCTTTATTTGCATTTGCCGGAGCCATGCTTACGGCCGTATTGATATTAGCATTATCTTGGAAGAAAGGGCTGCACACGATTCGCCTTCTTTTAGTTGGAATCGGCATTAATGCTGGATTTGCAGCTGTCTTAACCGCCATGCAGCTCAGATTGAATCCGCATGATTTCATGAAAGCGATGGTCTGGTTATCCGGAGATCTTTGGGCTACTCAGTGGAAATATGTGTGGGCCTTGCTGCCGTGGTTTTTAATCTTAATCCCATTTATTTTATATAAATCACACACACTAAATATATTGAATCTTGGGAATCTTGTATCGACAGGACTGGGGATTCGTACAGAAAAAGAGCGCTTAGTTTTAATTGGAGCGGCCGTTGCATTGGCTGGGTTAGGGGTGACAGTTGGTGGGGGGATCGCTTTTCTTGGACTAATAGCACCCCATATTGCAAGGAAGCTTGTTGGCCCTAAACATGGGGCATTTTTACCAGCCTCAGCTATGATTGGAGCCTTTATTTTACTGTTGGCAGATATGCTGGGTAAAAATATGTTCCGTGTTGATATTCCTTCAGGGATGATTGTTTCTATTATCAGTGCTCCATATTTTATTTATCTTTTAATGAAATCAAAGTAGGGGGAGGGGTAAACCTTTTGGATTTGTCAGCTCGGAATTTAAAAATAGGCTACGACGGGAATGTAATTGTTCCTTCACTGAATTTAGATATAAAAAAAGGAGCGATTACAGCCATTATTGGTCCAAATGGCTGTGGGAAATCGACCATTTTGAAGACAATGGCAAGATTACATCCTGCTATGTATGGATCAGTTATTTTAGATGGAAAAGATATTAAGAATACACCTACAAAGGAAATTGCCAGAAAAATGGCCATCCTGCCCCAGTCACCGGAGGCTCCTAACGGTCTATCTGTAGCCGACTTGGTCTCTTATGGAAGAACTCCATATCAGGGCGGTTTCTCACGCTTAACTGAACATGACAGAGAAATGGTCGATTGGTCGATTCGTGTTACCGGATTAAGCGATTTTAAAGATCATGCAGTGGACTCCTTATCTGGCGGGCAACGTCAGCGTGCGTGGATTGCAATGGCAATTGCCCAGGAGACGGGGTTATTGTTACTGGATGAGCCAACCACGTATTTGGATATGGCACATCAGTTGGAGGTTCTTGAGCTTTTAAAAAAACTGAATCACGAGGATGGCCGAACCATTGTGATGGTAATCCATGATTTGAATCATGCTAGCCGGTTTGCAGATGAATTGGTTGCCATTAAAAAGGGGCAGTTAATTTTACAGGGGAGTTCTAATGAAGTTATGAGTGCGGAAGTATTAAAAGAAGTGTTTCAGATTGATGCTTCTATTGTAGAGGATCCCAGAACCGGTAAACCGGCAATCATATCGTATGATTTAGTGAAATGATGAAAAATATGAGGGGCTATGAGTGATGAAACACTGCAGTAAACAGTGTTTCATCACTCATAAGCCCCCTGTTTATATAAATTCTGGATGCTACTCTAGCTTAAGCTTTTTATTCTTCTGGGTCAGGCTTGGTCCACACAGAAACACTGCCACCATTTACATGGAATGTTGCCCAGCCTTCCTCGTCAATCTCAATCTTATCTGGTCGGTTGCCTGTACAATCAGTCCATAATTCCCCGGCTCGTTCAGCTCCTACATACATTCTTTTTTCGCCCTCGTCACCGTTTGAAATAACAATAGCGCAGCCAGAGTTCTCCTTTTCTTCCGTTCCTAATCTTACCCAACCAATAGTATTTGGATGGTCAAAGTAATCGACCTGTTCTCCATAGGCTTTATGGACCCTGGCATAAAGAAGCGGATCAATCAGTTTGTTTTTCCGCCCAACTGGGTTTTCGCCGCCAACGCCATAATAATCCCCGTAAAAAACACACGGGTAACCGTCATGGCGAAGTAAGATGAGTGCATAAGCAGACGGTTTAAACCAATCTTCGATCCATGATTCCAGAGATTCTTCCGGCTGTGAGTCATGGTTGTCTACAAAGGTAACGGCATTTAATGGATTAGATTCTACTAGAGTATTATGAAAAATGGTTGTAAGGTCAAAATCTCGTCCCATTTGAGAAGCTTGATGTAATTTATAGTGGAGAGGCACATCAAATAAATCAAGTGTATGATCAACTTTTTCTAAATACTCCTGGCATGCCTGTAAATCGGGATTCCAGTATTCTCCTACCATATAAAAGTCATCACCGTGAGCTTCTCTCATTTCAATGGCAAATTCCTTAATAAAGGTATAATCAATATGCTTAACGGCATCTAAGCGATATCCCTCACATTTAATTGTTTCAGCGAGCCATCTTCCCCAATTTTTCATTTCATTTCGTACATCTGGATGGCGATAATCAATATTGGCAAACATTAAATAGTCATAGTTTCCAAATTCTTTATCAACATGTTCATTCCAGCCTTTATGTTCACCGAGAATTTTAAATACACCTGTTCGAATGGTTCCTTCATCATAATCAGTTCCATTGAAATGCTCCATATTCCATTTGAAATCAGAATATGTATTGCCGCGTCCAGGAAACGTGAACTTCGTCCAGCCATCAATATCAAATGGTTCCGAAATCTCTTGTGTACGATCGTTCTGATCAACTTCTACAACTTTAAATCTCTCTGTTTCATCTGCACCTGCTTTATGGTTCATAACGATGTCTGCATACACACAAATATCATTCTCTTTGCATGCTTCAATTGCTTCTATCAACTCATCCTTCGTACCATATTTCGTGCGTACAGAGCCGTTTTGATCAAATTCCCCTAAATCATATAAATCATATATACCATAACCTGTATCTTCAGGTGTTTGTCCTTTCGTTGGGGGTGGGATCCAAACAGAATCTATTCCGCAGTTTTTTAATACTGGCGCTAATTCCTTCAACCGTTTCCAATGAGTACCATCAGGTAAAATATGCCACTCAAAAAATTGCATCATTGTATGATTATGCCCCATTTGTACCACCTCACATTTCTCTATTAGCAGCTTCAGCTAATAAAACAATATTTACCTATTTACCCACAAGGCATACCTTTAGAAACATGAAATGAAAATATAATTAAAAATTGTATTTGTTTTGAGAAGTGCATCTCTTAAGATGGAATAAGAAAATAGACAAAATGTATAAAGAATTAACATTCACATGGTGAAATATAGTAAGTTAGTGAATAAAATTATAATGCTGGTAAATCAGCGATTATAACGATATGGTAAGGAAGCGCTTCATCTTGCCTTTTTACCGAAATAACTAATTTATTCGTATAAAAATATATCAACAGGTAGGATGGAATATTTGTGATAAAATGTAAGCAGAAAAATATATATCTGTGACAGATCAGGATGGTGAGGGAATGGAAACAATCGCTGAAAAGCATGTAAATCTGTATAAAGAGAGTCAGCGAGATAAAGGGCGCTTGCTAATTAGCTGTCCGGATAAAAAAGGAATTGTGGCAGCTGTATCTGATGTCTTGTTTAAACAAGGCGCTAACATCCTGGAATCAAATCAATATTCAACAGACAGTAATGGCGGTACATTTTTTATGAGGATTGAATTCGAATGTCCTGATCTGGCTAAAAACGAGAAGAAACTAAAAGAAGAATTTCTTTCAATAGCGAATAAGTTTAAGATGAAGTGGGATATAGTTTTTAACTATCACATAAAGAAAACGGCCATATTTGTTTCAAAGGAGCTTCATTGTTTAAGAGAGCTGCTATGGGAGTGGCAATCAGGGGATTTATTGACAGAGATTCCAATCGTAATCAGTAACCATCTGGCTGCTAAAGAGCTGGTAGAATCGCTGCACATCCCTTATTACTACATACCTGTGTCAAAGGAAACAAAGGATGATGCGGAGAAAAAGCAGAAGGAACTACTCGATAAACATCAAATCGATTTGATCGTGTTAGCGCGCTATATGCAAATTCTTTCGCCAAGCTTTGTTGAAATGTATAAGAATAAAATCATTAATATTCATCACTCCTTTCTGCCGGCGTTTATGGGAGCACGGCCGTATGAAAGAGCGTTTGCTCGTGGGGTTAAATTGATTGGAGCAACCAGTCATTATGTAACGGATGATTTGGATGAAGGACCCATCATTGAACAGGATATTATGCGGGTTAATCATCAGGATAATGTCCAGCAATTGAAGAAAATAGGACAATCTATTGAAAGAAATGTGCTAAGCAAGGCTGTGAAATGGCACTTGCAGGATAAGATTATTGTTCAGGGGAATAAAACAATTGTTTTTTAGGCTAATCATATAAATGAGTGAAAATTAGTGGAAAACTAGGGGACCAAAATGGAAGCGGATAAAAAAAGTAAAGTGATAGAAGCAGCTAAACTTTATTATTTACTGGATTATACACAGAATGAAATTGCAAAAAAACTCGGTGTTTCAAGGCCTACAGTTTCACGTATGCTGCAAACGGCTAAAAGAGAAGGGATTGTCCAAATTAAAATAGATGATATGGAAGAAAATTTGGAGAATCTAGAGGTTAAACTTAAGGAAAAATATAAGTTGAAAAAGGTAGTAGTAACACCTGTACCGCAATATGAGGATCACATTATTAAAACTTCCATCGGATTAAAGGCTGCAGAATATCTTGATACAATCGTCAAGGATGAGGACATCATAGGAGTAACGTGGGGAACGACTATCTATCATGTAGCAGTGGAGTTGAAGAAAAAGGCAGTAAATAATGTGAAGATTGTGCAGCTTAAAGGTGGAATCAGCCATTCCGAGACGCATACGTATGTATCGGAAATTCTTTATTTATTCGGGAAGGCTTTCCATACTACACCATTTCATTTACCTTTACCGGCGATCGTCGATCAGGTAGTTGTTAAACAAGCAATGATGGCAGATAGACATATTAAAGGCATCATTGATACTGGAAAAGAGGCCAATATTGCATTATTCACGTGTGGGCCGGTTAAACCAGAGTCACTGCTCTTTAAACTTGGGTATTTTACGGAAGAAGACTTGGAGATGCTTTATTCCAAGGCTGTGGGTGATATTTGCTCACGCTTTTTTGACTCAAAAGGGAATATATGTAACAACTCATTGAACCAACGTACATTGGGAATCGAACTCGAGGAGCTGAAGGTAAAAGAATATTCAATATTGGTTGCCGGTGGCATCCAAAAGGTAGATTCTATTCATGCGGCTCTAAAGGGGCAATTCGCCAATGTATTAATCACCGATCAATATACGGCAAGGTTTATTTTGGATAAATAAATATATCAACTATATATGAATATGGTTCTAACCTCCTGTTTATCCTAATAGGGGGTTTTTGGTGTTAAAAATTGGATAAAGGGGTCAATAAGGATACGCCTACAAAATGTTTTACATTTGTTCATACTTTAATGTTACTTTTGTTCAATTAATATGGTATAGTTAGTTTTGTAAGTGCTACCAATATTTTCACTTACATGGTTATTCCAAGTAATGGTGGCTATTTTACGATAATTCAAAAATGAGGTGTAAAATCATGAGGATGGTTGACGTTATTGAAAAGAAACGTAACGGTCATGAGTTGAATAAAAGTGAAATCCAGTTTGTTATTGAAGGATTTACGAATGGAAGTATACCCGATTATCAAATGTCAGCATTTGCTATGGCGATTTATTTTCAAGGTATGACTCAAGAAGAAAGAGTTAACCTAACTGAGCTAATGGTTGAATCAGGAGATCAAATTGATCTTTCACAAATAAATGGCGTAAAAGTAGACAAGCATAGCACTGGTGGTGTTGGTGACACAACTACACTTGTGTTGGCACCTTTAGTAGCGGCACTTGGAGTACCGGTTGCGAAAATGTCCGGACGTGGTCTGGGTCATACAGGCGGAACCATTGATAAGCTGGAAGCTGTTCCAGGATTTCATGTAGAAATTTCAAATGAGGATTTTATTAATCTTGTAAATAAAAATAAAATCGCTGTTATTGGACAAAGTGGTGACTTAACACCAGCTGACAAAAAGTTATACGCATTACGTGATGTAACAGCTACAGTAGATTCTATTCCTCTAATTGCAAGCTCCATCATGAGCAAGAAAATTGCAGCTGGAGCAGATGCTATTGTCCTGGATGTTAAAACAGGCGATGGCGCATTCATGAAAAACCTTGATGATGCAAAAGAATTGGCAAGAGCAATGGTTGATATCGGGAATGGAGTTGGCAGAAATACAAAAGCTATCATTTCAGACATGAGTCAACCACTTGGATTTGCAGTTGGTAATGCATTGGAAATCAAAGAAGCTATCGACACGTTAGTAGGTAAAGGTCCAGCTGATTTACATGAACTATGCTTAACATTGGGAAGCCATATGGTTATACTAGCTGGTAAAGCTGAGACAACTGAAGAGGCACGTGGCATGCTTGAGGAAGTTATGCATAATGGAAAAGCACTTGAAGTATTCAAAACATTCCTTGCTTCACAGGGCGGAGATGCATCTGTGATAGATGATCCATCCAAACTTCCAACGGCTAAATACCTTATTGAAGTCCCTGCAAAGTCTTCTGGATATGTTGCTGGTATTCAGGCGGAGGAAATTGGTGTTGCTGCCATGATGCTTGGAGCAGGCCGTGCTACGAAAGAATCTGTAATTGACTTGGCTGTTGGAATTGTTTTGAATAAAAAAGTTGGCGATGAAGTTGCGGAAGGCGAATCACTTGTAACTGTACATTCCAACTCAGAAGAAATCGCGAATGTATTGGAAAAAATCTATGGAGCATACAACATCAGTGCTGAAAAAGTACAAGCTCCAACATTAATTTATACAGAAATTCATTAATATAAGTTTTTGGAAGGCAGGAATTAAGACATGACTACAAAATTAACATCTTTAATCGACCATACGTTATTAAAAGCGGATGCTAGAGAAGAACAAGTAACGACAATTGTTGAAGAGGCAAAGGAATATAAATTTGCATCTGTATGTGTAAATCCAACATGGGTAAAAAAATGTGCAGAAATGCTAAAAGATACACCGGAAGTAAAAGTATGTACAGTAATTGGTTTCCCTCTTGGAGCGAATACACCTGAAGTAAAAGCGTTTGAAACGACTAATGCAATCGAAAATGGTGCAGACGAAGTCGATATGGTAATCAATATCGGTGCTATGAAGGATGGCCGTTATGACGAGGTTGAGGCTGATATTAAAGCTGTAGTTGATGCAGCAAAAGGTAAAGCATTAGTAAAAGTGATCATCGAAACATGCCTATTAACAAAAGAAGAAATTGAGAAAGCATGTCAGCTGGCTGTTTCTGCTGGTACAGATTTTGTTAAAACATCAACTGGATTTTCTACAGGCGGTGCAACAGTGGAAGACATCGCTCTAATGAGAAAAACAGTTGGAGCAGAAATTGGCGTTAAAGCTTCCGGCGGCGTTAGAAGTCTTGAGGATGCTAAAGCAATGACAGAAGCTGGTGCTACACGTATTGGTGCAAGCTCTGGGGTCTCTATTGCAAAAGGCGAAACAGCAAACTCAGACTATTAATTAAAGAAGAAGTATGTGGGAGGTTCCCTAATGGATAAAAACAGTTTAATTCACGAAGCAATCGAAGCACGTAAACAGGCATATACACCTTATTCTAAATTTAAGGTGGGAGCAGCTGTCTTAACTACAAGTGGACGTGTTTTCCGTGGATGTAATATCGAAAATGCATCATACGGCCTGACAAATTGTGCTGAACGCACAGCCATATTTAAAGCTGTTTCAGAAGGTGAACCAAAAGTAGAGGCAATTGCTATTGTTGCTGATACGGAAGGTCCGGTTTCACCATGTGGAGCTTGCCGACAAGTAATAGCTGAGTTTAGTGATAACAATACAAAAGTCTATCTATCCAACTTGAAGGGTGATTTGTTGGAAACTTCAATTGCAGAATTACTGCCAGGATTTTTTAAATCGACGGACATGGGGAAATAAAGTGAAACTAATGCCTCGGTGGGGTCCCACCGGCCAATAGTTGAACGGGATAATTTAAATCATTAACCAACAGCAGTGTTCGGCTCCAATCTCTAAACAGTAGTATTGGAGCCGGATTCTGTAAAGTGGAATGGGTTTTTTAGTTAAGGTGTACGTAAAACAATCTAAACATCTTAGTGGAGGAATTATGAGATATTTAATTTCAATCATCGGGTTACTTGCAGTGGTAGGATTGGCTTTGTTAGTGAGTTCAAACAGAAAACAAATCAAATATAAATATATTGGGTTAATGGTTGTTATTCAGATTGCATTAGCAGCTTTGTTATTAAATACTAAATTCGGCTTTGTTTTAATCCAGGGGATTGCCACTGTATTTGGATACTTACTGGAATTTGCAGAAGCAGGGATATCATTTGTATTTGGCGGAATGGCAAATGAAGGAGAAGCACCATTTTTCCTCACAGTTCTATTGCCAATTGTTTTTATATCCGTATTAATCGGAATATTACAGCACTTCAAAATACTTCCTTTTATTATGAAGGGAATTGGCCTTCTGTTAAGTAAAGTGAACGGAATGGGTAAACTTGAGTCATACAATGCAGTTGCCTCAGCTATGGTCGGACAATCAGAGGTATTCATAACGGTGAAAAAACAATTAGGGCAGTTACCGCCTCACCGTTTATATACTTTATGTGCATCGGCTATGTCTACAGTTTCAATGTCGATTGTCGGCGCATATATGACAATGATCGATCCAAAATATGTCGTAACCGCTTTAGTGGTCAATCTATTTGGTGGATTTATTATTGCTTCACTGATCAATCCTTATGAAGTCGATGATAAAGATGATATTCTCGTTGTAGCAGAAGAGGGCGAAAAACAAACCTTTTTCGAGATGATTGGCGAATATATCATGGATGGCTTTAAAGTCGCAGTTACCGTAGGTGCCATGCTAATTGGTTTCGTGGCATTAATGGCGTGTATAGATGCCTTGTTTGATATGACTATTGGTGTATCCTTCCAACAAATACTTGGATATATCTTTGCACCATTTGCCTTCATAATGGGTGTACCATGGTCTGAAGCAGTATCCGCAGGTGGAATTATGGCTACTAAACTAGTAACTAATGAGTTTGTTGCAATGATCAGCCTGACAGAAATAGCTAATACGTTTAGTGAACGTACTCTAGGAATTATCTCTGTATTCCTTGTTTCCTTTGCAAACTTCTCCTCAATCGGAATTATATCCGGTGCCGTGAAAGGTCTACATGAAAAGCAAGGAAATGTTGTAGCACGTTTTGGTTTAAAATTACTCTTTGGAGCTACGCTTGTAAGCGTATTATCCGGTATCATTGTAGGGTTGGTTCTCTAATCATATAAGTTAGAAAAAAGCAGATTCGAGTGCGAATCTGCTTTTTTTTTGATAGGTTTTGAAATTTTGAAGTTTACAGTACTAAGAAATTATCCCCTTAACTGCTTTATACGTAAAGAAGTGAGACCAGATGTCTTGCTAATACTGGAAGCTATTGTGTATTGAGCAGCATAATAAGTTGACATGATTAAAAAATGCGAGTATGGAACATCAGATATAAACATATTCCATGATAATATAGTGTCAGAAATGACGAAGAGTAAGCTGCCGATTATCGCATACATATTCCCGGTCATGAAGGCTGCCCATGCCATAAAAGAAATAGCGCCAATATAGATAACAACAGGAATAATCAACCCATCATTTCCCGCATCTTGAAGAGCATTTATAAGTTTATTGCCGATGATTAGGTCAAATGTAAGGAGCGGGATAATGGATAAAAGGCGGATTTTAGAGAAATTCCATCTCTTTAGAAAACCTGCAATATAAATGAGATGTCCAATCAGAAAGAAGCTTAGCCCAATTATAAACCAGTGAAGCAGTCCATCGCCGAGCATACAAAAAAACAGGCCGGTAAGGATGAGTCCTTTATTTTTGTGTCCTTCAGCAGGTTTTTGAAGATAGGCAAAGTAGATAATTAACCACATTGGTATTAGCTTGAATAGCATTTTGATTCCAAACGGCTCAGCTGGAATGAAAAAAATATAGATAATACTCATTGCTAAAATGAGAAGAGTAAGTAATTTAACCTTCATGTAATTCCCTCCTTCCTGTGAATGTAACATAAAGTATTTGATGGAGAAAGCGGAAAATCCTTCATTTTGCTTAGTATTAGTTTTGAGAGGAAGGCAGTTTTCGATATACTGTAAGTAGAAAAGATTAAAAGAGAGTATGTGAAATATAGATGAATTCAAGTAATAAGGAAATAATTTGTGAAGTAAAACCAAGAGATAGCAAAAAATTAAGAAATGGATTTCCGCTTATTTTAAAGGAGGCTATTGTGTCTCCTCAAAAACTGCAGGAGGAAGGTCAAATTCTTAAGCTTGTTGATGATTCAGGTCGTTTTGTTGCCAAAGGATATTTTGGAAAGCAGAACAAAGGATATGGCTGGGTATTAACAAGACAGGAAAATGAATCTATTAACCAAGCTTTCTTTGATGAAAAAATCCGAAAGGCTCTGGATAAGCGAGCGCACTATTTCGAACAGGAAGATACGACAGCTTTCCGTGTATTTAATAGTGAGGGTGACGGAATTGGCGGTCTCATTATCGATTTTTATGATGGTTACTTTGTCATTCAATGGTACAGCCAAGGGATTTACTCATTTAAAGAATATGTTTTAGAGTCTTTACGCAGATTAACAGATTTTAAAGGAATCTATGAAAAAAAACGCTTCGATACAAAAGGAAAATACATTGAAGATGATGATTTCGTTGAGGGACAAGAAGGTGAGTTTCCGATCATCGTAAAGGAAAATGGCGTAAACTTCGCAGTCAATCTAAATGATGGTGCTATGGTAGGTGTTTTCTTAGATCAGCGTGATGTACGCAAAACAATCCGGGACCAATATGCTAAAGGAAAAACAGTTGTAAATATGTTTTCTTATACGGGAGCGTTTTCTGTGTTTGCGTCATTAGGTGGAGCGAAAAAGACGACCAGTGTGGATCTTGCCAATAGAAGCCGGGCGAAAACGATCGAACAGTTCAGTGTAAATGGCATTGATTATGAAGCACAGGATATCATTGTAGAGGATGTATTTAAGTATTTTAAATATGCACGCAGAAAAGAGTTAAAGTTTGATATGGTTATTCTCGACCCGCCAAGCTTTGCCAAGTCGAAGAAATTTACCTTCAGTGCAGCTAAGGATTATACAAATCTACTGAAGGAATCAATCGCAATCACGGAAAAAGGTGGTCTGATTGTTGCTTCAACAAACTGCAGTCTGTTTGGAATGGATAAATTTAAATCCTTTATCGATAGTGCATGTAAGGAAATGCATCAGAAATATAAAATTGTTGAAGAATTTTCATTGCCTGATGATTTTAGAACAATCAATGAATACCCAGAAGGTAATTACTTAAAAGTAGTGTTTATCCAATTAGGAAGATAATAAAAATGGCCTCGTAATGAATATACGAGGCCTTCTTTTTAGAAAAATAAAGCTCCGAGAGCAAAGCCGGTAATAAGGCCAAGTCCAACTGGATAGCCCCATCCTCCGCCCCATCCCCAATAGCCATAGCCGTACTGTCCGCCATGCGGCTTAATCCATACATGACTTCTAGTGACTCGTGTAATTGTCCCGGCATGAACACGATTATGACGGTCAGTTATGCGAACATTTCTACCAATATGTTTATTGCAAAGATTGTAATAGTTCATTCACCTGATGCCCCTTTCAAATAATGTCTTCTTTGTATTGTATTGATAGATGGACAACTTGACTGTTTGTTTACCTATAATTCCAATAAAAATCCGATGCTAAGCCAAGAACCAAAAAAAAGAAGAGGCATACAATGTGTAAAACACTGACAGAGGTGGATGATGACCACATTTACGTATATGGATTTATTATCTAAGCTTGGAATTGGAGGAGCTCATCCGGGAGGGCTAAGGGCAACAGAAATTATGCTGAAGGGTGAGCCTATTAATCAAGACACCGTCATTCTTGATGCGGGCTGTGGTACGGGACAAACCGGTGCTTATTTGTATAATACGTATCATGCGAACATCATAGCGCTCGATGCCCATCCGCTCATGATTCAGAAAGCGAAAAACAGGTTTTTGCAATTGCAATTACCTATACAGACAGTAGAGGCTTCATTGGAAGCCATCCCAATGGATGAGGGATCTGTTCATTATTGTCTGGCTGAATCCGTTCTATCCTTTGTTGATATAGTGCCAGTACTTAGAGAATTAAAAAGAGTATTAAAGCCTGATGGTGTTTTGTATGCCATAGAACTGACCATGCAAGGACCTCTTTCTGAAATAGAACAAAAACAGATTGGACAGTTTTATGGATTTCAACAGATGTGGAACGAGGATAGATGGAAAGATGCTATGAAAAAGGCTGGGTTTGCGGACGTACAAATTAGAAAGTTGCCCTCCTTTTATGATGATTATGATCCTCTGACAGAATTTCAGCCATCAGAGGATATACCTGATGCTTTATTTGAATTACTGGAACAGCATGAAAGGTTTTTGCATCAATATCGTGAAGCAATGGGCTATCGGATAATTCGTGCACAAAAATAAGGTTCTAGCAGCCCCTGATTTTATAAGCAGATTGTTTCATAGAAGAAAGAGGCTGGGACATAAGTATTTCAGTCAATGATAAATCCGACCTATTAGGTGATATTTTAATAAATATTTCGCCTAATAGATCGGATTTTTATTTGTTTTCAATAGATTGGTTACTTCTGTATACCTATATTAAACTTAGTGGAATGGAGCGGAAGCCACCGACTCCTGCGGGAAATAGAGGAAAGGCTGAGACCTGAGCAAGGCGCAGCCGAGGAGGCTAAAGCCTTACTCCCCGCGGAAAGCGAGTGGCTGCAGCGTAATGGAACGAACTTTTCTTCCAACTTAAATCTTTAAGTAACAAAGTCGATAAATTAGATATCGTTCGTCTTTTCTGGATTGTTTATAAGTTATGTCCCATCCTTTTTCTATGACATGTGATTTTTAAGGATAAGAGTAATGGGACTTATAGCAATAGAAAAAACAGCAGATAAACTTCTTTCACATAGGAAGTTTGTCTGCTGTTTTTTTAATTCACTGAAATCATAAGAAGATATTACGCTTTAGCTGTTTTACTAAGTGAGTTTTGCAGCCAATTTTTACCCTCAACTAGACGAGCTACGAGCATCGCACATACTGTGTTTCCGGTTGAGTTCAACAAGGTTGCAGGAATATCAATAATTGTGCTGATTACAGCGATAATTGGCAGCACCTCTGGTGAGAAACCAAATACAGAAAGAATGAGCATTTCTCCTATCATACCGCCGCCAGGAATCGCCCCCATGACAGCTCCGACAAGGAAGGAAACAGCAAGAATACTTAAAATGCTTGATACGCTTGTCATATCTTTGCCGAAGAGGCTGAATAGGAAGACAATCTTCAAAACCCCTCCAAAGACAGATCCATCTTTATGTGTATTGGCACCAAGAGGAATGACTGTCTCAGCAATATCGTCTGGAACTCCGATTCTCTTAGTAGCTTCCAGGTTGATAGGTATACAAGCAGCGCTTGAGCATGTTGCTATAGCAGTTACGGATGGAGGAAGGGCATTCTTCCAAAATACATTGATACCATTTTTGCCTGCTGCTATATAAGCATATAAAGTAAAGAAACCAAAGAAGTAGATGATACTTAAAATCATATACAGAGCAAATGAACGGGCATATCCTTCAAGAATTTGCGGCCCAAGCTCCCCAATAATTGTGGCAAAATAACAGCCTAATCCGATAGGGGCATAGTACATGATAATTTTGACAACCTTCATTAATACTTCAGTTGCTGAGCTCATCAATTGTGCAACAGGCCGACCTTTTTCCCCAGCCATAGCTGTAGCCAATCCAACTAATACGGAAAATACGATTAATTGTAATATATGATTTTTGGATAAGAGCTCTGAGAAATCACTTACTGTAAAAGTATTAACTAACTGGCCCAGGAAAGAAATTTCTTCTGTGTCAACCACTTCAGTGTTTGACATTAATTCCTTAATGGATGATACATCGGAATCGCCAATTGGATTCATAAAAGTTGTACCGATGAAGCCGAGTACAGCCGCAATAAGAGCGGTTGTGAAGAATACGATGACAATACTGCCCATGATTTTCCCGAGACGCTTCATTTCACTCATATTTGCAATAGCGGAGGTGATACTGAAAAATACAAGCGGAACGATAATCATGAATAATAGGTTCAGAAATAAATCTCCGAATGGTTTAATAACTGCTATATCGGGACCGATAAGATATCCCGCTACCCCACCAATCGCAATCGCCAGCAGTAAGATGATGGAACCTTTATAATTCAAAAAAACTTGTTTCACTATTTTCACTGCCTCTCAAATAATTAGTACTTTAAGCATACTTGACTATTTTACCACGTTCTATGAAAATATTGCTTAAAACATGGTAAAAAGTGCTCTTAAACAGGAGGAATATCATATCATGCATGAATTCAATAGATGGCAATCAGAGAGAAGGGGAATCCTAAATCAGGAAATAAAAGTCTTTCACATTAAGGACCAAATTGTGAATGAATTCGAATATCATTATCATGATTTTAATAAAATCATCATCTTTATTAAAGGAAACGTCACTTACATGATAGAAGGAAAAGCTTATAAACTGAAGCCATGGGATTTGCTCATCATAGGGCATGGACAAATCCATAAGCCTATTATCGACCCAACAGAAGAATATGAGCGTTTTATCATTTGGTTCGACCCAGCTATGGTTTCCAAGCATAGCAGAGAAAATAGCAATTTGTTGATGTGTTTTAATTTGGCTGCCCGCCGTGAAATTAATCTAATGCGGATTTCGGATAAGCCGCTTGAAAAAATTAAAAGCATTGTTCAGGAATTAATAGAGACTGAACGGGAGGCTGCTTTTGGAGACGATATTTTAAAATCAGCTCTGTTAATGCAATTGCTGATTATTCTTAATCGTATTTTTATCCATGATGAAGCAACAACACATTCACAGGATATCCTTTTTGATAAAAATATAACAGACGTCCTAACGTATATTAATCAACATTTAAATGAGGATCTCTCGGTACCTGTATTAGCTTCTAAATGTTATTTAAGTAAGTATCATTTAATGAGAAAGTTTAAATCCTATACAGGGTACACGTTACATCAGTATATCCTGCAGAAGAGATTATATCTGGCAAAATCGATGCTCTCGAAGGGAGAATCGATGACACATATTTCCCAAAGTGCAGGTTTTAATGATTACTCAACCTTTGTAAGGGCCTTTAAAAAGGAATTTGGGCTGTCACCGAGGGAGTATTTAAAAGCAAACAATTATGAGTAATAATCATGATTCCAATTCAAAATCAACATGACAAAGGACCGTGTATGACCACGGTCCTTCAGTGTTTATAGCCTTAGATTTTAAAGGAACTCTTCAGAGATACAATTAAGTTGAAGATTAAATGTTCAGCTGTTGTATCTTTAGGATCAACATTAAAGTACCCATGACGGAAGAATTGGAATTTCTCATTTGGTTGAACATCCTTCATATTTGGTTCAACAAAGCCGTTTTCTATAATTAAAGAGTTAGGGTTTACATGATCAAGGAAGCTTCCGTCTTCCTCTGCTTCTTCATCAAGAATAAGCGGCTCATATAAGCGGAATTCAGCTGGAATAGCTTGTGTAGCTTCAACCCAGTGAATAGTTCCCTTTACTTTACGTCCAGTGAAACCAGTTCCACTCTTTGTTTCAGGGTCATAGGTACAACGAAGCTCGATCACATTGCCTTCCTCATCTTTAATAACTTCTTCACATTTGATGAAGTAAGCATGCTTCAGACGCACTTCATTTCCAGGGAATAGTCGGAAATATTTTTTTGGAGGATTTTCCATGAAATCCTCTTGCTCAATATAGATTTCTCTTGAGAAAGGAATTTGGCGAGTTCCCATCTCAGGATTTTCTGGATTGATTTCTGCATCAAGCATTTCAACTTGTCCTTCCGGATAGTTGGTGATAACCACCTTTAATGGTTTTAAGATTCCCATCGTTCTTGGTGCTTTTAATTTCAAATCTTCTCTTACGAAGTGCTCGAGCATTTTCTCATCCACTATTCCGCTTGTTTTAGCGACACCAATTTCTCGGCAGAAATTACGAATTGCTTCTGGAGTATAGCCTCTTCTTCGCAGACCGGAAATAGTAGGCATTCTTGGGTCGTCCCAACCATCTACAAAGCCTTCCTCAACCAATTGTTTTAGCTTACGTTTACTCATAACTGTATTTGTTAAATTTAAACGTCCAAACTCATACTGCCTTGGTGTGCTTTCCATCTCACATTCTTTAATAACCCAGTCGTAAAGAGGACGCTGGTCTTCAAATTCCAACGTACAAATGGAGTGAGTGACGCCCTCAATAGCATCCTCAATTGGATGGGCGAAAGCATACATAGGATAGATACACCATTTATCACCAGTGTTATGGTGAGTTGCATGAGCGATTCGGTAAATAACCGGGTCACGCAAATTAATGTTTGGTGAACTCATATCAATTTTGGCACGAAGTACCTTTTCACCATTGGCAAATTCGCCATCGCGCATACGTTTAAATAGCTCCAAATTCTCTTCTACAGAACGATTACGGTAGGGACTCTCTTTACCTGGTTCAGTTAAAGAACCGCGATATTCACGAATTTCGTCTGCGGTTAAATCGTCCACATAGGCCAATCCTTTTTCAATTAAAAGAATTGCGCGATTATACATTTCTTCAAAGTAATCAGAGGCAAAGAAGAGGTTGTCCCAATCAAATCCAAGCCATTTGACATCTTCTTTAATAGATTCAACATACTCCGTATCTTCTTTCAACGGATTTGTATCATCAAAACGTAGATTTGTTTTTCCTTTAAATTCATCAGCAAGTTCAAAATTTAAAACGATAGATTTTGCATGTCCAATATGCAAATAACCGTTTGGTTCAGGAGGGAAACGAGTAATAATTTGATCTGTTTTACCTGATTTTATATCATCAATAACGATGTTACGAATAAAATTTGACGTATTGTGCTCCACCATCTTCAACCTCTTTCGCATAAACTAGTAGTTTCATTCTAATGGAAATAATCACATGTCGCAAGAAGCCTAAAAATAATTACATTTTCACTATTTGTGCGTTCTTCTAATATAGTAATTTTATTGTTTATATGTAGTATAACTGTATTTCCTCCTGCCAATACATCATAATGCTTAAAAATATAGCCCGGAGCAAGCCATCCGGACTATAATCATTCATTTTATTTGTTGTTTATGTGGAGACATCTGTAATGGAAGTAGGAGTATAGTTGACAATTTCGAGCACAATTGGACTTCCAGCCAGAATAGACCCCGCTTCAGGAACGGTAATCACTACACTTCCTGCACCTGTAGCACCCGGTGTATAGACATAAATTCCATCCATTTGGAGTACCCCATTTATAAATAATTGAGTGGCAGCATTATCTGGATTTAATGCAGGCAAGCCTGCTGGCGTATTTCCGGCATCATCAAAAAATTCAGCAGTATCAATCGTAAGTGTAGCACCCCCGGCAACATCACCTGTTACGACTGTAAAATACCGTGTAGATACAGGAGATACCGCAGTGGTAGTTGTAGCATCAATTGCCAATTTCATAATTACTAAAGGCAAAATAAACACTCCTTTCTAACAGGTAATGCAAAATATCTTTATTCACTAAACTTTTAACCCATGTGTATATATATGAAAAAGGAATAAAAAGGTTTAATGAAATTGTCCTCATGGGATAAGTGAGCAACCATTTTGAGGTGAGGAGATAACGAGGGAAGTGAAGCTAATGAGAAAAACGGATATCGATTGTTATAGTTATACCGCATCCTTGCCAAAGCCATTACTTATGCATCCAATGTTGGAGACAGAGACATATAGGTATAAAATTCCGAAAAAGGTCGAGTTATATGAATTTTATATGTATGCTAAAGAAAACCAGCGTGTTTTCTCTTACTGTGATCAGGTGAACGAGTATCGAGATAGCAAAATCCCTTCACCAGAGGACGTATCATATACGAATCTATTTATTAATGGAGTTCTGCAGCCGGCTAAAAATTATAAAGTGGTAAAAGATAAATTAATACTTAAAACAGTTGATTTACCGTTGGAAAAAACCATTTTAATTCTTCAAATGGTTAAGGTTTAAAAATCTAAAATAAAAATGGCTTTGTAAGGAGAGACCTCTTTATTATTTAGAGGGGCCTCTCCTTTATTGATAATCATCGTTTGGCATATGTATAATAAGAATCATACAAGTATGTGTTTAGTTAGGAGAAATTAATGAATACAAATGATTCAATCGTCAATGAGTTAATAAATGGATTAAAAAAACAATGGGAGTTATCCGGGTTTAAAGAAGCAACTACAGTCCAGAAGGAGACCTTTGGCCCTATATATGAAGGAAATGATGTTTTGGCAGAGTCACCAACTGGAACAGGAAAGACACTTGCTTATGTTCTGCCAATCTTAAATAAAATAAAAGCAGACGAACAAAAGGTACAGGCTGTTATTCTTGCCCCTTCAAGAGAGCTTGTTATGCAAATTTTTGAAGTTGTACAAGCATGGGCGAAAGAAACAGGCATTACGGCTGCTTCGTTTATCGGTGGTGCTAATCCAAAGCGTCAATTGGAAAAGCTGAAAAAGCATCCGCATATTGTCATTGGAACACCAGGCAGACTAGAAGAACTGATTAAGCAGAAAAAACTAAAAATGCATGAAGTGAAAACAATTGTGCTGGATGAAGGGGACCAGCTCATGATTCCTGAGCATTTGCCAACTGTTGGGACAATCATTAAAAGTACAATGAGAGACCGTCAGATCGTTTTGTTTTCAGCTACTTTGCCGGCTGGGTTAGAGGAAGAAGCCGAACAATGGATGAATGACCCTGTTAAAGTACGGGTTAAAAAGGAAGATACCGTTCAATCAAAGGTGGATCATATTTATTTTGTCACCGAGGCGCGCGATAAAATCAATATTCTTGAAAAATTGGTGAAAATGCCTGAAATGCGTGCATTGGTGTTTGGAAAGGACATCGGTAATCTGGATGTGATGGCTTCAAAGCTTCGTTTCAAGGGAGTAGATTTAGGAGTTATTCATGGCGATTCCAAGAAAATGGAAAGAGAAGCGGCTATACGTGAGTTTCGTAGGCAGGAGTCAACTATATTACTTGCTACAGATGTGGCAGCAAGAGGCTTGGACATTAAAGGGCTGCCATATGTAATCCATGTGGATTTCCCTGAAACGATTGCTCAATATGTGCATCGTTCAGGTAGGACTGGGCGCCAGGGAGAAAGTGGAACGGTTATTTCAATTGTAACGGCTCGGGAAGAACGTGAATTAAAGAAATACGCTCGTGAACTGCATATTGAAGTTCAGAAAAAGGAACTGTTTAAAGGTAAAATTGTAGATCAGAGACCTGTATATAATCAAAATTCAAAGTCTATAAAGAAGAAACCAAATCCTAAAAGATATAAAAAATAAAGAATGAATTGGGCTGGCTCTTATTGGAGTTCAGCCTTTTTATTATAGGAAAAGAGGTATGTATAAATAATCAAAGGTGGTAAAAACTAGGGGCAGAAAATAAAGAAGGAGTGAAAGGTATAATGAAAAAATTGTCTCTCTTTGTGATAATGGTCTGTGTTTTGAGCTTTACCTCCATAGGTATTTCCAATGACGTCGTACATGCGGCAGAAAATGGCGATAATCAAACAAAGCCAACTTTAACGGAGCAGCAGAAAGCAGAACTTGCTGCGATGCATAAAGAAGTAATGGAAAAGGAAAAGGCTATTGTTGAAAAGTATGTAGAATTCGGTGTAATGTCTAAGCAGAATGCTGATATGTTAAAGAATCATATGGATAAAAGATTTGAAAGGATACAGGCAAACGGATATATTCCTCCACATCCTTTTGGAGGTACCCACCCTGGTAAGCCTCCGCATGAAAACAGTCCTGGGACTGAATCTAACGAATAACAAAGCATGGATAACCTCTAAGGAATAGGAATTCTTTAGAGGTATTTTTATTTTTCCAGTAAGTTAAAAAAAGAATAGGGCACGTTAAAAATTGCTTTCTACCCTACTATTCAATTTCACTTAGATGTAATAAATTGCAGATAAATTTTAGAATTTTTAAATTTATGCTTTCATAAGTTAATGTATCGGTTATAATGAGAATGTACTTTTATGCAACCGATTGCACACCAGTAGAAGCCTATATATAATCAATTAAATAAATAATCGAGGCAAGATGGAAAGGGGCATTATATGAAAAGGCTGTTCTCAATAGATCCGTGGAAAGTTATTGAAGAAGAGTTACATAAAGAAGACTTTAGACTTGCTGAAAGTATGACAAGTCTTGGAAACGGTCATATGGGCTTAAGAGGTAATTTTGAAGAAACCTATACAGGTGATAGTCATAAAGGGACCTATGTAGCAGGCGTATGGTTTCCGGATAAAACCAGGGTTGGTTGGTGGAAAAATGGTTATCCCGATTACTTTGGTAAAGTGATTAATACCATTAATTTTATTGGAATCCGTGTGTTCATTGGTGAGGAGGAAATTGACCTTAATAAAGTGGAAGTGAGTAATTACCGTCGTGAACTCGATATGAAAAATGGTGTTCTTACGAGATCCTTTACGGTCTCACAAGCTGGTAAAGAAACAGCTGTTGAGGTAGTTCGCTATTTATCAATTGCAGAGAAGCAACTAGCGGTGATTAAGTATGCGGTTACACCAATAAACCATGATAGTGTGATTACCTTTATTCCTTATCTAGATGGTGAAGTCCGTAATGAAGATTCCAATTATGAAGAAGACTTCTGGAATTTTATTTCTTCCAGCTCATCTGAGCTCATAGGTAATTTGGTTATGCAAACAAATGAAAACCCTTTTGGAACAGATAGATTTACAGTCTCTGCGACGATGGGTCTTGAAATCAATGGCAACACAGCGGATATCAAGCCGTTCCAACACGAAGAATATGTAGATAATAAAATTGAAGTTCCAACTGAAGAAGGTAAGACGGTTACGTTAACTAAATATGTGGCTATCACAACAGACCGTGATCATGCTTCAGAATTTTTAAGTGAAAAGGGTCTGGAAATTGTTAATACAGCTATGCAACAAGGCTATGAAGCTTGCTTAAAGGCACATTGCGATCGATGGGCAGAGCGCTGGGAGTTAGCGGACGTCCAAATTGATGGAGATATTGAAGCGCAGCAGGGAATCCGTTTTAATTTATTTCAGCTGTTTTCAACCTATTATGGAGAAGATGCCAGATTAAACATCGGACCTAAGGGATTCACAGGCGAGAAATATGGTGGTGCAACGTATTGGGATACTGAAGCATATGCGATTCCATTATATTTGGCAACAGCTCAGCCTGAAGTGGCTCGCAATCTTTTAATCTATCGTCATAACCAGCTCGAAGGAGCCTATCTCAATGCTGAGAGACAGGGGTTAAAAGGGGCACTATATCCAATGGTCACTTTCACAGGAGTGGAGTGCCATAATGAGTGGGAAATTACCTTTGAAGAAATCCACCGTAATGCAGCTATTGCCTATGCTATTTATAATTATGTGAATTATACAGGGGATAAGAGTTACCTTAACGAATATGGCATAGATGTACTGGTCGGGATTTCACGCTTCTGGGCAGACCGTGTCCATTACAATAAAATGAAAGAGCAATATATGATTCATGGAGTAACCGGTCCAAATGAATACGAAAATAATGTCAATAATAACTGGTATACGAATACAATGGCAGCCTGGACTTTACGTTACACCCTTGAAGTTATTGGATATTTGAAAGAGAATGGGCATGAAGCGAGATTTTCAGATTTATATATGACAGATGATGAATTAAATAAATGGCAGGATATCATTGATAAAATGTATTATCCATATGATGAGGAGAATCAAGTGTTTATTCAGCATGATACATTTATGGATAAAGATTTAATGCCTGCTTCGCAATTAAAGCCAGAAGACCGCCCGCTAAATCAGAAATGGTCCTGGGATAAAATTCTGCGCAGCTGCTTTATCAAGCAAGCGGATGTCCTGCAGGGAATTTATTTCTTGAATAATGAATATACAACTGAGGAAAAACGTCGAAACTTTGATTTCTATGAGCCAATGACCGTTCATGAATCTTCTCTGTCTCCATGTATTCATGCAATACTTGCTGCTGAACTAGGACTGGAAGATAAAGCGTATGAAATGTATACCAGAACAGCAAGGCTTGATCTGGATGACTATAACAATGACACGGAGGATGGCCTTCATATTACAAGTATGACAGGTTCCTGGTTAGGGATTGTACAAGGTTTTGCCGGCATGAAAACATTTAATGAGGAGCTGTCGTTTGCGCCATTTATTCCGGCAGCATGGGATCGCTATAGCTTTAATATCAATTACAGAGATCATCATTTAACTATTGAAGTGAATAAAAACGAAGTGAGTATTTCACAAACTGGCCTGGCTATGAAACTAAAGGTTTACGGCAGTGAATGTGAGTTACCTGCGGATGGTGTAGTAAATATACCGCTTATGAAGGAGGACACGGTCGCGTGAGTAAGGAATTGAAGGCGTTTATCTTTGATTTGGATGGTGTTATTACGGATACAGCAGAATATCATTATCTTGCCTGGAAACAGCTTGCCAGTGAGTTGGGAATTGAGTTTACCAGAGCGGATAATGAAAGATTAAAGGGAATTTCTCGAATGGAATCCCTTGAAATCATTCTGGAAATTGGGAATAAGCAATCTTCCTATACGGTTGAAGAAAAAGAAAAACTGGCTGCGCAGAAAAATGAGCATTATATGGAGCTAATCAAGCAAATTACACCAAATGATATTTTACCTGGCATTAAACAGCTGTTGCTTGATATAAAAGCTGCCGGCTATAAGCTGGGTCTTGCTTCTGTTAGCAAAAACGCGCCGGCTGTGATGAACTCCTTACAGCTCAGTGACCAGTTTGATTATATGGTTGATGCGCATACAATTAAGAGAGGTAAACCGGATCCGGAGATTTTCTTAAAAGCCGCTGAAAAGCTAGGTGTCCCTGCTGATGAATGCATTGGGATTGAGGACGCAGAAGCAGGAGTTAAAGCCATTAAGAGTGCTGGCATGTTTGCGGTCGGAATAGGCTCTAAAGAACAACTGGCTAAAGCGGATCTCCTATACAGCAATACATCTTATCTATCGCTGGATGAATTAATAAAGGAATATCAAAACTAAGCAATTTGAGTGCGTCCCAATTTTGGGGCGCTTTTTTTAACTCTTTTTATTCCTAAGTAACAATTAAATACTTCCTCGTTAGCCTGTATTCTAAAAGATGGTTATTACTACATAGGATTGCTAATAATATCGACCGAGTGGTCCTGCAGGCCACTGCCAGAACCGCGAACAGCGAGTAAAATGGAGCTGCCTTACTTTAATAAAGCCTCTTTATAAAGCGTTTTAAATTAAAAAAACAAACAAGTCACTATATTTGTAATGTTACTTAATTTTTGATAATATCATAATTAAGTAACATTATAGTTAGGGGGTATTTCCTTGGAATACGTTGATCCCATAAAGGATATCCGCAAGATTACAGCAATAAAAAGGATTCTTAAAAAGCAATCTTTGCGTGATTTACTATTATTTGTTTTTGGAATTAATACTGGTCTCCGTGTCAGTGAACTGCTCTCTTTGCGGGTGGGTGATATCTGGGAAGACGGGAAGTTCAAGGAGTTCCTTTATATAAAAGATACAAAGACTTCGGAAGAGAGGGCTTTTTACCTCAACCAAAATGTGAGAGAAGCTGCGAAACATTATTTAGAAACCTTTGATTTCTCTACGGATGATTATTTATTCAAATCCAAAAAAAATCAGCAGCCAATCTCAAGGCAACAGGCATACAGGATTATTAATTGTGCAGCTAAGGAAGTGGGGATACCGGGGAAAATCGGAACCCATACGTTACGGAAGACATTCGGTTATCATGCCTATCGAAAAGGGATTGCTATTTCAATCCTGATGAACATTTATCATCATCATAGTCCTGGTGAAACATTACGGTATTTGGGGATCGACAAAAATGAAAAACTTCCTGTCAAAGTTGATGTGAATCTATAGGTATAACAGACTCCAGTTTCCTTAGAAAAGAAAAAACCCCCACATTTTTTGTGGAGGTGTCACATCATAAAGTTTCTTTGACATAGTTATCAGTCACGGTTACTTGCAGTGTTTTTTGGTTTTTCATAAATTTAAAGATACCAGTATTGAAATCAGTACCGATTTCTTTAAAGAAGATACCCTCAAATTCACTTTTCTTTGTATGTTCAAAGCTCAGCCGATAATGATTGTCTTCTTTTTCGAGATAGGCACGTACGCCTTTTTCGTAAAGGCCGTCTGGGTCATCTCTCAATGCCCGAGCGACGGATATTATATGAATGTCAACAAATGGAATATCTCGCAACAAAGTATTTATAATCGAACCTTTAGCAATCTGTTCCCAACGGCTTTGTGCTGTTTGACCAAGGATGATCTGTGAAATTTGTTTTTCACGTGCGACATCCGCTATTACTTTTGCAAACGGTCGTTTCTCATTATCTTTCAAAATGAATTCCTCTGCTTCCAATTCCTCGGCGAGCTGACGCCATCTCTCAATACTTTCGGATTTCTCAGCGTCTAGTTCATCAAAAGGACTTGGGTCCACTGTCAAGATATACAGGGGACAATCCAACATGTTGGCGATTTTACTGCCACGCTGGATCAAGCGATCACCATTGGGGCCGTAATAGACACACACAAGGATGCTTTCGTCCATTCGGCTTTTGCATTTTTTCATTAAAAGTTCACCTCTAAATAGATGGTAGTTCATTGGACTATTACGAATATAGCCTATGCCAGATTTTCAGTCAATTATTATTACACAAAATAGCGTAAATATTTCTAATATAAAAAGGGTTCGTTGGATATATCGTCACTTTTGTGTGTGCGTACAGTATTCTATGATGAAGGGAGCGCGAGGACATGATTAATTTAATGATTTTATTACCGTTTTTCTTTGCGGTTCTGATACCTTTCCTCTATAGTATGTTCAATAAAAAATTACATATAGGCTGGTTTGTTCTTTTTTTGCCGGTCATCATCTTTATCTCCTTGTTACAGTATATCCCAATTACAACTGCGGGGAATACATTGACCAGTGAATTTAAATGGCTGCCATCGTTTGGGATTAATTTCACGGCCTATGTCGACGGATTGTCCCTCTTATTCGGCTTGTTAATCACAGGTGTTGGATCGCTTGTCATTTTGTACTCGATTTTCTATATGTCCAGGGCTCGGGAGGAGCTGCATAACTTTTATGTATATTTGATGTTGTTTATGGGGGCCATGCTGGGAGTTGTTTTCTCGGATAATGTTGTCGTACTATACGTGTTCTGGGAACTGACCAGTATTTCTTCTTTCTTGTTGATTGCTTATTGGTACCAACGGAAAAAATCCAGAGAAGGAGCACGGAAGTCGATGCTGATCACCATTTTCGGTGGATTATCTATGTTGGCTGGTTTGTTGCTCCTTTCCATCATCACCGATACATATAGCATCCGTGAAATGATCTCAAAAGCCGGTTCATTGCCGGAGGATGTTCTCTTTTTGCCTGCGATGATTTTAATTTTACTGGGAGCTTTCACTAAATCAGCTCAGTTTCCGTTTAGTCTTTGGCTACCTGATGCGATGGAGGCACCGACACCAATCAGTGCTTACCTCCATTCGGCTACAATGGTTAAAGCCGGCATCTATTTGGTGGCTAGGTTAACCCCTTTGTTTGGCGGTGATGCAGTTTGGTTTTGGACGGTATCCTTGGTCGGAATTGTAACTTTATTATACGGATCCTGGAATGCAGTTCGTCAGAAAGATCTAAAGGCCTTGCTCGCTTATTCGACAATTAGTCAGCTCGGTTTGATCATGAGTCTACTAGGATTGGGGTCTGCTGCCATTTATTTTGGCTATGGCGATGAATCGAAAGTATATGCGATCGCTATTATGGCGGCTGTATTCCATTTGGTTAACCATTCAACCTTTAAGGGAAGTCTGTTCATGGTTGTCGGAATCATTGACCATGAGACAGGAACCCGGAATCTGCAAAGGCTGGGTGGGTTAATGAGCCTCATGCCGATTTCTTTCACGATCACTATGATTGGAAGTTTCTCTATGGCAGGATTACCGCCATTCAATGGATTTTTGAGTAAAGAAATGTTTTTTACCGGCGTGGTGAATGCTTCAGGGATGGACATTTTCGGGATGGAAAAGTTCGGCATGATATTCCCTGTTGTTGCTTGGATAGCAAGTATCCTAACGTTCGTCTACTGTATGATTATGGTCTTTAAGACGTTCACTGGAGAACATAAACCTGAGATGCTGTCAAAGGCTGCTCATGAACCGCCCGTCGGTATGCTGATTCCGCCTGCTATATTGGCGATGTTTGTAGTGCTGATATTCTTCTTCCCCAACATTTTGGCAAAATACATTTTAGATCCTGCCCTTATATCAATCTTGCCGGATTATGCGGCAGCAGGAGGGTTGGGTAAGGAGATTAGTGCTTGGCATGGTTTTAATACAGAATTATTGATGACAATCGGTGTCGCATTAGTTGGCCTATTGCTATACAAGCTGCTGCCTAAGTGGATCAGGGTATTCAGCTGGTATCCGCAAAGCCTGACGTTTAACAATATATACAATGAGTCTTTGCTGCTTATGGAATCGATATCTGCTTATGCAACGAAGAAGTACATGACTGGATATACACGTGATTACCTAGTTTATATTTTTGCGTTTTTTATTTTCATTGTTGGTGGTTCTCTGTGGCTGTTCAACGGTTTTGCTTTCGATATGTCTAAGGATTCACCGGTGAGCATTTATGAAGCTGTGATGGTCATTGGTATGGTGGTGACCGCTTTAATCGCACTGTTTTCCCAGTATCGACTGACATCGATTATTGCTGTTGGTGCCCTTGGATATCTAGTGTCTATTCTTTTCGTTATTTTTCAGGCACCCGATCTGGCGCTTACGCAATTGGTTGTAGAAACAGTGACAGTAGCTTTATTCCTGCTGTGCTTCTATCATTTGCCGGAGTTTCGAAAAGAAGTAAGTAAAGTTCGTTTCAAATTCACCAATATGTTGATTTCAGTTGGAGTGGGGTTGACGGTAACACTATTGGCCCTTTCCGCCAATGGAACCCGTTTGTTTGAAACGATTTCTGGGTATTTCGAAGATTCCTATACGCTTGCCGGAGCTAAAAATATAGTGAACGCGACCTTGGTTGACTTCAGGGGACTTGATACGATGGTCGAAGTGGCGGTCCTGTGTATTGCAGGATTGGCTGTCTTTACATTAATCAAGGTCAATGTTACAGGGAGGGATAAAAAATGAAGCCTAATGATATTTTATTGACGGCCGTAACAAAAGTTGCAGTATTGATTATCCTCACCTTTTCCATTGATTTGTTCTTCTCGGGGCATCACAACCCAGGAGGAGGATTTATTGGAGGGTTGGGAATTGCCAGTGCACTAGTACTCATGTATTTGACGCTTGGGACGGAAGCGGTCAATAAGATTATTCCTGTGGATTTTAAAACAGTGGCTGCGGTAGGGGTACTAATTGCAGTTCTTACGGGTGTCGGTTCATTTCTGTTCGGGGTTCCCTTTCTTTCCCAAACATACGGTTATGTTGATTTTCCGATTTTAGGTAAAACGGAACTAGCTACCGCGCTTATATTTGACACTGGTGTAGCGTTAGCTGTCATTGGTTCAGCTGTGACAATCATCCTGAGCATAAGTGAGGATCGATAATTATGGAAACAGTCATGTGTATACTTGTAGGTATTTTCTTCACAATTGGAACATATATGGTCTTATCCAAAAGCCTGTTGAGAATCATACTTGGAACTTCGGTGATAGGCCACGCTGTCAATCTTTTAATCTTAACAATGGGGGGATTAAAGACCGGGGGTCCGCCATTGTTAGGATTGAAAAGCACTTCCTTTACGGACGGGTTGCCACAGGCGCTCATCCTGACAGCGATTGTTATTAACTTTGCAGTTACAGGTCTTTTTCTGGTGGTTGCCTATCGTAGTTACCGAGTCTTGGGAACTGACGATATGAATGAATTAAGGGGAAATGAAGATGAATAATATAATCATTCTGCCGGTCATTATTCCGCTTATCGCGGGACTTATCATGGTCATATTCAGAAAAAACTTATATGCGCAAAGATCAATTGCTCTTCTGGCAATTCTAGCCACGGGAATGGTTTCAGTGCTAATGGCTATGAAAGTAAAGGTGGAGGGCATACAGGTTCTGCAGGCAGGGGGATGGGCGGCTCCTTATGGAATTAGCCTTGTCGCCGATATGTTTGCGGTCATTCTGTTGATTATAACGGCATTTGTGTCTTTCTGTTGTTTGCTTTACGCCTTTTACACAATTGGAAAGATAAGAGAGAAAAATTTCTTCTATCCACTGTTCCTGTATATGATCAGCGGTGTGAACGGATCTTTTTTGACCGGAGATATCTTCAATCTATTTGTCTTTTTCGAACTGATGCTGATTTCCTCCTATGCATTGATTACACTTGGCGGGGAGAAAAAACAGCTCAGGGAATCAATCAAATATATATTGATTAATGTCATGTCATCCTTCTTTTTCCTTGTGTCCGTTGCCTACCTATATGCTGTAACAGGTACGTTGAATATGGCGCATCTGTCTGTCCGTGTTGCGGAAGCGGGACAAAGCGGGCTGCTGACGACCGTTGCGATTTTACTGCTCATGGTTTTCAGCCTGAAGGCCGGTCTCTTGCTATTTCATTGGTTACCAGGATCATATAGCGTTCCACCTACAGCAGTGGCAGCAATCTTTGCGGCTTTGCTCACCAAGGTTGGAATTTATGCTATTTTCCGTATGTTTACATTGATTTTCTATCATCAACCGGAAATCACCCACTTGTTGATCGGAATCCTAGGGGCAGCGACAATGTTACTCGGAGCAATCGGTGCGGTCTCGAGATGGGATATAGAAGGAATTTTGACCTACAATGTTATCATTTCTGTCGGTTTGATTATGGCCGGACTTGCTGCCTTCACCACAGGCAGCATCACAGGATCCATTTTTTATCTTGTGCATGACATCAATGTGAAAGCACTGATTTTTCTAATCGGCGGTACAGTTATTTACCTAACTGGCACTGCTAAATTAAAGGAAATCAGCGGCTTGATCCGGACTCATCCGTTTCTTGGCTGGATGTTCTTTGTCGCAGCCTTGGCGTTGGCAGGTATCCCACCTTTCAGTGGTTTCCTCGGGAAGATGCTGATTACAAAAGGTACCTTTGAAGCCGGAGATTATTGGCTGGGGGCAATTGGGTTACTATCAAGCTTGTTAGTGCTATATTCTGTTATGAAAATCTTCATGAATGCATTCTGGGGTGAGACAAACCTAAGTGAAGAAATGGAGAAAGGGACAACAAGAGGGGTTATTATACCAATTACGCTTTTGACGGCTGCAACAATTTTTCTGGGATTGGGTGGAGAAATAATCTCATCTTATATCCAGTTGGCTGCCGAAGGCTTGATGAACCCTGATTTATATATCGATGCGGTTTTAGGAGAATAGTAGCTAGTCTATAAACAAAAAGGGGTGGTCGTTGTGCCCGTTCAAGTCTTGCTTAATATATTCATTGGTTTCTTATGGATGCTCTTGCAGGATAAATGGAGTTTCCCTTCGTTCTTTGCCGGATATCTAGTGGGAATCGTTATTTTGTTTTTTGTGCGTCGCTTTTTCAATAAATCCTTCTACATGGGGACATTTCTCTCTATATTAAAGTTGCTATTTGTATTTCTTAAAGAGCTCGTTTCTTCTACGGTGCTTGTTCTGAGGCAGGTCACACGTAAAAAAATAGATGTTCAGCCGGCGGTTTTTGCCTTAAAGACAGATCTGAATGGAGATTGGGAAATACCATTGTTGGCTTTGCTATTATCGCTGACACCAGGCTCCGTGGTATTGGAGATTTCGCCGGACAACAAAACATTCTATATTCATGCCATGGACTTGAAAGAATCTAAACAAGCGATTATTCAGGCAAAAATGAGCTTTGAAAAGGCGATTAAGGAGGTTACACGATAATGTTTGAAAAAGCCATGACTGTAGCGCTATTCATTTTAACGTTATCCATTCTCATTTCCATCTATCGCCTCTATAAAGGTCCATCTATGCCAGACAGGGTTATGGCACTGGATTCAATTGGAATCCACTTAATTTCAGGTGTGGCTATTTTTTCTGTACTGTTCAAATCCCATGCCTTCTTGGACATCATATTGTTGTTAGGGATCCTTTCTTTTATCGGGACTATCGCGTTTGCGAGATTCATAGAAAGGGGTGTGGTCATTGAACGTGGAAATGATAAGTGAGTGGATTGCTGCTGTCTGTATTCTTACGGGGACAATCTTAACGCTTCTAAGTGGTGTAGGGCTGATTAGGCTTCCGGATGTTTATACACGATCACATGCAGCTTCAAAAAGTACAACACTTGGAGTACTATTCATCCTTCTGGGAGCATTTCTGTTTTTTTTAATTGGTGAAGGATATGTTAGTATACGGCTGCTTCTCGGAATATTCTTTGTATTCCTGACTGCTCCGGTAGCAGGCCATATCATCTGCCGGGCAGCTTATCGCTCAAACGTAAAACTTACCGACCGTACAGTCCGTGATGATTTGAAGAAATTATTGAAGTCTAAATGAAAGATAGTTGAACTGCCCACTAGAGGTTAGACTAAATCTAACTTTTATGGGGCAGTTTTAATTTGGAAAAAAAGCGATAGGATGTCTATTCAATTCAAACATTGAAACTATGGTATATTGACAGTACATAGTTAGTAAAGGAGTTTAGAAATATGGCAAAAAGTGTAGTCATTGCTGAAAAACCTTCCGTTGCCCGTGATATTGCGAATGTACTGAAATGTACAAAGAAGGGCAATGGATTTTTCGAAGGAAACAAATATATAGTTACTTGGGCATTAGGGCATTTAGTTACTTTAGCTGATCCTGAAGCTTATGATAATAAATATAAAACATGGAATCTAGAAGATCTTCCTATGCTTCCAGAACGTATGAAATTAGTTGTCATTAAACAAACTGGAAAACAGTTTAATGCTGTAAAAGCACAATTAAGTCGCGGTGATGTGAATGAAATAATTGTGGCTACTGATGCGGGAAGGGAAGGAGAATTAGTTGCACGTTGGATTATTGATAAAGCAAAAGTCAATAAGCCAATCAAGCGCCTATGGATATCTTCTGTAACAGATAAAGCGATAAAAGACGGATTTAATAACTTAAAACCTGGCAAATCGTATGAAAATTTATATGCTTCCGCAGTAGCACGCTCAGAAGCAGACTGGTATATCGGTTTAAATGCAAGTCGTGCATTAACAACTAAATTTAATGCACAATTAAATTGTGGTCGTGTCCAAACACCAACAGTTGCTATGGTAGCAGCACGTGAAGATGAAATCAAAAACTTTAAACCGCAAACTTATTATGGTATTGAAGCGCAAGCTGATGGGCTTAAATTAACATGGCAAGATGTGAATGGTAATAGCCGCAGTTTTAATAAAGAAAAAATAGATGCAATTGTTAAATCACTTGGATATAAAGATGCGAATGTAGTTTCTATTGAACGCAAAGCAAAGAAAAACTTTTCACCTGCCTTATATGATTTAACAGAACTTCAACGTGATGCTAATAAGATCTTTGGCTATTCAGCTAAAGAAACACTGAATATTATGCAGAAACTATATGAACAACATAAAGTACTAACATATCCACGTACTGATTCACGCTATATATCATCTGATATTGTCAGCACCATTCCAGAGCGCTTAAAGGCAATCGGCGGTAATGAGTATCGTAAGTTAGTAAATAAGATTATAAATAAGCCTATTAAGGCGACGAAGGCCTTTGTTGACGACAGTAAAGTCAGCGACCACCATGCCATCATTCCAACGGAAGGCTTCGTTAACTATGCTGCCTTTAATGATAAGGAACGTAAAATTTATGATTTGGTCGTGAAACGGTTCCTCGCTGTTCTATTTCCGGCCCATGAATTCGAGCAATTAACAGTCCATGCGAAGATTGGCCCAGAGTCCTTTATCGCCCGTGGTAAAACAGTGATTCAGCCAGGCTGGAAGGAAGTCTATAACAATCGTTTTGAGGAAGAGGAATCTGGCGATGAAGTGAAGGAACAGTTACTTCCGAAAATCAATAAGGGTGACAAATTAGCAATTACGATAATATCGCAAACTTCAGGTCAAACTAAGCCACCTGCGCGTTTTACAGAGGCTACTTTACTGTCAGCGATGGAAAACCCTACGAAGTACATGGAAACAAAAGATAAAAAGCTTGTAGATACGATAAAGATAACTGGGGGGCTTGGTACAGTTGCAACCCGTGCAGATATTATAGATAAATTATTCAATTCATTCTTAATCGAAAAACGTGGTGGAAAAGATATATATATTACTTCTAAAGGACGCCAGTTACTTGATTTAGTACCGGAAGAATTGAAGTCGCCAACTACAACAGCAGAGTGGGAACAAAAACTTGAGCTAATCGCTAAAGGGAAAATGAAAAAGGCTGTGTTCATTAATGAGATGAAAGAGCATACAAAAGAAATTGTGGCAGAAATTAAAGCCAGCAATAAAAAGTATAAGCACGACAATATCTCCACAAAATCCTGCCCAGAATGCGGGAAACCAATGTTAGAAGTAAACGGAAAGAAAGGCAAAATGCTTGTCTGCCAAGATCGCGAATGTGGTCATAGAAAGAACGTGTCACGTGTCACTAATGCACGATGCCCTCAATGCAAAAAGAAAATGGAACTCCGTGGCGAAGGTCAGGGCCAAATATTTACCTGTAAATGTGGATACCGTGAAAAATTATCTGCTTTTGAAGAGAGACGTAAAAAAGAGTCTGGCGGAAAAGTGGATAAACGAACTGTACAAAAGTACCTGAAACAACAAGAAAAGGAAACGGAGCCTATCAACAATCCATTTGCTGATTTATTAAAAGGAATGAAGTTTGACTAGAGAATTAAGTTGATTTTTCAAAGTCAAAAATGCCTATCCTAATTTCAGAGGATAGGCGTTTTTGTTAAAAATCAGGAGACTGGTGAAGATCAAGTGGTACTAGTTGAATTAACGAGCCTTTACGAAGAAGACAGTTCAAAAGTTTCATTTTGTATTGATGAAGAATATACAAACTATATTTTTACCCTATATTGGAATAACCATCACATTTTGGATTAGTTTGATTTGTTTAAATTGTTTGTTAATTAGGAAACGGTATGTTACAATAAAACAGCAAAAAGGTTTGAAGATCAAAAAAATTTTTACAGTCTTTAAGTACATGCTTAGACAGAAAAGGTTTTTCTGGTTTTCTACTTTTAAAATTTTCACTAAAAGTTAGGGGGCCAAAAAAATGGTCGGAAAAGTAAAATGGTTTAATGCAGAAAAAGGTTTTGGTTTTATCGAGCGTGAAGATGGTGACGATGTATTCGTACACTTCTCTGCTATTCAAGGTGAAGGATTCAAAACTCTTGAAGAAGGTCAAGAAGTTGAATTCGAAATCGTTGATGGAAATCGCGGACCACAAGCTGCTAATGTAGAGCGTATCTAATTAAATTTAAAACCATCGGGTACAATCCTTTTCGGATTGTACCCTTTTTATATTGGCAAGCAAATAAAGCATAAGTTTCGCCTGGATGGAGCAGATTAATTGAGGATACAGTCTGATATAAATCAAAGGGCGGAATAGGATATGAAAAAAGCAGCAGCGACAAAAAATCAAGAAAAGAAAAAACTGCAATGGTGGCAGCTTTCCCTTATAGGGATAGGCTGTACAATTGGAACCGGCTTTTTCTTAGGTTCCGGATTAGGAATCAGGCTTGCCGGCCCATCAATATTAATTGCGTTTATACTTGCCGCTTGTACGACATATATCGTATATGAGGCTTTAGCAAAGATGACGGAAAAAGATCCTCAAAAAGGGTCTTTTCGTACATATTCCCGTAAGGCGTTTGGACGTTCTTTTGGGTTCTTAAATGGGTGGGTTTACTGGTTTTCAGAAATGCTTATAATGGGAAGCCAATTAACAGCCCTGTCCCTGTTTTCTAGGTTTTGGTTTCCTGAATTTCCTTTATGGATATTTGCAGCCATCTACGGAGCACTTGGACTGATTGTTATTATTATTGGGGCAAAGCTGTTTGAACCGATGGAGAATGTCAGTGCAATCGTTAAAGTATCCGCAATTTTAATGTTTGTCATTATCGTGATCCTTGGCTTGTGTGGTGTGATTGATGGAAAAGAAACACTTGATTTTCCTTCAACGGTTAAGGAGGTTTTTCCTACAGATTGGAAGAAAACTTGGTCATCTCTCGTTTTTGCTTTTTTTGCCTTTGGAGGTATTGAAGTTCTAGGTATTATGTCTATGCGATTAGAGAAAAAAGAGGATGCTCCAAAAGCAGGGAGAGTCATGATTCTAGCATTAACCGTCATTTACATCATATCCCTAGGCTTAGTCGTAATGCTGTTGCCATGGGATAAGGTTAATCTAAAAGAAAGCCCGTTTTTAACGGTCTTGAGTTATTATCCATTTAGGTTCATTATGCATCTTTTTAATGGAGCTTTGATAATTGCCGGTTTTTCAACAATGTCGGCTTCACTTTTTTCTGTTGCAAATATGCTGACGACCTTAGCTGAGGATCGAGATGCCCCGAAAATATTGGGAAAAAAAGGGAAGTTCGCAATCCCTCTGCCTGCTTTTGCTGTAACAGTGACTGGTTTGCTGATCTCTATCGTTCTGTCGAGAGTGATGCCGGATAAGGTCTATGAATACTTTACGACTGGTGCGAGTTTACTCATCCTGTACAATTGGATATTAATCCTGTTGACGTATTCCAAGCTCGCTGACCTAAAAACAAAGGATAAAATAAAACGAACTATAGGGCTTGGGCTTATTTTGCTGGCTATTGTTGGGACGGTCATTGAAAAGGACACAAGAATGGGCTTTTTCGTAAGTCTAGCTTTTGTTTCTTTTGTAAGCCTGATTACAATTATTATGGCTATTATTCGAAAACGAAAACGGCCTTTAACAAGGCGAAGAATCCATAACTAACGATTAAATTAGGGATTGAACCCCCATAACTCCAAAATAGATCCCAAAGCCAACTAAGGAAATTCCAGATATGATTGAAATTCCCGCTAAGAGTTTATTGGTTAAATAGCGCCTAAATATGGATGCCATCATCGCCATTGAGTAGTCCCAAATTAATATCCCCAAAAGGATGGCCAAGCTGTTAATGATGATTTGCTGAGGAGATAAGTGACTTACGGTTTTAGCGAGTACAGATCCATAGATGCCCAGCCAAAAAAGAATGGACAATGGATTTAATAGCGACATAAAAAAGCCAGAGCGAAAGGAACGAGTGATATCCTTGTTCCGTATATTGCTTTGGTTTTTTTTATGATAAACAGCAACCAGACTCTCTACTCCGGAATAAGTAAGAACGAAAGCACCAAATAGCCAGAGAAAGGTTTGGATTAGAGGAACTTGCATATATTGAGCCAACCCGGTATAAACAACAAGCATATAGCAGATATCGGCTAGTATAGCGCCCAGACCGAATACCCAGGCATTTAAGAATCCATGCCTTAAACCAATTTCCATTTGTGCAGCATTAATTGGTCCGATAGGAGCCGATAAGGAAATTCCTAGATAGACATATCCCAATAATCCATACATACAATTTATACCTCCATTTTAATTGCTCAAATTATCATATGCATGTATACAGGCTTGTACGACAAAAAAGAATAGTTTAAGGAAACATAAAAAAGAGGCATAAGCCTCAAATGGCTCATGCCCAAAAATATGTCAGAATTGATAAAAGAACGGATGTAATAACCATTGTAAGCAAGGGAAGGCTTGCTCGTTTCTTAAGCTCTTTTAAATCAATCGTTAAGCCTAGCCCAGCCATAGCCATCGAAAGTAGAAAAGTGGTCAGCATGGCAATGTAATCATATAGGTATTCAGGAAACCAGGATCCAGCAAGATAAGTTCTAAAAATACTTAAGGCCAGAAATCCTAGAAGAAACCATGGAAATGGAATGGAGGATTGGCTGCCAGCGCCTTGTTTACGTTTCATCCAGAACACTAATACAAAACAGAAAGGAATCAATAAGAAAACACGACATAATTTAGCTAATAAAGCCATTGTAACAGCAGCTTCCCCAGCAGGCTCAGACGCTAAAGCTACATGAGCCAATTCATGTAAGCTAAGTCCGGACCAAATTCCATATTCAGTAGGTGTTAGGGGGAGAATCGGAATAAGCATCGTATAGGCGACTGAAAAAATGGTACCAATCAATGCAATCATCCCGACGCTCATCGCCGTGTCCTCTTCTTTTGAATCCACTATAGGTGAAACCGCTGCTATAGCCGCTGCGCCGCATATTCCTGTCCCTGCACCAAGCAGAAAAGAAATCATTGGATCAATTTTCAGCCATTTGCCAAGCAATACCATGAGGGCTACAGAGAATACGATACAAATCAGAGCTTTACCCAAAAGGCCAAGACCTTCACTAAAAATAATCTGCATATCTAATTTCAACCCATATAAAATAATGGCAGCACGTAAGAGAATTCTTGCTGAAAATTGAACACCTGTCCGTAAATTTGTTGGATAGCTGCGAATGTTACGATACAGGATGGCGAGCAAAATACTGCATGCTAATGGCCCTATGTATTCAAAAAACGGCAATTCGGCAAGGACAAATCCAAGCAGTGCCAATAAGGCCGTGAAGCCTATACCTCCCCAAAATGATAAAGGAGATTGAGTTTGTTTAGTCATAGTAGTCACTCCTAATTCTTTCATCACTAAATTTGAAAACAGGCATTATGTATGCGTAGAATATATGTATATACATAGCCAGGTTATTGTAAGTTATGGCAATAGCTTCCATGAAGCCACTTCCTTAGTTTAATATTCTTAGACTTAATAAAAAAGAGATAACACTCAATTAATTAATTGTATGTTTATCCAATACAGGATCTTTTATACAAAAAGCTGAGGCGACTGCCCAGCTCCGACAAGCATAAGGAGAGGCTCGAAGGCAGGCGAATTAAGGAACAAAGACTAAGAACGCCACATCGTGTGGCAACGTCTTTGTGATCAACGTCCTGTTGACCTCCGTAGAGGCTATCCTTATGACCTCGAGGAGCTAGGAGCCGAAGCTAGATTAATCAAAAAGCTGAGGCGACTGCCCAACTCCGACAAGCACGGAGGGAGAGCGCTTTTCCTCTACTGCAGCAGCTACACTTATGACTCGAGCGGTTAGGCCCTGAAGGTGGATTAAACAAAAAGCTGAGGCGACTGCCCAGCTCCGACAAGCATAAGGAGAGGGTCGGAGGTAGGACGCTTTTCCTCCATTTTAACAGATACACTTATGACTCGAGTGGCAAGGCCCTAATAGGTGAGGTGGAAATGTGGATTATATTGACCGTTTAAAACAGTTATTTGAGAATGAAAAGAATGAAGAACAAGCAGTTGCAATGGCACGTTATATGAAAAATCAATTTCCTTTTTACGGGATTAAAACCCCGGAAAGAAGAAAGTGTATGTCTGTATTTTTTAAGGAAACCGGTATTCTTGCTATGCCGCTTTCACATGAATTTTGCTTAAAGCTTTGGGATATGCCGGAAAGAGAATGGCAAAATGCAGCACTTGATTACCTCGCTAACTATATTGGGAAACTGGAAGTAAAGGATTTACCGTTGTTAAAAA
This sequence comes from Pradoshia sp. Z6_59, assembly GCF_058267515.1. Taxonomy (NCBI): domain Bacteria; kingdom Bacillati; phylum Bacillota; class Bacilli; order Caryophanales; family Bacillaceae; genus Pradoshia; species Pradoshia sp. Z6_59. The sequence goes on from NZ_JBZCPP010000005.1 coordinate 134,179, forward strand.
CATTAATTACAACAAAATCATGGTGGGATACCGTAGATATGATTGCCTCTAAGCTGGTTGGCAATTTGGTATTAAGAAATCCTGATTTAATAGATACTATCTTGAATGATTGGGTAATAGATAATAATATGTGGCTACGTAGAACAGCAATCCTCTTTCAACTTTCCTATAAAGGTCAAACAAATGAGAGAATCTTATATGACTACATATTGAAAAATGCGGATAGTAAAGAATTCTTTATTCAAAAAGCGATTGGGTGGGCACTGAGAGAATATTCAAAAACGGATCCGGAGTCTGTGAAGAACTTTATAAAAAAAACAGAGCTTGCACCTCTCAGCAGAAGAGAAGGTAGTAAGCATTTTCTAAAGGGGGAACCTGTATGAAATGTATAGCAACCGATATGGATGGAACATTACTGAATGAACATCAGATGGTAAGTGACGAGAACCGAAAGGCCATGGAGGCAGTAAGAGATAGTGGGGGACAAGTAATTGTTGCTACGGGCCGATCTTATAAAGAAGCAAGGTTTGCACTTGATGAAATTAACTTTCACTGCCCTATTATCAGTTTAAATGGAGCAGCTGTTTATAATCAGGAAGGCAGTTTGGTAGATTCCAATCCGATGAAGCAAGAGAGCTTAGTGGAGACAGTTAAGCTTTTGGAAGAAATGGGTCTTTATTTTGAAATGTATACAAACAGGGGGACATTTTCCAAAAACCCCGAAAAGGCTATTGATTCACTCGTCGATATCATCTTGAGTGCCAATCCCGATCAGGAAGAAGAAAAAGTTCGTGAATTTGCTGAAGGCAGAATTAAATTTGGATTCTTATTTGCGACAGATGATTACTTCCAGCTAATTAATGAAGAGGATATCGAAATATACAAAATACTAGTCTTTTCCTCTGATAAGAGTAAATTAAAAAATACGGGCACAATCCTTGGAGAGATGGAAGGACTAACGGTCACTTCATCCGGTAAAGGGAATATCGAAATTAACCAGAGTGGTGTTTCTAAAGGCATAGCTTTGGAGAAATTGCTAAAAAAATTACAAATCCCACTTGAAGAAACAATTGCTGTTGGAGATAACTTTAATGATGTATCTATGTTTGAAAAAGCGGGACTGTCCGTTGCTATGGGTAATGCATCCGATGAGATTAAGGGGCTTTGCAAGGATGTCACCTTAACAAATGAAGATGATGGTGTCGCCCATATCATTTATAAGCACATCGTTCAAAAATAATTTTAAAAATTAGGTATAGATGGGCCAGAATATGGCTATCATAGTACTACAATGAAGTTTTCCAAAGTATCCCCCCCCTTTTTTTTGAACCGCCTTTAGTAATGAAGGCGGTTTTTTTTATGCAAAAAAAGCCGTCATTAGTATGACAGCTTTTCTAAATCCTAATTCTTATATTTTTTCAGGCCATTTATATGAATAAAATCTTTCAAAGAAAAGGCGGCTTTCAAGCTCTTTATTCTTTTGGGCGAGTAATTCAGGCCAACCAGCCATCATCGCCTCGGTTTGAGAGCGGTGGGCAGAGATTGCCTTTAGTTTAGTCTCAATTACATCTTGAATATTATTTATGATATCAGGCTCTCCAAGGACATCCTGATGGTTGTTGGAAAAGGCTACACAATGAAGCTTCGGTCTTTTTTCAGGATTGATTTTAGAGACTGCCTGTACAACAGCTCTTCCGCAAGCCTCGTGATCTGGATGGACGCTGAATCCTGGATAGAAAGTAATAATAAGAGAAGGGTCAAGCTCATCAATAAGCTTGGTCATTTGATTGGCTAACCACTCTTCATTTTCGAATTCAACAGTTTTATCGCGCAGTCCCATCATACGTAAATCTTTAATATCCATTATTTGTGCAGCGTCTATTAATTCTTTCTTACGGATTTTCGGGAGGCTTTCCCGTGTTGCAAAAGGAGGATTTCCAAGATTACGACCCATTTCACCAAGCGTTAAGCATGCATAGGTAACGGGAGTACCAGCTCTTGTATAAGAGGCGATTGTTCCGGAAACCCCAAATGCCTCATCATCAGGATGAGGGAATATGACTAATACATGTTTCTCTTTATCCATTTTTATCCCAACTCCTTGTTATTTATCAAACGGGGCAGTACTGATTTCAAAAGCGACAGCCAGTCTTCCGCTCTGGTCGAGTCCAGCCATTAAAAGGCGGCCAAATTCATCGATTTCATAATGGGTAATCCCTTCAGCGTATACCCAGCCTTCCTTCATCCTTAATCCCACGCGATAAGGACCGTCTCCGATAATTTTACCTTCTTCAAAACAAATAGAAACATTGCGGATAAACGCACCTGCTGAGAAGAATGATTCGTCATTATGAGTGGCATAAGCGCCGTTTGTTGTCTCTAAATGCAAATAAACCTGTAAACCGGCATATGATTGCAGCGCTTTTTGTGAATCAAGCAGGTCAATTGGCTTCATTAAGATTACCTCCTATATAAAAAGGAACACATTAGTTTCCTATTAAAATGGTGTTGTATTAATTATGATACTAAAGTATCTGAAAAATTGCTAAAAATGGTGATGGAAAAAAGCTGTCCTAAATTTCGGACAGCCTGTTATAAAAAGAAATTATTTATATGTACGGTAAGCACCATGCATAACCGGTCCAACAAATTCATTTAGCTTCCAGCCATGTTCAATAGCAGCTGAGATAAATTCCTTTGCAGTAGCCAAGGCTTCTTCAACCATTTTCCCTTTAGCCAGCTCAGCAGTAATTGCTGCAGCAGTTGTACAGCCGGCACCATGGGTATAAGTAGTCGCAAACTTTTCGGATTCAAGGATGGTATAGTCTGTTCCATCATAAATCAGGTCAATTGCTTTATCTTGCCCATCAAGTTTAGTGCCACCCTTGATAAGGACGTATTTTGCCCCTTGATCATGGATAATCTTTGCAGCTTGCTTCATTTCATCAATAGTCGTGATGGGTCCAATCCCGGATAATTGCCAAGCCTCGAAAAGATTTGGTGTTACAACCGTAGCAAGAGGGAGAAGTAATTCTCTCATTGCCACTGTATTCTCAGGCATTAACACTTCATCTGTACCTTTGCAAACCATTACAGGGTCAATGACGACTTTATCAAGTCCATATTCTTTGATTTTCCGTGCAGCCAGTTCAATAATATCAACAGTGCCGAGCATCCCCGTTTTCATGGCATCAATCCCTGTAGAAAGGATTGTATCCAGTTGTGCCTCCACAGTTGAAACATCAACAGAAAATACATTGTGAGACCAGTTGTTTTTAGGGTCCATCGCAACGATTGAAGTAACAGCAGTCATCCCATAAACGCCAAGCTCCTGGAATGTTTTTAAATCTGCTTGAAGTCCTGCCCCGCCACTGCTGTCTGATCCAGCTATTGTCAATGCTTTTTTTAGACTCATCGGCCTATCCTCCCTCAATATAAAACTTAATTTAGTTATACTTTATAATACATACCAAAACAATATGTATGGAACAAAACTGATGCTGTTAATTGTATACATAATCCGTGAACCATAAACATCTAATTACCATTTTGTGGTATTTTATCACGGATATAAACCGGAAGTATACAGTAAGAGTTTATAGAGCTAAGAACTCATATAGTAATGATACTATAAGTGAAAAATTGAGGATAACAATAACGCTTATATGATAATTAAGACATAGTACAGCGCTGCTAGCTACTTACCCAAAATCTGATCCTGGCAGATAAGAATGGACAATGATTGATTGTGTGTAATAACATCAGATGGATATTTACGAATGTGATGTGATTAGAGGGTATTAAAAAAGGGCTCAAGGAAGGGAGAACCCATCCTTAAGCCCTTTTTATGCTGTGTCGGTTACATAATTTTTGTATTATCAATATCACTTGCCTGGTTCGAAGTAACAATAACAATTTTGTGGTCATCAAGGTCTTTTTCATATTGTTGTGCTTCTAACTCAGATAATCCAAGTGATTGAAGCTTGCTGCGCAATTCGTCACCGCGTTTTTTGAACAGATTTCCTACACTTTCAAAGAAACCTTGTTCACCAATACCAATGTTGCCTGTATCCGTAGCATCAGTTAAGTCCTTCGAAAACTCTTTGTTATGGGAAAACAGATAAACATTCTCTTTTGTAAAACCCTCAGCTGCAAGTTGTTCAACTTTCTCTTTAGCTTGAACTGAATTTTCTACTACAAAAACTTGATACATCTTGCATCCACCTCGATTTTTGGATTTTAATTTAAAATGTAGTTACAGTGTTTATATAACCTATTAAAAAATCTATAAACATAAGTTGAGTAGGGTAAGAGAGTGTAAGAGGAAAATATTGTTCGAAATATAATAATTTCTGAGTATATAAAGGAGTGGATTGGATGAGTTACCAAATTTTACAGAATGACTGGCTGGAGTATTTACAGGATGAATTCAAACAACCGTATTATGTAGTACTGCGTGATTTTATAAAAAAGGAGTATGAAAACGAGATTGTCTATCCAAAGGCTGAAGATATCTATAACGCTTTGCACTATACTGATTTTAAATCCGTCAAAGTGGTATTGCTCGGGCAGGATCCTTACCATGGACCCAATCAGGCTCATGGATTGAGTTTCTCTGTACAGCCTGGAGTCGCTCTCCCGCCATCACTGCGAAATATTTTTAAGGAACTAAATGATGACTTGGGAATTCCAGTCCCTAACCATGGATATTTGAAAAGTTGGGCGGATCAGGGGGTACTTTTGTTAAATACCGTTCTGACTGTCAGACAGGGAGAAGCCCATTCACATAAGGGGAAAGGATGGGAGCGATTAACAGATAAAATAATAGAGACATTGAATGAAAAATCAGAACCGGTTGTTTTCCTATTATGGGGAAAACCAGCACAATCCAAAATTCATTTAATTGATCAGAAGAAACATCACATCATTACCTCGGTTCACCCGAGCCCGCTATCTGCCCGTCGAGGTTTCTTTGGAAGCAAGCCATTTTCTAGAACGAATGAGTTTCTCAGACAAAATGGGTTAGAGGAAATCGACTGGTCCATTCCAAATTCATGAGGTTGTGAAAAATAGATTCCTTGGCGAAGTTAGGATAGAATTGAATAAGAAGAGATGAAGGTAAGAGGTGTGAATCTGTGGAAATAACATCAGAAAAGGTATTGGACAAAATGGATGAACTGATTCAGAAGGCTAAAATGGCGCCTGCTGAAAAAAGGAATGGTTACCTAATTGCAGTTCAAAGCTTAATCGACTTGGTCATAAGTGATCATACCAAGGCGGAAGGACAAACCGTGAAGAAAACTGTTCCATATAATCCAATTCAGCAAACGAATCCAACTGTCTCTCTTCCGCAGGAGGAACCAGTTAAGATGGAGGATGCAAACGGGGATTCACTGCTTGATTTTTAAACGCAAAGGAGAAAACGAGGATGAAAACATTTATTATTATAGCAGCCATTAATGCTGCGATGTCCGTGGCATGCGGTGCATTCGGAGCTCATGGGCTGGAGGGAAAGATTTCTGAAAAGTCTCTGGCGGTCTGGAAAACAGCCGTTCAGTATCAAATGTTTCATGCAGGTGGATTATTGGCAATCGGATTGCTGTGGGATCGATTATCTTCACATCAATTGTTAAATTGGTCAGGCTGGCTCATGTTAGTTGGAATTATCCTCTTTTCTGGAAGCCTATATGTACTCAGTGTAGCAAGTATTGGTAAGCTAGGTATTATAACGCCGTTTGGCGGTGTTGCATTTATTGCTTCATGGGTATTAATGATTGTAGCCGTTTATAAATATTCATAATTTGCTAGATTTATAGAAAACCGCTTATGTCTGACATAAGCGGTTTTTCTATGTACTATAGTGATGAATGGTTCATCAAATTTCTTTATTCTCGAAATGTCTACCCTTCATCATTAACGAGACGAGTTACCAAAAGGATAGGAGTACTCGATTTCTTCATCAAAGGTTACATAATCGAGATAAATCAATGGTAACAGGTAGCGCATACCAGTTTGAGGATCACTTAAGATTACATGATCTCGACCGGCTGCTTCGATAATTCCTTTGAATAGTCGGGTATTGCCATCTTTACTTCCTTCAAATGTCATATATACCGAAGCGAGTTTACCACGATTCAAGCGCAGAATATTTTCGATATAGGATTGTTCTACGAATTGACCCGGAGCAAGCGACGGAGATGTTTGTAACGGTGACCCACCACCACCTAGAGTATATGACTGCGCCGGAAAGGGCAGTTGTTGTTGCTGTTGTTGTGGCTGAAACTGTTGTTGTTGCCCCATGCCTGTTTGTCCTGCCATATAGGGATTATAAGGGACTTGATATCCTCCTCCGTACGGTTGCCCGCCCCCGTATGATTGTGAACCCGGTTGTTTCATAAAATGACTCCTCCTCTGTTAAACAATAGTTTTCTAAAAAACTGTTGGACAATCAGCCTGTGTCGGTGAAAAGAAACAATGTGATTTGTATCGCCCGGAATTATATTGACCATACCATTGGGCCGGGCAGCTTCCTTCTGGTCTGAAGAACCAAAGGGAGTTCGTGGCCGGATTAAAACGTTCCCCGTTGACGACTCTTCTAGCCAGCCTGATTTCACTCTCTCTTGCACGTTGATAAAAGTATCCTTTTTGTGTCGATTCAAATCCACCGGGGTTTTGGAACACCATTTGAGGAATCGATCGGATATTCACAAAATCCAAACATTCACCACGAACTCTGTTGACGCCGACATTGCCGACTAATAGCATGCCCAAGTTTCCTTCGCCCTCAGCTTCCGCTCTCATTAATCGGGCGAGAACTTTTATATCCTCCTCAGTAGCTTTTATAACTGCCATGCTTGAAGCACCTCTTTTCGATAGGTCATTTCATGATGTGTTGTTGATACGTAAAAGGTATGCTCACTATAGAAAATTATGCAGGGGGAGACCGGCTTATGATAAAAAAGGATATTACTTAATCCATTTCAATAAGAGCAGCAGAGAGATTGCCTTATATTGTGGAATTTATTATTCACATAATTTTTTTTATAAAGAAATTTAAAAAGGTTAGCTGCCCGGAGGTATTTATGAAAAAAATCATGCTGTTATCGTTTTTATTTATCGTTATATCTTCCTCAAATGCTCAGGCATTAAAATGGGCATCAGTCTTTGTTGTTTGGGAAGGGAAGGTTTATGAAGTTAGAGAAAACGAAATGATTGAAGATCATGAGATTGGAATGAACATAGGGGAAGTGGATACTGAAGCAAATGACGAGACAGGCAGTTATTGGGGAAATGCTTCAAACCTTTATCCGAAGGGGACAGAGTATTATGAAATAAAGGGGACACCGGTATCCACTGCAATTGCAGTAAAAGATGATAAGCGGTGGGTCAAGGCTGTTTATGATTATGAAGCTCCATTCCATATAATGAATATTATTACTAATTTCTATTTCATAGCTGCTGTTATCATGATTATTTTGATAATCTTAGCTATCATCTTTCAAAATTACAAGTCTAAAATTCCTCGATAATTCATTTCTGTGTAAATAAATAAAAAGTAGTGTGTTCTGGGTATTCACAACCTGGACTATTAAAGCGAAAATCCTGGTGCTTAGACAACAAAAAAGTGCCCTATCCACCATGTATAATGGCTTTTAAAGGCACTTCCTTTTATCCTATTTAAACATGTAAAAATTCGCTGATACGTTCAGGTGTAAGGATATTTCCAACAAAGAAGGAACCAAATTCACCGTAACGGGCACTCACTTCATCGAAACGCATTTCATAAACCAATTTTTTAAATTGGAGAACGTCATCTGCGAAAAGAGTAACGCCCCACTCATAATCATCGAATCCTACGGATCCAGAAATAATTTGTTTAACCTTGCCAGCATATTGTCGGCCAATCATTCCGTGAGAATACATAAGTTTTTTACGATCCTCCATCGGAAGCATATACCAGTTATCATTGCCTTGACGACGCTTGTCCATCGGATAGAAGCAAACATGCTTAGATGTCGGCAAGATCGGGTATAGTCTGGAACGAACATGAGGATTCTGATATGGATCTTCATCTGAATCAGAAGGCAGATAATTACTTAGCTCAACAACAGATACATAAGAATGTGCCGGAATTGTGAACTCTGCTAATTTAGTTTTATTAAACTCTAATTCAAGTGCATTTAATTCTTCCATTGTTGGGCGTAAAAGCATCATCATAAAGTCTGCTTTTTGTCCGACAATTGTATAAAGAGCATGACTGCCTTGGTTTTCATTCTGAGTTTTATTCCATTTTTCAACCAATCCCAGGAATTCATTGATGGCAGTGGCGCGTTCGTCTTCAGGTAACATTTTCCAGGATAACCAGTCAATTGTACGGAAGTCGTGTAAACAATACCAACCGTCTAATGTTTTAGCTGCTTCACTCATACTTATCATCTCCTACATAACATTTCGTTCATGCCATTTACTATATCACAATCAATGGAATATTTTCTTGAATCAAGTCTTCAATAAACTTGTCGATATTTTGACATACCGCTATAATTTTAAAAAATAAGGCAAACCTATTAAATAATTCATCATAAAGGTGTATTCTAGGTAGAGTGACATTTTGAGGAGGACATAAAAAATGAGTAATTTATTTACAACTTTAAAAGAAAAAGTTTCTGGCAATCAATTGCGAATTGTATTCCCAGAAGGAATGGATGAAAGAATTCTTGAAGCAGCCGGAAGATTGGCAGCTGATAAAACAATCATTCCAATCTTAGTTGGAAATATTGATGAAATCACAAAAAAAGCGAAGGATATGAATATTTCTGTAGATAATATGGAAATTTACGATCCTGCTACATATATTATGATGGACGAGCTTGTGACAGCTTTCGTTGAACGTCGTAAAGGTAAAGCGACTGAAGAACAAGCACGTAAAATCTTACTTGACGAAAACTATTTCGGAACAATGCTTGTATATCTAAATAAAGCAGATGGTTTGGTCAGCGGTGCTGCGCATTCTACAGCAGATACAGTACGTCCTGCATTGCAAATCATTAAAACAAAAGCAGGCGTTAAAAAGACGTCTGGAGTATTCATCATGGTTAAAGGTGATGAAAAATACGTATTTGCAGACTGCGCAATCAACATTGCTCCAGATAGCCAGGATCTTGCTGAAATTGCAATTGAAAGTGCTAGAACAGCGCGCATGTTTGATTTAGATCCACGTGTTGCAATGCTTAGCTTCTCCACAGTTGGTTCTGCTGTATCTGAAGAAACAACAAAAGTGGCGGATGCTGTTAAGCTTGTAACGGAGATGGACCCACAATTAATCGTAGACGGAGAAATTCAATTCGACGCAGCGATTGTTCCATCTGTTGCTGCATCTAAAGCTCCTAACTCTCCACTTCAAGGTTCTGCAAATGTATTTGTATTCCCTAGCCTTGAAGCAGGTAATATTGGATATAAAATTGCACAGCGCCTTGGCGGATTTGAAGCAGTTGGACCAATCCTGCAAGGTCTAAATGCTCCTGTGAACGACCTATCCAGAGGATGTAACGCAGAGGATGTATACAACCTTGCACTGATCACAGCTTCTCAAGCTTTGGTAAAATAAGTTTATAAGTGACCTATGGCGCCTTTTGGCGCCTATTTTTTTATAGATGGAGAGAGGTAAGATGAATTTATTACAACAGGATCGCTGGAGAATCATTGACCATAGTCAATCAGGTATGCATACACGTGCCATTCAATCATTTGCGATTGACGATACATTATGCGCTTCAGTTGGAGCTGGGAACTCACCGGTTACCGTACGGGCTTGGGTTCATCAAAAAACAGTTGTGATGGGTATACAGGACGGTAGGCTCCCGATGCTGAAGCAAGCTGCTGATTTCCTGCATGAGAAGGGCTATGACTGTATTGTCCGAAATTCAGGCGGATTGGCCGTTGTATTGGATGAAGGAATTTTGAACCTGACGCTTGTTTTTCCGGAAAAAGACCGGAAAATAGAGATTAATCGCGGATATGACGCTATGTGGGAACTGATCAAGTACATGTTTCGAGACTTTGATAATGAGATTAAAGCGGGTGAAATCGTAGGCTCTTATTGTCCGGGAAGCTATGATTTAAGCATTGATGGCAAAAAATTTGCCGGTATCTCTCAAAGGAGAATCCGTCATGGTGTAGCAGTACAAATCTACTTGGATATCAATGGGGATGCTGAACAAAGAGCCGCATTAGTGAGAGATTTTTATAAAATTGCTCTAAATGGGACTGAGACGAAATTTGTTTACCCTACTGTGGATCCAAAAGTTATGGCTTCCTTATCTGATTTGCTCGGTGTCGAGCTGACTGTCAATGATGTAATGCTACGCTTAATGAAGGCATTACAGGATCATTCCGGGCAGATTGAGATGAATTCTTTGACGGAAGCAGAAATGCCACTATTTGAATCCTATTTAGAAAGAATGCAAGACCGCAATGCGAAATTGGCAATCGATTAAATCTTTCTATTGTTTTAGAAGGGGCTGTCAAAAGTAGTATCTTATATGCTTGAATGAAAGTGAGAATGGTTTGATAGTACAGATGAAAGCCGGCTCTTATGAAGGAGCCGGCTTTTTATATTTATTCTGCGATTTTTTCTAGATTTCCATTACGATCCATCTTAAATTTAGTAGCTTGTCGGTCATCTTCATCCAATAAAGCTAATTTACGGGCACGATTCATAATATTCATGAGTGTTTCGTAGTCTTCCTGAATCGTAACGGTATTTTCTTCAACATTATCAAGCTTGTGCTGCAATTCTTTATTTGTATTTTTCAGTTCCCTGATTTCAAGGCGCAATCTTTCATTTTCAGATTGTAATGCTTGCAGTTTCAGGCTGTTTGTATCATAAGATTGTAAGAATACAATAACATCGTCCATCGTCAAAGCCGGAGTCTTGTATTCTTCCAGCACTGGAAATAGGCTTGTTTGCTCAAATGTTTCAGTATCTTTTTGTTCGGTGGAAATATCCATGTCCATCAATTCATCTTCCATTGCGGTAGTCACTGTTTCAAAGTCTCGTAAAGATGGAGTCGGTGGCTGGTATAGGATTTTCTTTTTGCCGCCCTGATCCTTTCCAAGCAATCTTTGGCGTTGTTTACGCTGTTTACGGGCAAGCTGCAATGCTTTCTCATAAGTATGTCTTACAACCGCATTCCATCTAAATCCACAAGCAGCTGCGGTACGGTTCAATTTATCTCCAACTTCGTCAAATGCATTCAATTGGGTACTGCCTTCGCGGACGTGTCTTAAAACAGTTTCTGCTAGTAATAAATCATTTTCTTCAGTCCATGCATCTTGTCTGATTTTCATGATCTGCAACTCCCTTTTCTATAAGATTTAAAATAAATTTGCAAATTATGGTTCTAGCATGGACAAAAAGAACAAAGTTTATACAGGTTACTAGATTTTTTCATTAACCTAATAGATATTTAGCCGATTCTTGCAAATAGGGGAGCCGGAGTGATACAATACGCTTTAGTCCCAAGAGGCTCACAACTAACAAAGAGTCAAATTTTTTGGCAAGAAAGGATAGGCGGTCATGTCGAACGAATTTAGAGTATGTGACGACTGTCAGGCTACAAACCTAAAGACATTGCTACCAAAACTAAACAAGCTCGATCCCGATGCAAAAATTGAGATTGGATGCCAGTCCTACTGTGGACCTGGACGCAAAAAATCATTTGCGTTCGTCAATAATCGTCCAGTAGCTGCACCAACAGAAGATGAATTAATTGAAAAAGTAAAAGCTAAGATAAAATAAATAAAAAGTCGCTCCTCTAAAAGTTCAAATTTTAGAAGAGCGACTTTTTTTCATAAAATCCGGTCTAATAATCCATACTAAGGTATCAATCTTTGAATGGGGAATTGAGGATTATATATGAAAAAAATAGGTGTACTGATTTTAACTGTAGTTTGTTGTATATGGCTTAATCCCGAAATTAGCATAGCGCTTTCGAATGATCCACCAGATTTACTGATTACAGAGATTTCTGCGCAGGGAAAAACGTATGAATATATCGAAATCTATAATAATACAGACGTACCAATCGATTTACATGACTACAATCTGCGATACCTCTCTATGAATAAATCGATGCAAGTATGGGATATAAAAGAATCAACTTTTATAGAGCCAAAATCTACGAAAATCATTTGGATTAAAAATGCTGCCAGCAAAGATGAGTTTAATTTTAAGGATTTCAAACGCCATTTTCATGCCTCAGTGGATCATAAACAACTGATTCGCCTGGAAGGTAACTTACACAATAGCAGCAAAAATACGGTTGTTCTGGCAACTGATACAGGAGCGGTTATTTCATATGTATCCTACGATAAGGGACTCATCCATTATAAGCAGGATATGGGGGCAAAAAAATTAAAACAGGATAAACGGATTAAAGAGAATACACCCGGTCAAGTGAGTAATGAACAAGTCCCGTTAAATGCCAATAAGCAGACGGATACTACAAAGCCGATTGTCAGACCGGTGACCATGCCAAAAGAAGTCCCAGAGCGATCGGATGTCTCCATCGAGATTGAAATTGAGGATGAACATCTAATTAAGCGGGCAGAAATTTTTTATAAAAGAGGTCAGGATTCTGCTTTCACACAAGCAAATATGCTTATGAAAACGACGACTTCTTATCAATCAATTATATCTCGATACGATGTATATGGTTCTGTTCCAACCTTTGAGTATTATATAGAAATATCGGATGGACAGCATGTCATTAGATACCCCGAAAAAGGGACAAAGACGATAAAAATAGGGAATCCAGATATGTACAAACCCCTAAAGCCGGGGCTTTCTGTCCAAAAAAATACGATTTTAAAAGGTACAAAAAAGATACAGGTTCAAAAGGCAACAGCTGAGGAACAGATTAAGCTTACGGTTGATGGACAAAAATTGAAGACACAGAGGGTCTTGAGCCGTCCTGCTGCAATTGTGTTTGAAGGCCTTGGCATTGATGAAAGAAAGAAAAGTGCAGTTTACATGGGAGACCGTTTAATATCCAAATTAAAGCCTACAGCAGGATTATATCTTCCATATGAATTGTCAATTCCAATTGATGAACTCAAACCGGGCAAAAATACGATTTCCATCCACACAGGCACGAAGAAGGAAACATTTATGCCCGGAAGTACAGTTGAAGAAAAAGATGTCGACCGCTTTTCTATCAAGAATATAAAGCTGCTGATGGGTGATGGTACGATGATTCGCCCAATCAGTGTAAATTCAATCACGGGAGATGGTGATGAGAATCGAGAAAGCACTCGGGAAGCTCAGGAATGGAAGGTGGGTAATCAGGGAGTGTTAATCCTATCCTACGAATTTATCATCCCGGCAGCTATGTTCACAGCAGAGGAAGCAGAGATTGATACGATGGCTTATCAGGATGGAGTCCATAGTATTCAATCTAAAGGCACATCCATTCACCAGGCAGATGTTGTTTTTGATAATACAGCACCAAAGCTCCATGTAAAAACACCGCTGAATGGCAGAACCTATAAGGGAACATTCACCATTGATGCAAACCCCGAGGATGAGGTGACTTCAATAGCCTCCATTAAAGGCTATCTTGATGGTCGGGAAATCACTCTGCCATATACGACCTCTTCGGGCAGACTGTCTAAAGGGAAACACAAGGTAACCTTCATGTCAGTAGATGCAGCTGGGAATCGCAAAAAGGAAACGATTCATTTTAAGATTGTGGATGAAGCACCTATTATTATGAATCAAGCCATACCGCTTGATAATGATACAAAAGTATCTGTTCATCCGAAGCTAAGCGTGAAGGTAGAAGATCCAACTAATGATCAAATAGTGGCTAAGTTTTTCTCAGGCAATCGTTATGATTACACCTCCAAAGGGAGGAATCAATTAAAAGCATTTTCCAATATTGCAGATGAGGAACCGCCGCCCAACCAGACTTATCCGCGTGAAACAGGTATCTTAGCCAAGCAGGTAAAGCAGATAGCCAAAGCAGATAAGACTTATTGGGTGACTGCCTCAAATAAAGGATTTCCGTATCAGCGGTTTGAGATTTCACTGGATGAAACACCTGCGGAGATGAAAGAGGTTGAAGTAAAGTGGGTCGGGCATTCCTTACAGGGAAGAAAGGTCACTCTATATGCCTGGAACATACAAAAATCTAGATGGGATGCATTAGCGTATGGCTACGGCAATAAGGATTTTTCGTTGAAAGCTAGTGTCGAGACAGAGGCCTATTTAAAAAATCAAAAGCTGCAGGTCCTTGTGCAGGATCAAATTATTGGTGAAGTGAATCGTCCATTTAATTTGATCTGGATGTCAGATACCCAATATTATTCTGAATCATTCCCACATATTTTCCCAGTGATGACGAACTGGATTAGGATCCAAAATCAGCTCGGAAATGCAGAATACGTCATTCATACAGGGGATATTATTAATGTCAGATGGGATATGGAGCAATGGGATATCGCGGATAAGAGTATGGGCATTTTGGATGAACACCATGTTCCTTATGGGGTAGTGTCCGGGAATCATGATGTGGGAAACTTGGTACTGGATTATCGCAATTATGGTAAATACTTTGGCGAAAAAAGATTTAAGCATACATCCCATTACGGAGGTGGGATGGAAAATAACACGAATCACTATGATTTAGCTTCCTTTGGCGGGCATGATTTCCTCTTCCTGTATCTGGGCTGGGGTAAAGAAACCACGACTGCAACTCTGGATTGGGTTGATAAGGTATTAAACCAATACTCAGATAGAAATGTGGTGCTGGCGATCCATAATTATCTCGACCATAAAGGGAGAAGGACGTATAACGGTAATCAGGTCTTTAAAGAAATTGTTCGGAAATACGAGAATATTAAGCTGGTTCTTGCAGGGCATATTTCAGGGGCAAGCCGCAATGTAGCGACCATTCCTCTAAAGGGAAGCCCAACGAAATTCCGTAAGGTGTATGAAATGCTGGCCGACTATCAGAGCGGGCCGGAAGGTGGGGCTGGGTATATGCGGATGCTCCATTTTAATCCGGAGGCAAAGCAGTTATCAGTCAAAACGTATTCTCCTTACTTGGATGACTATAATTATTTTGAGCCTGAAGTCGATGAATTTACGATTGACCAAATGGAGCTGAACCCGATTCAGAAACAGGTGGCGACAGATTATATTGGCGTAAATGTGTATTCGAATACCATTTTGGGTGAAGATAAGGACGGAAGGAATCACGAGAAAGTACAAATCCGCCTAAAGGATCTAAAACACAAACACGATTATTTCTGGTATGTTGAAGTGAGCGACAGCTATGGAGGGCGGTCACGTTCTCCGGTTTGGAAATTTACGACTAAATAAAAAAACGATCTAATAAAAGATAAAAGGCAGTTGGAATTTCTTCAACTGCCTATGTTTGTTTGGTTGATAGTATCGAAATTGGAACTGGAAACGCTGAAATGGAGCATTGAAGAGCGGTCTTCCCAATTACGTGAGAATATGTGAGTGAAATCCTGTATTAATGCGCGAAATTAAGAATATCTGAGCGAAATAAAAATAATTGAGGTGTTTTTTTCACGAATGTGTGAGTTTTCATAGGATTGAGCGAAATTCCTTAACTGAGCGCCCTCACATTAACCATTATTAATAAAGAAAATCACCAAATCTCGTCTATAACCAAATAAAAATCATGATTCCTAATCCCGCATAATTTGTGTGAAAAGCTCTCAGAAACAGGCGTATCCATCCTTTGGAAATGGTTTCTTTATTGTGGATAGAGTTGATTATGTTTTTTTAGATTAAACAAGCTATAATAGAACCATGACCTTTAGGAAGAGGGAATAGAATGATAGAATATTCTCTGGAAAAATTAAACGAAGAAAAAGTATTTAAGGATCCGGTGCATCGCTATGTGCATGTGAATGACCGGGCCATTTGGGATTTAATTGATACAAAGGAATTCCAGCGTTTAAGGCGAATTAAACAGCTTGGAACCACTTATTTAACATTTCATGGGGCTGAACACAGCCGTTTTAATCACTCTCTTGGAGTATATGAGATTGTGAGAAGAATTGTGGATGGAGTATTTGCTAATAGACCGGAATGGAACCCAAAAGATCGTCTTCTTTCTTTATGTGCAGCGTTGCTCCATGACCTCGGGCATGGTCCTTTTTCACATGCCTTCGAAAAAGTCTTTGATTTGGACCACGAGGAATTCACAAGGAAGATTATTTTAGGGGATACTGAGGTTAATGCAATTTTAAAAAAGGTAGATGCCAGCTTTCCGAAAGAGGTAGCTGAAGTCATTGCCAAAACACATGCCAATAAATTGGTTGTCAGCTTAATCTCGAGTCAGCTTGATGCAGACCGGATGGACTACTTGTTACGGGATGCCTATTTTACTGGGGTGAGCTACGGCCAGTTTGATATGGAGCGGATTCTCCGAGTGATGAGACCGACGGAGGATCAGGTGGTTTTCAAGCAAAGCGGGATGCATGCTGTAGAAGACTACATTATGAGCCGCTATCAAATGTACTGGCAGGTTTATTTCCATCCAGTATCTCGAAGCGCAGAGGTGATTTTAACAAAAATCCTGCACCGCGCTAAAGATTTATATAAGAAAAATTATCGATTTAAACAGGAACCTCATCATTTTTCTTCTTTATTTACCCAGTCTGTGACCCTATATGATTATTTGAAATTAGACGATAGTGTTATGCTGTACTATTTTCAGTTATGGGGAGAGGAAGAGGATGGCATACTGAGTGATTTATGCACGAGGTTCATGAACCGGAATTTATTCCAGTATGTAGAATTCCTTCCATCATCCAGTGCAGAAATGAAAAAAGTGATGGAGCTTACTCAATTGTTCACAGCAGCCGGACTTGATCCGGAATATTATTTGGTGCTAGATTCTTCATCGGATTTACCATATGATTTTTATCGGCCTGGAGAAGAGGGAGAAAGGGTACCGATTTATCTGTTATCTAAAACGAAAGAACTTAAAGAGCTTTCCAGGCAATCAGATATCGTAGACGCGATTTCCGGGAAACGACGTACGGATCATAAACTGTACTTTCCTGCTGATATCTTAGAGGATGAAACGAATCATAAAGAAATAAAGGAAAAAATAAAAGAATTGCTTGATTGGGATTAATTGATACTGAAGGAGTGAAGAATGTTGTTGAAGGAGCATGCCAGAATTCTTTCAGCCATAGATGCAGCCGGGCATATTGGTGGGAGAAAAAAGCTTCAAAAGATGGTGTTTATCTCAAAAAAACTTGAATATCCTTTTCAGGAGAGATTTGAATTTCATTTTTATGGACCTTATTCAGAGGAATTAACGTTAAAAATAGAAGAACTTTGCAATTTAGGGCTTTTATCTGAAATAAAGGATAAGGAAAATGGCTATGTTCATTATGACTACTCTTTAACAGAGGCAGGCAAAGAATTTCTTTCTTTATACAGCAAAGACAATGAAAACGACGAGCTGGCTGCATGTGTAAAGGGATTGAACAATCATAATGCACGTTTTCTTGAATTGGTTTCTACGATTTTTTATTTCGACCATTTATCCAAGGATGAGATTATTAAGAAAATCCAGGAGCTTAAGGCGAAGCAACAGTATTTGCCTGAGGAAATAGAGGAAGCCTTCAATTATGCAGCACAGCTTATTAAGGAAAATAAACCAATGTACGCAAATTAATTCTTTTTAAAAATGGATAAATAAAAAGAATGGAGCGTATTTGCTCCATTCGGCTCCTTTTATCCCGTTGGCTCCCACTTAAAAACGAAAGTCGGGTCCAATACTAGTTAATTGAATCAATAATGTTCCGTGGGGATGAAGATGCGCAACCGAACAAAAATTATTGATCGCTGGCGCGTACACCGCCAACCGCATAATGAGATTTAGTCATTTCTTCAATAAACACCGTAATTCTTTCTTTTGGTGCTCCTGTTGTTTCAGAAACTGCTTCAGTTACTTTTTCACATAAGGCCTTTTTTTGTTCTTCAGTGCGGCCCTCTAACATTTTAACGGTTACATACGGCATATAATGTCCTCCTCATTTGTAAAACAAGTGATTATGTTGATAGTTTTTCATAATCGCCGGTGGAAAGCAAGTGGTGAAAAGCAGAATGGAAGGTTGAACCTAACTGATAAGGTTTTATATTAAGGAAAAGGGGGATGTTTTGGTGTTTGATTTTCAAAGCATACTGGTCAATTTACCATATACACTTGTAACTCTCGCCATTGCGTTTACTGTTCATGAATATGCACATGCCTATGCGGCCTATAAATTTGGAGATATGACTGCAAAAAATCAGGGACGGCTGACATTAAATCCGCTTCGGCACATTGATCCATTAGGCGCGATTTTTATTATACTGGTCGGATTCGGTTGGGCAAAACCTGTACCGGTCAATCGCTTTTTCTTTAAAAATCCACGGATGAACAGTATTGTTGTTTCAGTGGTAGGTCCTTTGAGTAATCTTGTGCTGGCTTTTATTGGTGTCCTATTGATATATATCATAAGCATCGCTGGATTTAATTTACCTGAGTTTATTTACACGTTTTTAAAAATTTTTATCCGCTTGAATGTCGTGCTGTTTGTATTTAATTTATTGCCATTCCCTCCACTTGATGGGTATCGTATTATTGAGGATCTCGTTCCGGCTGATATACGTCCAAAAATGACACAGTATGAACAATATGGAGCGTTGATTTTCCTTATCCTGGTGATTACACCGCTTGGTAATTACACAATCGATCCAATCATTTATAAATTAGTACCAGCGATTGAGCAATTCTTAGTTTCAATATTTGTATAAAGGGAGGCTTCTACATACCCATGAGTCAAGATAAGAAAAAACCAACTTTTAATATCATCAAAAACGACCCTACTGATGGCCATAAAGGCTTTGGAATGGGGGCGTTGAGCCTGGAAAATGTTTCACCTGTCATTATTGATGTGGAGGCAGGCGAAGCATTTGTCGATATTGGTGCTATGCATGCAAGGAGTGCTATTGAAAGACGAATCAAATTTTTACCGAATAAAGAGGAAGTACCAAACGGAAAGCCATATTGGCTGGTTTGGGTTACAATCGAACAGACGAAACAGGGAGCCTATTATGCGGGTGTGACGGCATGTGAAATGACGGTTGATGAGGAGATTCGCCGCGGCTATAAATCATTGCCAGAGCATGTGAATCGCATGGATAAATCATTGAAAAGACATATTATCGTTGAGCATATGGATGAACCTTCAAAAATCATCTTAGCTAACTTCCTGAAAAAGCATAATGAAGAGCTTTGGCAAAACTCCCCTGATGAATTGAAGGAAAAGCTGAACGCTAACTAATATTGACAAAAACGTGAAATTTATGGATTTTTTTGTAAGTTAATTCAGCATATTACTTGTCGGTTTTCAGTAAAAAAAGTACACTAAAAACAGTGTGCAAGCACGTAGAGCTAGGACGCAAAAATCCCCAAACCGTTAATGGTTTGGGGATTTTTGTTTTCTTACATGGGTCGGATTGTTTAAAGTTTTCCAAATGGCCACACTCTCTTGTACCACGGATCATGTGACTTTTCTTTATTCTTTTCATCAGAAGGGGCTGGGTCGCTTCCCCTGTGATCATGGCAATACTGTTTCGGCTCGGTTCCTTTTTTATAATAAGTAAGGCGTTTAACCGGGCAGGCTCCATGTGCAAGCAAGCCGCTTTCAGGATCAATTTCTACTGCAACAATATTTTTCGGCTGTTTAAACTCTTTAACAGGCTCATCCTCTAGGGATTGCTCCATAAAGCTCGCCCAAATTTCCTTGGCCGCGATTTTATCTTGCTTGGTTTCGATTTTCTGAGAACGATCATATCCGGTCCAAACACCTGTTGTAAGCTGTGGAGTATAGCCAATCATCCAGCTATCATATTCAGTTGAACCTGATTTTCCGGCATAGGGCCTTGAAAGCTTAGGGGCAATCGAGGCACCTGTCACGGATGCGTAACCATTTAGCTTTTTATCGAACACACCTGTCAGCATTTGTGTCATGACATAGGCGTCCTCTTGCTTCAGTACGGCTGTCCGTTCTAATTTTTTCTGATATAGAACCTCGCCGTCACGCCCTGTAACCTTAGTGATAAAGTAAGGTTTAACCTTTTTCCCTCCGTTGGCAAATAAGTTATAGGCATTAGTCATCTCCAAAGGTTTAACTCCGGACGTTCCAAGCGCCAGTGAAGGAACCTTGGCCATAGGAGTGGTTAATCCAAATCGCTTTACAGCCTTAACCAGTTCATCCTCTCCAAGGAACAGATGTGTTTTGACGGCAAATATATTATCTGAAACTGCCAGGGCCTGAGCCAGTGTAATCGATTCATTGGCATAACGGTTATTAAAATTATGGGGTGTATATTCTTCTTTTCCTCCATCAAATGAAAAGGTGGTCACTTCACTTCGTAAGGTCGTCGATGGTGTGAATCCTTTTTCCAAAGCTGTGTAATATAGCAGCGGCTTAATCGTGGAACCGGGCTGTCTAAGTGCATGGGTCGCACGATTGAATGAGCTATGCTCATAATTGGTTCCACCAATCAATGCTTTCACCATACCGTTATGGGGATTCATTGCAATTAAAGCTGCCTGAAACTCGCCTCCCGGCTGTACATGCTTGGCAATAGCCTCTTCAGCAATGGCTTGCTGATTGGAATTGAAGGTTGTATACACCTTTAATCCCCCTTGCCGGATCAGCTCCTCATTCCCCTTTAACACATGGCGTAACTCTTGATTGACCGCATCCAGAAAATAGGGTGCCTCCTGTTTTTTCTCTGTAATCAGGGAACCGTAAATGGGTAAGCGGTCGGCTAATGCCATTGTTTCTTTTGCCTGTTCTGCACTAAGCTGACTGGTTTCCTTTAAAGAGTTGAGGACAATAGCCTGCCGTTCCTTCGCATTCTTCTTTGATAAAAGTGGTGAATAAATGCCTGGACCCTTTGGAATGCCGGCAAGCAGGCTTGCTTCGGCCAAGGATAAATCTTTGGCATCCTTATGAAAATAATAGTGGCTAGCAGCCTGTATACCGTACATTCCATGCCCGTAATAAATCGTATTTAAATAACCTTCGAGAATCTCATCTTTACTGAAATGGTCTTCAATCCGAAGAGTGTAGAGAGCTTCCTTAGCCTTTCGTGACCAGGTTTTTTCCGAGCCAAGGAAGAGGTTCTTGGCATACTGCTGAGTGATTGTACTGGCTCCCTGGACCTTGGCCATCGCAATCGTATCAGATACAATTGCCCCTAAAATTCTTTTTGTATCAAACCCGTTATGATGATAAAAATTTCGATCCTCAACTGCCAGAGTAGATTGTACTAGATAAGGTGATATCTCACTGAGAGGTACCCAATACCGCCTCTCGGCCCCGTGGCTTTCCGTAAATGTACTTAAATCATCAGCTAAATATTGGGTGGTTTGCGGGACGGATATGGCTGGAGGTCCGGCAAGCTTTACAATAAGTAGGACAGTAACAAACCCAATCACTCCAAATGTAGCAATCAGCGACCCGATAAATATGAGGGCTCGTTTATAGGCAAGTAATTTCCTTCTTCTAAGTCTGCTTGGAGACACATGTCTTCCCCCTGATCTGTTGTGAAATTATTCATATTAGTAGTATGAAAATAAACCAACATTTTTAAACGTAAAACAGACATAGAAACGATAATATTGGAAATACGGGAAAATCTTTACTTTTCTATAAGAATGCACTATACTCTTCTAAGTTTAATAGATAGTGAATGCTAATTGGGCCGCTGAAACTGAAACAAGAAAAGAGGTTCATCATGGGTATTTGGTTCACGGAGAAGCAAACAGATCATTTTGGAATCACCATGAAGATAAGTCGTACCTTGCATACAGAACAAACAGACTTTCAAAAACTGGATATTGTAGAGACAGATGAGTGGGGTAAGATGCTGCTGCTTGATGATATGGTGATGACATCTGTGAAAGATGAATTTGTCTATCATGAGATGGTAGCCCACGTTCCACTGCATACGCATCCTAATCCAGAGCATGTCCTCGTTGTAGGCGGTGGGGATGGTGGTGTAATCCGTGAAGTGCTTAAGCATGAGAATGTAAAAAAAGCTACTTTGGTAGAGATTGATGGCAGAGTCATTGAGTATTCAAAACAGTTTTTACCAGAAATTGCGGGGAGTCTGTCCAATCATCGGGTCGAAGTGCTGGTTGATGATGGATTTATGCATATTGCCAATAGCGAAAATAAATATGATGTTATTATCGTAGATTCTACAGAGCCGGTTGGACCGGCCGTAAATTTGTTTACGAAGGGCTTCTATGCAGGAATCTATCAAGCATTGAAGGAAGAGGGTATCTTTGTTGCCCAAACGGATAACCCTTGGTTTAAAGCGGATTTAATTCAATCGGTCTTTAAGGATGTAAAGGAGATTTTTCCAATTACCGGCCTGTATACGGCTAATATCCCAACCTATCCGAGCGGTTTATGGACCTTTACAATTGGTTCAAAAAAACACCATCCTTTAGAGATTTGTGATGATAGATTCATTGAAATGGAAACAAAGTATTATACAAGGGAGCTTCATAAGGCGGCCTTTGTGCTGCCTAAATTTGTAGCTGATCTTTTAAAATAAAAAGTAATGAACATATAGATGAGGATTAAAGGAGTGCAGATTATGAGATTTGATGAAGCCTATTCCGGTAAAGTTTTTATAGGAAGTCATCCCGATTTTAAAGATTCAGAGGCGGTTCTCTACGGAATGCCAATGGATTGGACAGTTAGCTTCCGTCCTGGATCCAGGTTTGGCCCAGCGCGTATACGAGAAGTATCCCTTGGTTTGGAAGAATATAGCCCTTATATCGATCGACATTTAGAGGCTGTTAAGTTTTTTGATGCGGGCGATATTCCGCTCCCTTTTGGAAATCCGCAAAGAAGCATTGATATGATTGAAGTGTACATTGAAACCCTGTTGGCGGAAGGGAAATTCCCGCTTGGCATGGGTGGTGAGCACCTCGTTACATGGCCGATTATAAAAGCATTTCATAAGAAGTATGAAGATTTGGCTATTATCCATTTTGATGCTCATGCAGATTTGAGAGAAGAGTATGAAGGCGAGCCGCTTTCCCATTCAACGCCAATTCGGAAGATTTGTAATCTGATTGGTGCAGAGAATGTCTATTCTTTCGGCATTCGTTCAGGCATGAGGGAAGAGTTTCAATTTGCCAAGGATTCCGGAATGCATATGTATAAATTTGATGTGGCTGAGCCATTAAAAAAAGTGCTGCCCACCCTTGCCGGGCGAAATGTGTATGTCACCATTGACATTGATGTACTTGACCCAGCACATGCACCGGGTACGGGAACTGCTGAAGCAGGAGGTATTACATCTAAAGAAATGCTTGAGGCCATTACAGCTATTTCAAACTCTGGCGTAAATGTGGTGGGAGCAGATCTTGTAGAAGTCGCTCCTGCGTATGATTCCTCTGAACAAACGCAAATTGCTGCAGCCAAATTTATTCGCGAAATTCTTTTAGGCTGGGTAAATAAACGCCTATAATTGAATAAGACTAGCAATCCCCTGTCTATGATAGTAGAGCAAGGGGATTTTTTTTAGAAAAAAAGATTCGGACAAGTTGCCAGAGAGTTTTTCTTTACCTTATACTTGTATGATTGAGTAAAATAATCGATTCCAGGGGGAATTCATTAAATGACCGAGGAAAAAAGTAACGCACCCATAGAGGTCATGGTACGGCTAAAGACGCATATCCAATATGTTGACGATGAAGAGAACATCGAGCTAATTACATTTGGCACGTTGCATCACATGCCAAATGCCACATATATCCGCTATATTGAGCACGTTGAAAACAATGGGAAGATCAACACAACTGTTAAATATGACGGGGATGAAATGCTAATTATTAGAAGCGGCGCGGTTAAAATGAGACAGCTTTACAAAATTGGCACAGAAACCAGCGGCTCTTATGAAAGCATTCATGGTACACTGGATTTAACGACACGTACAAATAAGCTGGAGCATACCGTCCATCCGGAAACGAAGGAAGAGATTTTCCATGTTTCCTACAACCTATTTTTACAACAAGAGAATGTGGGCAACTACTCACTTACATTGACGGTCAAGGAGGAAAAGAAAAGATGAACATCGTAACAGAGATTCAGGATCAGATTAAAGAAGAGATTAAGCAGGCAGTAATTAGGGCTGGATTAGCGGAAGAAGCAGCGATTCCAAGTGTAATTCTTGAATTGCCAAAGGATAAAACACATGGGGATTATTCTACTAATATGGCTATGCAGCTTACTCGTATTGCTAAGAAGGCCCCTCGGACAATAGCAGAGGAAATTATTAATCATTTTGATACTTCAAAGGCATCCATTGAAAAAATTGAGATTGCCGGACCGGGATTCATCAATTTTTATTTAAATAACGGATACTTAACAAATCTGATTCCTGCTATTTTGGAGTCAGGTGAAGCTTATGGGGAATCCAATGTAGGTGGAGGAGAAAAAATTCAGGTTGAGTTTGTTTCTGCGAATCCAACAGGAGATCTTCACTTAGGACATGCCCGCGGTGCAGCAGTTGGGGATTCTTTATCCAATATCCTGGCTAAAGCTGGCTGGGATGTATCTCGTGAATACTACATTAATGATGCGGGTAACCAAATCAATAATCTGGCATATTCCGTTGAAGCTCGCTATTTACAGGCGCTTGGAATGGAGAAAGAAATGCCTGCAGATGGCTATCATGGAGAAGACATTATCAATATCGGTAAACGTATGGCTGAAGAATTTGGCGATAAATATGTAAATGCCGATGAAGAAGAGCGCTTTAAATTTTTCCGCGAGTACGGTTTGAAATATGAAATGGAAAAATTGAAAAAAGACCTTGAGAGCTTCCGTGTCCCATTTGATGTATGGTTCTCTGAAACATCTCTTTATGAAGATGGCAAAATTATGCCTGCATTGGAGCTGTTAAGAGAAAAAGGATATATCTATGAGATGGATGGAGCTACCTGGTTCAAATCTACTGATTTTGGCGATGATAAAGACCGTGTATTAATTAAGAATGATGGTTCATACACCTATCTCCTACCAGACATCGCATACCATAAAAATAAGCTGGAACGCGGATTTGAAAAATTAATCAACATTTGGGGAGCAGACCATCATGGGTATATTCCTCGTATGCAAGCAGCGATTCAGGCGATGGGTTACGGAAAAGATACGTTGGAGGTAGAAATCATCCAGCTTGTTCACCTGTTTAAAAATGGCGAGAAAATGAAAATGTCTAAGCGTACAGGAAAAGCTGTCACAATGAGAGATTTGATGGAGGAAGTTGGTTTAGATGCCGTGCGTTATTTCTTTGCGATGAGAAGTGCGGACACGCATATGGACTTTGACCTTGACTTAGCTGTCTCCGAATCCAATGATAATCCAGTTTACTACGCTCAATATGCACATGCTCGTATTTGCAGTATCCTTCGTCAGGGAGCTGAAGTGGGTATTACATTGGAAGGGGACGCAGAGCTTAGCCGATTGGGTTCTGAAAAAGAAATTGACCTTCTGAAGAAACTTGGTGAATTCCCACAAGCGGTTGCCGAAGCAGCTCAAAAACGTATGCCGCACCGAATCACGAATTATATTTTTGATCTGGCTTCCACATTCCATAGCTTCTATAATGCTGATAAAGTATTAGATCAGGAAGAGCCTGAAAGAAGTAAAGCTAGACTTGCTCTTGTTCAGGCAACAAAAATTACATTGGCTAATGCATTAAAACTAATTGGTGTATCTGCTCCAGAAAAAATGTAATCTCATACTAATAAAATGCCCACACCTTAAGAGAGGTGTGGGTTGTTTTTGTTAGGGTAGAAACAGAATGCTAACAAATATTATCTTATCCTGATGCTTCCGCCGCTAATTCGATTGATTCCTCTTAATGAAGATAAATCCTCAATCAGCTTCATCATCGCGATATCCTTATTTTTAGCCTCGATTATGAAATCAATTTCAGGAATCCCTATTTGTTTCAGCATTTGGATAAATGGCATGATAAAGTCAACATCGACGTTGGCTGCGTGTGCGCGAATTTCAGGCTCCGAACGGGGAGAAGAAATATGGATTTTAGGCTTCCAGCCTCTTAATTCCCATGTCAGAAGAATGCGGGGCAGCAATTTTTCCAATGGAGTAATAGAAGGATTTGCCACGTGATGATGGTAATCAAATAAAAGTGGGATATCCTCATGCTCACAAACCTGCAGAGTCTCTTCGGTTGTATAAGTTTTATCATCATTCTCGAGCGTCATGCGCTGCTTGATAGATTTCGGGATTTTTTGGCTGTTGGCATAAAACCGTTGAATGGCCAATTGTTTATTTCCGTATGACCCGCCAACATGGATATTAATGAGCGCTTGGTCCGGCATCCCCATAGCCTCCAGCATTTTATAATGGTAAATCATATCTTCAACTGCTTTATCCGTCACATCATCATTAGGAGAGGTGAATAGTGTAAAGGCATTCGGATGGAAGCTGACACGGAGCTTGTACTTCCGTACCAGTTTGCCAATCTCAGCCCAATCTTTTTTAAATGGTGTAATAAAATCCCACATAACATCGGGGTGAGTTGCAAGCGGTACAATTGAGCTTGAGAAACGATAGATCGGTATTTCGTGTGCAATATTATAATGGAGAATTCGTTTGGTGGTTTCGATATTTTGTTTAGTAATTGTGAGTAATCGCTCGATTTGCTCTTCTTGAGATAATCCGCTCCAACGTGTATAGGTGATGGTTTTGGAGGGGGTTGAATTCCAAAGATTTAAGGCAGTGGATACATATCCAAATCGAATATCCATAAATAAAGGCCTCTCTTTTCCATGTTTTTAAGTATTAGCTGTTTAGTAAGCAAAGGGGTAGGGTATTGGTTTAAAACTGTAAAATAATTCCTATATGTAGATTGGAAATGCATCAATTTATACCTCAAGTAGTTCCTCTAACCAGTATGTACTCATCTTAGTATGACTAAAAATATAAAAATAAATCTCAAATGATCTATTCGACAAACTAGATTATATTTACCATGTTTTAATAATTAATCTAAAATATGTAAGTTATTGATTGACTGAATGCTCATTCATTATATAAAATATAGTTATACTATATTGGGTTTAGTGTCGTTTTATGTTGGAGGTAACTTTTAAATCATGCTTTCAGTAGCAAAAGGGGGAAGACGGGGATGGAGATGAATGGTCTTCTATGGATCAACTTAGTTGCGGCTGTTATTGTAACCGCTTACGCAGGTTGGCTGTTCACGTATCTGATTAGAACAAGGATTGCCTATATTAAACTCGGTAAGAAAACAGAGTTTGATAATGACGTAAAGAAGAGGCTGGAAAAGATTTGGGTATTTGTGTTTGGACAGAAGAAATTACTGAAGGATAAGAAAAGCGGAACGATGCATGTACTCTTCTTTTATGGGTTTATCCTTGTCCAATTTGGAGCGATTGACCTGATTTGGAAAGGGATTAAACCGGGATCTCATTTGCCATTGGGACCTATATATCCGATTTTCACCTTCTTCCAGGAGATAGTTGTACTGCTGGTACTGGTGGCTGTTGTTTGGGCATTCTATCGCCGTTATATTGAGAAGCTTGTTCGGCTTAAAAGGGGATTTAAAGCCGGGCTAGTCCTGATCTTTATCGGAGGATTAATGCTGGCAACGCTTGTAGCGAACGGGGCTGCTATTATATGGCATGGCGGTGAACTTCATTGGTCAGAGCCTATTGCTTCTACGATTGCGATGGCGCTTGGCTGGATGAATGAGACAGCTGCCATAGCTGTATTCTATGTGGCCTGGTGGATACACTTACTTTTCATTTTGACGTTCTTGGTATATATCCCGCAATCGAAACACGCACATTTAATTGCCGGACCAGCCAATGTTTATTTGCACAGATTAACTCCGCCAAAATTGAAGAAAATTGATTTTGAGGATGAAACACAGGAGACATATGGAGCAGGAAAGATTCAGGACTTTACGGATCTGCAGCTCGTCGATTTATATGCATGCGTGGAGTGCGGCCGTTGCACCAATATGTGTCCGGCGACCGGGACAGGAAAAATGCTTTCACCAATGGATGTTTTAATTAAAATGCGTGACCATTTAACATTTACGGGAGCTGCAGTTACAAGGAAAGAGCCGTGGGTTCCGGGATTCGTATTCAGCAATACGAAAGGCAATCAAATCGCGTTGGCTTCACAGGGTGCAGGTGCTGCGGAGTCTGCGGCAGCAAGCGAAGTGTACAATCCAGCCTTGGTGGGTGAAGTGATTACAGAGGAAGAGCTTTGGGCATGCACAACATGCCGTAACTGTGAGGATCAGTGTCCGGTTATGAATGAGCATGTTGGAACTATTATTGATATGCGTCGCTTTCTTGTATTAACGGAAGGTAAAGTACCAGCTGATGCTCAGCGCGCGATGCAAAATATTGAACGTCAGGGAAATCCTTGGGGATTGAACCGGAAAGAGCGTGAAGATTGGCGTGAAGCTCGTGAGGATGTAGTCGTACCAACCGTGAAGGAAATGAAGAAATCCGGTGAAGAGTTTGAATACCTATTCTGGGTTGGCTCTATGGGATCCTATGATAACCGTTCACAAAAAATCGCTTTATCGTTTGCGAAACTTTTAAATGAAGCTGGCGTTAAATTTGCGATTCTCGGTAATAAGGAGAAAAACTCCGGAGATACACCGCGTCGTCTTGGAAACGAATTCTTGTTCCAGGAGCTGGCTACGAAGAATATTGAAGAGTTCGAAAAAAATGAGGTCAAAAAGATTGTTACAATCGATCCGCATGCTTTCAATATCTTCAAAAATGAATATCCAGACTTCGGCTTACAGGCAGAGGTTTATCACCATACACAGGTGCTGGCTGATCTAGTGAAGGAAGGAAGATTAAAACCAACTCATGCCGTTAATGAAAAAATTACGTTCCATGATTCTTGCTACTTGGGAAGATACAACGATGTCTATGATGCACCGAGGGATATTTTAAAAGCAATTCCGGGAGCTTCATTTGTGGAGATTGAAAGAAACCGTGAAAATGGAATGTGCTGTGGAGCGGGTGGCGGCTTAATGTGGATGGAAGAGGAAACCGGTCACCGCATCAATGTTGCCCGTACGGAACAAGCCCTTGAGGTAAATCCGACAGTTATCAGTTCAGGCTGTCCGTATTGCTTAACTATGTTAAGTGATGGTACAAAGGCTAAGGAAGTTGAAGAAGAAGTTAAAACATACGATGTGGCAGAACTGCTTGAGAAAGCGGTGTTTGGGGAACAAAGGGAGCTTGCATCTTAATTCTCACAGATATATGAAGGGGTTCATATAGTAATAGATGAGACAGAAACGGAAATTTACACAACTATTTGTTTTCGAAATATTGTGTAAATATTTCCGTTTCTTTCTTATTTACAGTAAAATACAAATATACCAAATTAAAGCGCTTACATATTTTCTGCCAACGACGAGCGAGCGTTCAGTCAATTAACCAAAGTATGAAATTTAAAAGCGGAGGGATAACGATGGGGAAAACCGTAATTATTGATGGAGCTAGGACGCCTTTTGGAAAATTTGGAGGAGCATTAAGCAGTTTAACAGCTTCAGAGTTAGGTGGAATAGCAATCAAAGAGGCTATAGAACGTTCGGGTGTTAACGGGGCAGATGTGAATGAAGTCATTATGGGCTGTGTATTACAGGGTGGCCAGGGTCAAATCGTTTCTCGTCAGGCCTCAAGACATGCTGGGCTGCCATGGTCAGTCAAGACAGAGACGATTAATAAAGTATGTGCATCCGGTTTACGAAGCGTCACACTCGCAGACCAAATCATTCGGCTTGGTGAAGAAGAAGTGATCGTGGCCGGCGGGATGGAATCAATGAGCAATGCTCCATACATTCTTCCAAAGGCTAGATGGGGAGCTCGTATGGGAGATACGCCGCTGGTCGATATGATGGTCCATGATGGTCTAACATGCAGCTTTACCGGTGTACATATGGGGTCTTACGGTAACAGTACATCCGAGGATCTGGAATTATCAAGAAGTGATCAGGATAACTGGGCTTATCAGAGCCATCAAAAGGCAATTCGGGCCATTGAATCCGGCTTTCTGCAGGAGGAAATCGTTCCAGTATCCGTCAAACAGCGTAAAGGTGATCCGGTTGTTGTGGAAATCGATGAAGCACCACGAAAAGATACAACAGTGGAGAAGCTGAGTTCTTTGAAACCGGCGTTTGATCGGGATGGAACGATAACGGCCGGAAACGCACCGGGGATTAATGACGGTGCTGGCGCACTTGTCTTAATGAGTGAGGATAAAGCAATCGATGAAGGATACAAGATTGGTGCCAGAATTATCGGCCATGCCGAAATTGCTGTGGAAGCAAAGGATTTCCCTAAAACTCCCGGCTTAGTCATAAATGAGCTGCTTAAGAAAACAGGAAAATCATTGGATGATATTGATTTATTTGAAGTGAATGAGGCATTTGCAGCGGTTGCCCTTGCGAGTGGCAAGCTTGCCAATCTTGATGCTGAAAAAGTGAATGTAAATGGTGGAGCGGTCGCCCTTGGCCATCCAATTGGAGCGAGTGGAGCGCGAATTATTCTCACCCTCATGTATGAACTGAAGAGACGTGGCGGCGGCATCGGGATTGCGTCAATCTGCAGCGGCGGCGGACAGGGAGATGCCATCATGATTGAAGTACCAAAGACAAAAGAATAAAAAACGGGGTGATGAGGGATGGAGATTAAAAAAATAATGGTTATCGGTGCGGGGCAAATGGGGTCTGGAATTGCTCAGGTTTGTGCGGTATCGGGTTTTGAAGTGTTTCTGCATGATTTAACTGAAGAGTTCGTAAAAAAGGGTCTGGTTACCATCGAAAATAATTTGTTAAGGCAAGTGGAAAAGGAGCGTTTAAGTGAACAGGCAAAAGTAGAAATCCTGGAAAGATTAACACCCTCAACTGAAATGAAAAATGCGGGTCAGGTTGACCTCATAATTGAAGCAGCTACAGAAAATATGGATATCAAAAAGAAATTATTTAAAGAGCTTGATGAGTTGGCATCTGCTCACGCGATTCTCGCTACGAATACCTCTTCCTTACCGATTACGGAAATTGCCTCAGCAACAAAACGGCCGGAGCAGGTAATAGGTATGCATTTTATGAATCCTGTGCCTGTCATGAAGCTTGTGGAGATCATTCGCGGTCTCGCAACTTCTGAAGAAGTATACAAAAGAATTGAAGAGACCGCTAAAGAGCTCGGAAAGATCCCCGTGGAGGTAAATGATTTTCCTGGCTTTGTTTCAAACCGTATACTCATGCCGATGATCAACGAGGCTATTTTCACTCTATATGAAGGGGTTGCTTCCAAGGAAGCCATTGATGAAGTGATGAAGCTGGGGATGAATCATCCTATGGGTCCGCTCCAGCTGGCTGACTTTATTGGGCTTGATACATGCTTGTACATTATGGAAACCTTGCATGAAGGTCTTGGAGATGACAAATATCGGCCATGTCCGCTGCTGCGTAAATATGTAAGTGCCGGTTGGCTTGGCAAGAAATCAGGCAGGGGATTTTACCAATACAACTAAGTTTGTCAAAAAGGAGGCTACCTGCAATGGAATTCACATTTACGGATGAGCAGCAAATGATGAGAAAAATGGTTCGTGAATTTGCCGTCAAGGAAATCGAACCGTTTGTACCAAAGATGGAAGCTGGAGTTTTTCCGAGGGAGATTGTATCCAAAATGGCGGAGCTTGGATTGATGGGGATTCCGATACCGGAGTCATACGGCGGGGCCGGAATGGATTATATCTCCTACATTACAGCGATACATGAAATATCGAAAATAAGTCCGACAGTCGGCGTGATTTTATCCGTCCATACATCTGTTGGAACCTACCCGATTTTGAATTTTGGCAATGAAGAACAAAAAATGGCGTATATCCCGAAGCTTGCAAGTGGCAAATATCTGGGTGCCTTCTGTTTAACTGAACCAAGTGCCGGATCGGATGCAGGCTCATTGAAATCGAGAGCTGTAAGAAAAAATGGGGAGTATATCGTCAATGGTTCAAAAATATTTATCACGAATGGCGGTGAGGCAGATGTCTATATTGTTTTTGCCTCCACGGATCCTTCTAAGGGAAATAAGGGAATCAGCGCCTTTATTGTAGACAAAGACACACCCGGACTTGTCATTGGCAAGGATGAAAATAAAATGGGCTTGCATGGATCGAGAACAGTTCAGCTCACCTTTGAGGATATGAGAGTACCGGCTGAGAATTTGCTTGGGGAAGAAGGACAGGGAATGTCCATCGCGCTGAATAACCTGAATACAGGGCGGATTGGGATTGCAGCACAGGCACTTGGAATTGCGGAAGGGGCTTTTCAGCATGCTGTCCAATATGCAAAGAATCGCAGCCAATTTGGGAAACCAATCTCTGCTCAGCAGGGAATAGGCTTTAAGCTCGCCGATATGGGGACAATGGTTGAGGCTTCAAAATTACTGGTTTATCAGGCAGCTGCTTTAAAAAGTTCGAATCAGCCATGTACAAAGGAGGCATCCATGGCAAAGCTGTTTGCCTCGCGTACGGCAGTTGAAGTGGCGACCGAAGCAATCCAGGTTTTTGGAGGCTATGGCTATACAGAGGAATACCCAGTGGAACGTTATTTTAGAGATGCAAAAGTGACAGAAATATACGAAGGTACAAGCGAAATCCAACGAATAGTAATCAGTAAGCATCTGATGGGCTAATAGAACAGGGGGAAATAGGAATGAATTTTAAATTATCAGAGGAACATGAAATGATTCGCAAAATGGTTAGGGACTTTGCCCGGAATGAAGTGGCACCGACAGCGGCCGAACGGGATGAAGAGGAGCGCTTTGACAGAGAAATCTTTAATAAAATGGCGGAGCTCGGGCTTACAGGAATTCCTTGGCCAGAGGAGTACGGTGGAATCGGCAGTGATTATGTAGCCTACTGCATTGCCATTGAAGAACTTTCGCGTGTATGTGCTTCAACAGGCGTTACGCTATCTGCTCATACATCGTTGGCTGGCTGGCCAATTTATAAATTTGGCAATGAAGAACAAAAGCAAAAATATTTAAGACCTATGGCGCAGGGAGAGAAAATTGGAGCTTATGGGCTAACGGAGCCGGGATCGGGATCAGACTCGGGAGCTATGAAAACAACTGCCCGTCTGGAAGAAGATCATTATATTTTAAATGGCTCTAAAATATTCATCACAAATGGGGGCGTGGCTGATACATATGTGGTCTTTGCATTGACAGATCCGTCTTCTAAACATAAAGGTACAAGCGCATTCATTGTGGAAAAGGATTTTCCTGGCTTTAGTGTTGGAAAAAAAGAAAAGAAACTCGGAATTCGTTCATCTCCAACAACAGAGATTATTTTTGAGGAGTGTAAAGTACCGAAGGAGAATCTATTAGGCAAAGAGGGAGAAGGATTCAAAATCGCCATGATGACCCTCGATGGAGGAAGAAATGGCATTGCTGCGCAGGCTGTTGGAATCGCTCAGGGAGCACTCGACGCTGCAGTTGATTATGCGAAGGAGCGAGTTCAATTTGGCAAACCAATTTCTGCCCAGCAGGGAGTAGGCTTTAAGCTTGCAGATATGGCAACCAGTATAGAGGCTTCAAGACTTTTAACCTATCAGGCTGCTTGGCTGGAATCCGAGGGACTTCCGTATGGAAAAGAGTCGGCTATGTCCAAATTATTTGCCGGCGATACAGCAATGAAGGTCACAACAGAAGCGGTACAGGTATTTGGCGGGTATGGATATACAAAGGATTATCCGGTTGAGCGCTATATGCGTGATGCGAAAATAACACAAATTTATGAAGGAACACAGGAAATCCAAAGACTTGTTATCTCAAGGATGCTCACCAAAGACTAATTTCAAATTTTTATAGGGTTCTTCCCGGCTATCTTATCCGGGGAGAATTGATTTTTAAAAGAAATACGTGTAGGTAAGGTGGGTGAAAGGGTGAAGAGAATCGTAGTCCATGCCTCGGTAAAGGATGAGAGGCTAGTGAAAAAACGCCGGGATGAGATGATCAAGGGGGCGGTATCCTTATTCATAGAGAAGGGCTACCACCGAACAACAACAAGGGAAATAGCAAAGGCAGCAGGATTCAGTATTGGAACACTCTATGAATATATCAGATCAAAGGATGATATTTTATATCTCGTTTGTGACAATATTTACGATGAGGTGAAGGACCGGCTCCAAAAAGCGCTTGAAGAAAGCGAGGGAACATTTGCCGGGCTGCGCTTAGGTATCGCTTATTATTTTAAAATTTGTGATGAGATGCAGGATGAAGTATTGGTGATGTACCAGGAAGCGAAATCATTGAGTAGGGTAGCACTACCTTATGTATTAAATAAAGAAAATGAAATGACGAAAATGTTTGAGGAACTCATTCAGACATGTGTGCAGCATGAGGAAATTGATTTAAGCCCGATACAAATTCACCTGCTTGCACATAACATCATTGTTCATGGCCAAATGTGGGCATTCAGGAGATGGGGACTCAGAAAAAGCTATACAATCGATCAATATATTGAAATGCAAATGCATCTTCTTTTAAGTGGTTTAGCCAATGGGGAAAACAGATAAGCAAAGGGGAATGAAAAAAGATGAATAAAGGATATAAACCGAAACACCCTATTCGTTTTGTGACGGCTTCCAGTTTATTTGATGGGCACGATGTCAGTGTCAATATTATGAGGAGAATACTTCAGGCAAAAGGAGCGGAGGTAATTCATCTCGGTCATAATCGTTCTGTTGAGGAAATTGTTAATGCGGCGATTCAGGAGGACGTCCAAGGGATTTCTGTTTCGTCCTATCAGGGTGGGCATATGGAGTTTTTTAAGTATATGTACGATTTGCTGAAGAAAAGAGGAGCCAGCCATATTCGTATTTATGGGGGTGGCGGCGGAGTCATCATACCAAGAGAGATTAAAGAGCTGCATGAATATGGGATTGCCAAGATATTTTCTCCGGATGATGGAAGAGAAATGGGTCTCGAAGGCATGATGGATCTGCAAATGAGTGAATGTGATTATCCATTGCCACCCCTTGAGGATTTAAGTAAAGCAACTCTCTCAGTATCAAACCCATTAGCTGTAGCACGAGCAATTACCATGGCGGAAAACGGACTACTGAATGGTCAGGAAGCAGCCACTTTGTCAGATGAGCTGCAAAAGAAACAGGAAGCACAGGTTAATAAAATTCCGGTAATCGGTATAACCGGTACAGGTGGAGCCGGTAAAAGTTCACTGACAGATGAATTAATACGCCGATTTATTAATGAAATCCCTGAGCAAAATATAGCGATCCTTTCGATTGACCCAACGAAGCAAAAAACAGGCGGAGCGTTGCTTGGAGACAGAATACGAATGAATGCCATTTTTCATCCGCGTGTGTATATGAGGAGCTTGGCTACACGGAAATCACACTCTGAACTATCAGATTCGATAAAAGAAGCGATAGCTGTCGTAAAAGCAGCCGGATATGATGCCGTATTGATTGAAACAAGCGGGATTGGTCAGGGGGATGCGGCAATAACGGAAGTATGTGATATCTCCATGTATGTTATGACGAGTGAATTTGGAGCCCCTTCACAGCTTGAAAAAATTGATATGATTGATTTTGCTGATCTAATTGTTATTAATAAATTTGAAAGAAAAGGATCAGAGGATGCATTGCGCCAAGTCCAAAAACAATATCAGCGCAGCCGCAATTTATTTGATAAAGATCCGGCTGACATGCCGGTGTACGGGACGATTGCGAGCCAGTTTAATGATGTGGGTACAAACGCACTTTTTGCTGCGTTGCTTGAAGTCATTGAGAAGAAAACAGGTCAGGAATACAAAAGCCGTTTTAATACATCTATGCGTTCGGAAAAGCAAAATGTCATCATCCCTCCTGACCGTCAATATTACTTACGGGAAATTGCTGAAACAGTAAAGCAATATCATATGGCCTCACTTAAACAACAACAGATTGCCAGACGATTATTTCAAATAGAAGGTGCCATACAGGCATTGGAGGAAGAGGGTTATTCAGGCGGAACAGAGCCTCTGCTCGAGCTCCAAAAGGGATACAGGCAAAATTTAACCAATGAGTCAAAAGCCATTCTTGATGGCTGGAATAATCAGAAGGACTTATATTCACAAACAGAACTGATTACGAAAGTACGAAATAAGGAAATAAAGACAGAATTGAAGACTAGTACATTAAGTGGTCTGACCATACCAAAAGTAGCTTTACCTAAGTTTCAGGATTATGGAGAAATCCTCCGCTGGGTGCAGAAAGAGAATGTTCCAGGAAAATTTCCGTTCACAGCAGGTGTCTTTCCGTTTAAAAGACAAGAAGAGGATCCGAAGCGGCAATTTGCCGGAGAAGGATCACCGGAGAGAACGAACCGCCGTTTTCATTATTTATCAAAGGATGATACGGCCAAACGGCTGAGCACAGCCTTTGATTCCGTCACCCTATATGGAGAGGATCCGCATATACGCCCTGATATTTATGGGAAGGTCGGGGAAAGCGGTGTGAGTGTCTGTACCCTTGAGGATATGAAAAAACTCTATAATGGGTTTGATTTATGTTCACCAAGTACTTCCGTTTCCATGACAATCAATGGCCCTGCTCCCATCATTCTTGCAATGTTTATGAATACCGCCATTGATCAACAAATAAAGAAAAAACAAGCAGAGCTTGAAAGAACTCTTACTTCTGAGGAGAAGGAAACTGTAAAAAAAGAGACGTTGGAGATTGTCAGAGGAACCGTTCAGGCAGATATTCTAAAGGAAGATCAGGGACAGAATACATGTATCTTTTCTACTGAGTTTGCATTAAAACTGATGGGCGATATCCAGGAGTACTTTGTAAAAAATCGGGTGAGAAATTATTATTCTGTCTCCATATCCGGTTATCACATCGCGGAGGCAGGAGCAAATCCGATTTCACAATTAGCGTTTACACTGTCGAATGGCTTTACGTATGTAGAATATTATTTAAGCCGTGGTATGGATATTGATTCGTTTGCACCGAATCTCTCGTTCTTTTTCTCAAATGGACTGGACCCAGAATATACGGTTCTCGGACGTGTGGCAAGGCGAATATGGGCCATCGTGATGAGAGATAAATATGGCGCGAATGAACGAAGCCAAAAGCTGAAATATCATATCCAAACCTCGGGACGTTCCCTGCATGCTCAGGAAATTGATTTTAATGATATCCGTACGACTCTGCAGGCTTTGCTCGCTTTACAGGATAATTGTAATTCCCTGCATACCAATGCCTATGACGAAGCAATCACGACACCAACGGAGGAATCCGTACGAAGGGCCATGGCCATTCAGATGATTGTTACGAAAGAATTTGGCTGGATGAAAAATGAAAATTCTCTTCAGGGGTCTTTCATCGTTGAGGAATTAACGGACTTAGTGGAAGAAGCCGTTCTCCGTGAATTTGAACGAATCAACGATAGAGGCGGTGTCCTCGGAGCGATGGAAATGCAGTATCAACGTGGTAAAATTCAGGATGAATCTCTTGTTTATGAAATGAAAAAGCACTCGGGTGAGCTTCCGATTATTGGGGTGAACACCTATTTAAACCCTAATCCGCCAAGTGAAGATGAAGTGAACAATATGGAATTGGCCCGTGCCACAAAGGCAGAGAAGGATTTACAAATTTCTAATCTAGAGAAATTTAAGGAGATTCATGGAATGGCTGCAGAAAAAGCTCTAACTCAACTCAAAGAGGCTGCCATTAATGGAGAGAACATATTTGAACAGCTGATGGAAACGGTTAAAACAGCCAGTCTTGGCCAAATTACACATGCATTATATGAAGTTGGAGGACAATATCGCAGAAATATGTAAGTTTCTGTGCTACTTAGAGTACAGGCGAATTTATGTCTGTACTCTAATTCATGAGATGACATTTAAAGGGACTTGAGAGTTTGCTCATTATTTGTATATGGATTGAACATTAACAGGTGGTTGTATGGTAGGATAAAAAAGTAGAAGCTTTTTATTATAAGATACATAAAAGCAGGTTATAATGGAGAAACGAGAGGATACTGGAAACGGGTTGAATGAAGATACCGATCAGTGTTCCTTTATGTCCTTGTGATGGCTTTTTATTTATAGTCTTATAAAGCCGTGAGAGGAAAAAGGATAGAACGGATAAAATAAAGTGGCAAAAAGATGAATCGTTTGGTTATAATGGGATATGCATAATTGGGCATTCATGTTGATTTGATAGAAAGGAAGTGCGTACAATGAAACTAGCCAACCTGTCTAAGGAAGAAGTAAGTGAAATGGCTTACATTGAAATTGCGAACGTGTTACTTATAGAAAAGAAAGAAGCAATAGATTTTAAGGTAATGATGGATAAAATCCAAAAATTACTAGGTTTGACAGATGAAGAAGTTAGTGCAAAAATGGGCCAATTCTATACAGATCTAAATGTAGACGGACGTTTTATAAGTATTGGAGACAATCGCTGGGGACTAAAAGGATGGTATCCTGTTGAACAAGTTGAAGAAGAAACAGTTCCAGCTTCTAAAGTGAAGAAGAAGAAAAAAGGTAAAAAAGCACTCGTTGATGACTTTGATGATGAGGATGAAGTACTTGATTTTGATGATCTAGATGACTTCGATGACGACGATGATGAGGATGATTCACTGATTGATGATTTCGATGATATCGATGACCTCGATGATGATGAGGATGATGATGACGAGGATCTAATCGAGGACGAAGTTATCGTTGAAGATGATTACGATCTTGACGATGAAGAAGAAGAGGAAGAAGAACTTGTGATTGACGAAGAAGATGAGGACGACAATCGCTAATTCTTTAACCTTGACTTAAAGTGTCAACCTTTGTAGAATATTCATTGGGCTCCTTTAAAATAAAGGAAACACTATTAAGCGATTTTTAAGCTCCCTTGCTTGCAAGGGAGCTTTTTTATTTTTTTAGGGGATAGGCCCGATGAAAAAACAAAAACTAATCACTATTAATAGATTTGTGCTTACCAAATGAAATCAAGACGATCTTTTAGGAGGTTTTTATAGATGACAAAGTATATTTTTGTTACAGGCGGAGTTGTATCTTCTTTAGGAAAAGGGATTACAGCTGCTTCACTTGGCCGCTTATTAAAAAACAGAGGCTTGAAAGTGACAATCCAAAAATTTGATCCATACATCAATGTGGACCCAGGAACGATGAGTCCTTATCAACATGGTGAAGTTTTCGTAACAGATGATGGTGCAGAAACAGATTTAGACTTAGGCCATTATGAGCGTTTTATTGATATCAATTTATCAAAGCTTTCCAATGTAACTACAGGTAAAGTTTACTCTCATGTATTGAAAAAAGAGCGTCGCGGAGACTATTTAGGCGGAACAGTGCAAGTAATCCCACATATTACGAATGAAATTAAAGAGCGGATTATGAAAGCTGGCCATGATACAAACGCAGATGTCGTTATTACTGAAATCGGCGGAACTGTAGGGGATATTGAATCCTTGCCATTCCTGGAAGCGATTCGTCAAATTAAGAGTGATATTGGAAGCGATAACGTTCTATACATTCACTGTACATTGATTCCTTACCTGAAAGCTGCCGGTGAAATGAAAACGAAGCCTACACAGCACAGTGTTAAAGAATTGCGCAGCTTAGGTATTCAGCCAAATATTATCGTCGTACGTACAGAATTACCAATCTCTCAGGATATGAAAGACAAACTTGCTCTGTTCTGTGACATTGATAAAAACTCTGTCATTGAGTGCCGTGATGCAGAAACTTTATATTCCATTCCATTGGATCTTCAGGCACAAGGAATGGATGAAATTGTTTGTAACCATTTAAAACTACAAACAAATGATGCAGATATGACAGAATGGAAGGAGTTGCTACATAAAGTAACGAACCTGACCAAAGAAGTGAAAATCGGTCTTGTTGGAAAATATGTAGAGCTTCAAGATGCTTATATTTCTGTAGTAGAGGCATTAAAACATGCCGGTTATGCATTTGATGCAGATGTGAAGATTAAATGGATCAATGCAGAGCATGTAAATAGAGAAAATGTAAATGAAATGCTTGATGATGTGGATGGTATTTTAGTGCCGGGTGGATTTGGAGACCGTGGTGTTGAAGGAAAAATCCTGGCAACGGAATATGCCCGTACAAACAAAAAGCCGTTCTTTGGAATTTGTCTTGGTATGCAGCTTGCATCTGTTGAATTTGCACGTAACGTCCTTGGATTAAAAGACGCTCATTCTTCTGAACTTAATCCAGAAACGACAAACCCAATCATTGACTTGCTTCCTGAACAAATTGATATCGAGGACCTTGGCGGGACTCTTCGACTTGGACTATATCCATGTAAAATTGTTCCTGGAACGAAAACATATGAAGCTTATCAAGATGAGGTGGTATATGAGCGCCACCGCCATCGTTATGAGTTCAACAACCATTATCGCGAAGATATGGAGAAACAAGGCTTTATCTTCTCAGGTACAAGCCCGGATGGACGTCTGGTAGAAATTATTGAATTAAAGGATCATCCTTGGTTCATTGCTTCTCAATTCCATCCAGAATTTAAATCAAGACCACAGCGTCCGCAGCCATTGTTCCGTGAATTCATTCATGCATCACTAGGCGAAAAATAATAAATAAAAAGGTGTACAGAAGTCAGTTGTTACTGATAGTTCTGTACACCTTTTTATTTTTGAGTGTATGTTTCACTTAAAAGAGATATTTAGTGCTCATTTGGGCGATTAGTCGCACAATTTGTCTAATAAGGGCAGTAAATTGGAAACGCTCAATTATCTTGGGATTCGCTCATTAAATTGAAAAAACGCTCAATAATTCTGAGATCCGCTCAAATATCGCAATGCCATTAAAAATATCATCAAAATAATTCCTGAATCCTACTAGAAATAGAGTATCCAACTTAAATTTAATAGTCATAACAGTAAAGTCGGATATGAGCGCATCGGAAAACACTATATCCAGCACTTATCAGCACAGAAAAAAACCTTTTCAGCAAAAGGCTGAAAAGGCTATTCAATAAGTTGAAATTATAAAATTCTATATAACCTCAATCTATCCAAACTTACAACTTTATATCGTAAACAAAATCATTATCAGAAAACTTTTATCCAACAAAAACAGACAAGAAACTTGCTGGTATGCGCTTACGTAATGTAAAGTTATTTTTTGGCCAAGCAGGATAATTATTCTTCTTCATATTCCTTAATGATTTCATCGATTGACAGAGTGATTCCCTGATAAACGAAGAGGGCGGCTGCAAGGGTGGGAATCCCACTTCTTGTTCCATCTTCATTTGGAATAAGGCCTCGTGTTGCTTTTAAATCAATATGGATATCTGCCAGATTGGCAAGATTCGGGGTATTGATATCATCTGCAGCAGGAGCCAGGGAAACGGCAACGAAAGGGATACGCTGTCCGTTTAAGGATTCAGCCAAAGCAACTGCTTCCGGTTCGGTTGCAGTTCGTGCAAAGATGATGGCGCGGTCTCGTTGCTCAATTTGAGCCATATATTGGCCGTTATACAATCGTTTCACGCCTTTGATTGGTTCAGGTCCATCGATTGCCTGGCTGATAATCCCATCCATTTCTTTAAAACCGTGAAGATAAACAATACCATGGCCGACTAAAGCCTGAGCTAATAATCTCGCTGCGTCCTCCATATTTTCCTGTTCATCTTGTTCAATTTTTTTATAAATACCAGTTAATTGAGTTAAATATATTTTCAGCATTTGGGTCAACTCCTGATTTTAATAGTAATAGATGCTTACATTTCTACTGTTTTACAACATTAAAATGATAAGTTCCTGTCAAAGTATAAATGCTTGAACGTAAATTGTCGAAAGACAATTTCGTTTGAATAAAGGGATTATTTACCTATTGGTAGAACTTATAGATTTAAGTGTCTTATTTATACAGGCTAACGGAAAGAAGGAGCTGTGTAAAATGAATGAAAAAATTTTAATTGTTGATGATCAATTTGGTATCCGTATATTGCTGAATGAAGTACTGCAGCAGGAAGGATATCAAACATTCCTGGCGGCAAATGGAGAGCAGGCATTGGCGCTTCAGAAAAGTGAATCACCAGATTTAGTGTTGCTGGATATGAAAATTCCCGGTATGGACGGAATTGAGATTTTAAAAAGAATGAAAGAAGAAGATCGGGGCATTCGTGTATTAATTATGACAGCGTATGGAGAATTAGATATGATTCAGGAAGCGATGGACCTTGGAGCCTTGACGCATTTTGCAAAACCATTTGATATTGATGATATAAGGAAAGCGGTAAAGGATCATTTGCCGGTTGCTAATATTGACAGTTAAATGTACATTTTGCACACTTGTTGATAGTTTGAAGACAAGTTGATATGCTAGAGGTGAGTTCCCTCTGAAAGCTTTTTGCAGAAGGGGGAATACATATCGATCCATTAGGGAAAATGATAAGGGAAGCCGTTTGGCTCGTAGCTTATTATTAACAAGGAGGAAGAAAAATGCCTTTAGTATCAATGACTGAAATGCTGAACAAAGCAAAAGAAGAAGGATATGCAGTTGGACAATTTAATATCAATAACCTAGAGTATACCCAAGCTATTCTTCAAGCTGCTGAGGAAGAAAAATCTCCAGTAATCCTAGGGGTTTCTGAAGGGGCAGCTCGTTACATGGGCGGTTTTAAAGTGTGTGTAGCTATGACAAAAGCCTTAATGGAAGAATACAAGACAACAGTTCCAGTTGCTATTCACTTGGACCACGGTTCCAGCTTTGAAAAATGTAAAGAAGCTGTTGATGCAGGATTCACTTCCGTTATGATTGATGCTTCTCATCACCCATACGAAGAGAATATTGAAATTACTTCTAAAGTAGTTGAATATGCTCATGCAAATGGTGTCTCTGTTGAAGCAGAACTTGGAACAGTTGGCGGACAAGAAGATGACGTAGTAGCTGATGGCGTTATCTATGCTGACGTTGAAGAGTGTAAAGATCTTGTAAAACGCACAAATATCGACTGTCTTGCTCCAGCGTTAGGCTCCGTTCACGGACCTTACAAAGGTGAACCAAACTTAGGTTTCAAAGAGATGGAAGAAATCGGGAAAGAAACTGGTATGCCTTTAGTACTTCACGGTGGATCCGGTATTCCTTTACACGATATCCAAAAAGCGATTTCTCTTGGAACAGCTAAAATTAATGTAAATACTGAAAACCAAATTACTTCTACTAAAGCAGTACGTGAAGTATTAGCTGCAGACAAAGAAGTATACGATCCACGTAAATACCTTGGACCAGCTCGTGAAGCAATTAAAGAAACGGTTATCGGTAAAATTCGTGAATTCGGTTCTAATAACAAAGCATAAAAGATATTTTTACGGGAGGATGCCAATCATC
Organism: Pradoshia sp. Z6_59; assembly: GCF_058267515.1. Lineage (NCBI taxonomy): Bacteria > Bacillati > Bacillota > Bacilli > Caryophanales > Bacillaceae > Pradoshia > Pradoshia sp. Z6_59. The sequence goes on from NZ_JBZCPP010000005.1 coordinate 177,760, forward strand.
ATGGGATCCTCTTTTTTACTATACATATTTTTGGCAAAATCATACGTTCTTAAAGGTGAAATTATTTGCTCAAAATGGAGAACAATGACACAATATAAAAAGACATAAAATTCATTCTAGGAGGAATTTAAATGAAGTTTTTTATAGATACAGCAAACATAAATGAAATTAAAGAGGCTCATGCACTTGGGATTTTAGCAGGTGTAACAACAAATCCATCATTAGTTGCGAAGGAAAAAGATGTATCTTTCCATGATCGTCTTCGTGAAATAACAGCGTTGGTACCTGGTTCTGTAAGTGCTGAGGTTATTGCGCTGGATGCGGAAGGTATGATTCGCGAGGGTAAAGAATTAGCTGAGATTGCTCCGAACATCACAGTAAAAGTACCAATGACTCCAGACGGATTAAAAGCAGTTCATGCATTGACTGAAGCAGGAATCAAAACAAACGTAACGTTAATTTTCAATGCTAACCAGGCTTTACTAGCTGCCAGAGCAGGTGCAACTTATGTTTCTCCATTTATCGGAAGATTAGATGATATTGGACAAAATGGACTTGATTTAATAGCTGAAATCGCAGAAATCTTTGCAATCCATGATATCGATTCAGAGATTATTGCAGCAAGTATCCGTCATCCACAGCATGTGACACAAGCAGCACTTCGCGGCGCACATATTGCAACAGTTCCTTATAACGTAATTCTTCAAATTTGTAAGCATCCGTTAACCGACAAAGGAATTGAAGCATTCCTTAAGGATTGGGAAACAAGAACTGAAAAATAATCTTGGTAAAATATGTATGAATGATCCAAGCTTGTGAAATAATTTGACAGACTAGCTTTAATTCAGGTGATTTTTGTGGTAATATTTACCTTATTCTCGCCGGACGGATAAAATTACATCAAGGGCGCAGAAGGGAGTTATTATGGAAAAGCTTAAAATAGCGGGTGGGTATCCGCTAAAAGGGGAAGTTCGCATAAGTGGTGCAAAAAATAGTGCAGTTGCTTTAATTCCAGCAACTATTCTTGCTGACTCATCTGTAACAATTGAGGGGCTTCCAAATATCTCTGACGTAGAAATGCTTAAAGGATTACTTGAAGAAATCGGCGGTCAGGTAACACTTGACTCAACTGAAATGACTGTTGATCCGAGTAAGATGATATCAATGCCTCTTCCAAACGGAAGGGTCAAACAATTACGTGCCTCCTATTATTTAATGGGAGCGATGCTCGGTAAATTTAAGAAAGCAGTTATTGGCTTGCCGGGGGGATGCTATTTGGGACCTCGCCCAATTGATCAGCATATCAAAGGATTTGAAGCTCTCGGTGCTCAGGTAACAAATGAGCAGGGGGCAATCTATTTGCGTGCTGAAGAATTACGTGGAGCCCGAATCTACCTGGATGTTGTCAGCGTAGGAGCAACGATTAATATCATGCTCGCAGCTGTATTAGCTAAAGGCAAGACCATTATCGAAAACGCTGCGAAAGAGCCGGAAATTATCGATGTTGCAACATTGTTAACGAATATGGGAGCCCGTATCAAAGGTGCAGGTACGGATGTCATTCGTATCGAGGGTGTCGAAAAACTTCATGGTTGCAGACATACCATTATTCCTGACCGTATCGAGGCAGGAACCTATATGATTGTTGCCGCAGCTGTTGGAGAAGGTATATTGATTGATAATGTAATACCGCAGCATCTTGAACCCCTGATCGCAAAGCTGAGAGAAATGGGAATTGATATTGAAGAGCGGGACGACCAGATTTATATACCAAAGGCTGAAAAATTAAAAGCAGTAGATATTAAAACCCTTGTATATCCTGGTTTTCCTACGGATTTACAGCAGCCCTTAACAGCACTATTGACGAAGGCTACTGGATCTTCTGTTGTTACGGATACCATATATGGATCTCGATTTAAACATATAGATGAATTAAGCAGGATGAACGCCGATATTAAGGTAGAAGGCCGTTCTGCAATTATTAATGGACCTGTTCAGCTTAATGGAGCAAAAGTGAAGGCAAGTGATTTGCGCGCCGGAGCTGCTTTAATTATTGCTGGTCTATTAGCAGAGGGAGTTACCGAGATAACCGGAGTCGAGCATATCGATCGGGGATACAGCTTTATAGTGGACAAGCTTTCAGGACTGGGAGCGACCATATGGAGAGAACAATTATCGCCGAGAGAGATTGAGCAGCTTAAGAATTCTTAATGTAACAATCTATACAAGAAACCCAATTTAATTTGCTTATGAAACTGTAATTTAGATAAATATAGTAGTTCCTCCAGGTGAAAATCTGGAGGATTTTATTATAAAAATTATGAAATTGTGATATATTGAGAATGTTACAATAGTTTTTAAAATCTCTATGTGATGTTAATAGTTGAAGTCTGAATCAAAAGCGAGTAAAATGGATTTGTTTTTGAGAAAAAAATAGAATAGAATATAAATGCTAATGAAAGCAACAAATGGTTTACGTGGATCTAAACCGCAACTCATCCTTTTACCTTCCTAAATATTTTCTTCTTGATAACCCTATCCATGTAGTAATAAACAAATCACTAAAATCAATCTAATTAATTTACTGAAGTGTGGTGTCATAATGGAATTAACAATTTCCGATTTAGAGAATTTAAAGCTAAAAGAGCTTTATGAACAAGCTAAAAAGTATAAAGTGTCCTATTATAGTAAGCTGACAAAGAAAGAATTGATCTTTGCCATCTTAAAAGCTCAGGCGGAGCGAGATGGGTACCTATTCATGGAAGGTGTTCTGGAAATCATTCCATCTGAAGGATTTGGATTCCTAAGGCCGATCAATTACTCACCAAGTTCAGAGGATATCTATATTTCGGCATCTCAGATTCGTCGATTTGATCTAAGAAACGGTGATAAAGTATCCGGTAAGGTACGTCCACCAAAAGAAAATGAACGATATTATGGATTATTGCATGTTGAAGCAGTGAATGGGGATAATCCTGAATCAGCTAAGGAGAGAGTGCATTTCCCTGCATTAACCCCACTATATCCTGATCGTCAGGTTGTACTTGAAACAACTCCTCGCAATGTATCTACGCGTGTAATGGATATCGTAGCACCTGTTGGTTTTGGGCAACGTGGATTGATTGTTGCACCTCCAAAGGCGGGTAAAACGATGCTTCTTAAAGAAATCGCCAATGCCATTACAACGAATCACCCGGATGCAGAATTAATCGTCCTGTTAATTGACGAGCGTCCTGAGGAAGTAACGGATATCGAGCGGTCTGTACAGGCAGATGTAGTCAGCTCAACATTTGATGAGGTTCCTGAAAACCATATCAAAGTAGCAGAGCTTGTATTGGAGCGTGCTATGCGTCTGGTTGAGCATAAACGGGATGTTATTATTTTAATGGATAGTATAACAAGATTGGCACGTGCTTATAATCTAGTAATCCCTCCAAGCGGCAGAACATTATCAGGTGGGATTGACCCGGCGGCATTTCACCGTCCGAAGCGTTTCTTTGGAGCTGCCCGTAATATTGAAGAGGGCGGCAGCTTAACCATTTTAGCAACAGCCCTGGTGGATACAGGTTCAAGAATGGATGACGTTATTTACGAAGAATTTAAAGGAACAGGTAATATGGAGCTTCACCTGGATCGCTCACTTGCAGAAAGAAGAATATTCCCTGCTATTGATATTCGCCGATCTGGGACAAGGAAAGAGGAGCTTATTATTCCAAAAGACCATTTGGAAAAATTATGGGCTATTCGCAAAACAATGTCAGATATGCCTGATTTTGCTGAGCGCTTGTTACGAAAACTTAAGCAAACTAAAACCAATCAGGAATTCTTTCAATACCTCGATGACGAGATGAAAAAGTCAACAGGTGGATCGAAAAGAATCTTGTAATAGTAGCAGTAGCTGTTGATTTAAAATAGCACGTCTGTTATAATATCTTGAGTGTGCTTCTACTTGAAAAAGCACGCTTGATAACTCTGTTTCGAAAGACTCAGGGCGGAAGGAGTGGAAAAGATGAAAACAGGAATTCACCCTAATTACAAAACAGCAACTGTTAAATGTGCTTGTGGTAATGAATTTGTAACTGGCTCTGTTAAAGAAGAGGTGCGCGTAGAGGTTTGTAACGAATGCCACCCATTCTACACTGGACGTCAAAAGTTTGCTTCTGCTGATGGACGTGTTGAACGTTTCAACAAGAAGTATGGTTTCAAATCCCAACAAGAACAATAATTTTGATTTTCGGAAACAGGCAGCGGGTAAGCCGCTTGCCTGTTTTTTTGCTTTAAGATAGACACAGGCTAATGTACTGAGAAAAACATGTTGGTCTGTGTTTGTATGTTTTTAGAGGAATTATATCAATTTTTTAACAACAAAGGTCTCTATTAACAAATGATAAAAAATCTTTTCTTGAGCAGTTTATGATGTATAATTATCTATTGGTATAGTAAATGCAGGAATGTTACAAGTAAAATCCTAATGAACCTAGTAAAGACAGGAAGGGAGACCCCAACACATGTACGAAACGAAACAATTTGGCTGGATAGAATTAATTTGTGGCAGCATGTTTTCCGGAAAATCTGAAGAACTGATTCGCAGGGTAAGGAGAGCGGTCTTTGCTAAGCAATCTATTGCTGTTTTCAAACCGGCTATTGATAATCGATACAGTGAGGAAGCGGTGGTTTCCCACAATGGAACTTCTGTTATTGCCAAAGGCATTACGCATTCATCCCATATCTTCGATCATATAGATTTAGATACAGATTTAATTGCCATTGATGAAGTGCAGTTTTTTGACGAAGAAATTGTACAGGTTGCTCAGCATTTGGCAGACAGCGGCTATCGAGTAATCCTGGCTGGCCTAGATCAGGATTTTAGAGGAGAGCCATTCGGGCCGATGCCGGAGTTAATGTGCCTGGCAGAACAGGTAACAAAACTACAGGCGGTTTGTTCCGTATGCGGATCCCCTGCAAGCCGGACGCAGCGTTTGATTGACAAGAAGCCTGCAGGCTATGAGGACCCTGTTATTTTAGTGGGTGCATCGGAATCCTATGAGCCAAGATGCCGTCATCATCATGAAGTACCAGGCAAACAAGAAACGGTACATACACCGATTAACGGTGGTATCGAACACATAAAAACAAACAGGCTTTAAAAGGAATGAACACCTCCGGAGGAATAAGTGGAATTTGGGGGTGTTTTTGTATGTCAGAAATAAAAGGGTATGGCAGAAAAGGATGTATGTTCATCTTTGCCGTCTCTTTTTTTCGTTTCCGTCTGATTGTGGTACAATAAACAAATCAAATACTGAGGTAAAAACCTCTTTTAAAAACCTGTTAATGAGGTGAAGAAATTGATCGATCGTTTACAAGCGGTAGAAGACCGATATGACAAATTAAATGAGCTTTTGAGTGACCCGGAAATCGTAAATGACACTAAGAAGCTTCGCGAATATTCCAAGGAACAATCTGATATTCAGGAGACTGTCTTTGCGTATCGAGAATATAAAGATGTACGTTCCCAATTTGTTGATGCGAAAGCAATGCTTGAAGAGAAGCTGGATGCTGATATGCGCGAAATGGTGAAGGAAGAAGTAGATGAACTTTCCGGACAAATGAAAGAGCTGGAAGAGAAGCTTAAAGTCTTGCTGATTCCGAAAGATCCTAATGATGATAAAAACGTTATTATGGAAATTCGCGGAGCAGCCGGCGGTGATGAAGCTGCTCTATTCGCAGGAAGTCTTTATAGAATGTACAGCCGTTATGCTGAGGCGCAAGGATGGAAGATTGATGTAATGGATTCAAATCCAACGGGGCTTGGCGGTTATAAAGAAATCATCTTTATGATTAATGGAAATGGCGCATACTCCAAGATGAAATTCGAAAACGGTGCCCATCGTGTACAACGTGTCCCTGAAACAGAATCAGGCGGTCGTATTCACACTTCAACAGCGACTGTGGCGTGCTTACCGGAGGCAGAAGAGGTTGAGGTTGAAGTTCATGACAAAGATATCCGTGTAGATACGTTTGCATCTAGCGGACCGGGCGGACAAAGTGTTAACACTACCATGTCAGCCGTACGTCTTACTCACGTTCCTACAGGGATTGTTGTATCCTGCCAGGATGAAAAATCCCAGATTAAAAACAAAGAGAAAGCAATGAAAGTATTGCGTGCTCGTATTTATGATAAATTCCAGCAGGAAGCACAGGCTGAGTATGACAGTGCCCGTAAATCTGCAGTCGGAACAGGGGATCGCTCAGAACGTATCCGTACGTATAATTATCCGCAAAACCGTGTAACAGATCACCGCATTGGATTAACCATTCAAAAGCTGGATCAAATCATGGAAGGCAAGCTGGATGAAGTGATTGATGCATTGATTGTTGAGGACCAGGCTAGCCGTCTTCAAAATGCGGAGGATTAAGAATGATGAAAGTGTATGAAGCTCTTCGATGGGCTTCTTCTTTTTTAAGGGAGAATGGCCGTGATGAAAATGCCGGAGAATGGCTATTGATGAGTCAGCTCGGTCAATCCCGTGCCCAAATGCTTGCGAATATGCATGATGAGTTAACGGAAGAGGAAGAAGCGATCTTTATAAGGGATGTAAAAAAGCATGGAATCGAAGCAGTACCTGTGCAGCATATTATTGGCAGCGAGGAGTTTTATGGCAGGACATTTCTGGTGAATGGAGATGTATTGATTCCGCGTCCTGAAACGGAAGAGCTGATATTTCATGCCTTAGCTAAACTAAAAAAACTTTTCAGTCCTGAAGAGAAGCTGGAGATGGCTGATATTGGCACAGGCAGCGGGATTATTGCGATTACAATGGCATTGGAATGCCCTGGTATGAAAGTGACGGCTGTAGATTTGTCAGAGAAAGCATTGAAACAGGCAGCTAAAAATGCTGAACGCCTTCAGGCAGACGTGGCGTTCCTGCAGGGGGATTTGCTCAAACCATTAATAGATGCTGGGAAAAGGGTGAATGTTCTTCTTTCTAATCCTCCTTATATTCCTGAATCAGATCATGCTATCCTTTCAGATGTGGTAAGAAACCATGAACCTCATCTCGCCTTGTTTGCTGGAAATGATGGGTTGGACTGTTACCGCCAAATCACATCAGATCTGCCAAGTGTACTTACAGACAAGGCTTTGGTTGGATTTGAAGTAGGCGCCGGTCAGGGAGAGCAAGTAGCAGAACTAATGCGAGCTGTATACCCAGAAGCCCATGTAGAAGTTATTTTCGACATCAACGGAAAAGATCGAATGGTCTTTGGCGAAATAAAAAGCTGAAACGGCTCGATCAGAAGCGAGGAGCATAAGACAGGGGCTCGGAGGGAGGTGCTCTTCCCTCCCGCAGAGGTCATGCTTATGTCCTGAGCTTCTAGCCGTTGAAGCTAGATTAAATAAAAAGCTGAAGGGCCTGTATTAATGAACGAAGACTAAGAACGCCACGTCCTGTGGCAACGTCTTCATGACCTACATCCTGTAGGCCCGCGACAAGCATAAGACGAATACTCGAAAGGAGGCGTTCTTCCCTTCTGTAGAGTATTTGCTTATGACTCGAGCGGTTAGGCCCAGAAGCTAGATAAAAAAGGACACAGTTTAGAAAAGAAAACTGTGTCCTTTTTTATAATTGTTCAACTCCCTGCCTACATAATTTCCGAAAAGGTTTATCAACAAAATTCAGATAATTATAGTTTAAGATAGAAAAAAACTGTCCACACTGTTTGTAAGTGAAGGGACGGTGCTAACGATGATGGCAAAAAAATACTTGCCTTTAATATATATTGTATTACTTTGCGCAGCCACAATGACTGGAATGATTACACCGAAAAACAGTACTTCTGCAACAGAAACAGAGGTTCAAGTCATCCCGAATGAAGCGATTCGCTTACGGATCTTAGCAAACAGTAATAAAGAAGCTGACCAGGAATTGAAACGATCCATCAGGGATGAGGTCAATAAAGAAATTAACAAATGGGTAGCAGAATTAACTTCGATTGAGGAAGCCAGAAAAGTGATTGGTTCCCGTTTGTCTGATATAGAAGCTATAGCTGAAGATGTTATGGTTAGAGAAGGTAATATACAAAAGATACAGGTTGATTTTGGTGAAACTGTTTTTCCAACTAAGCTATATGGACAATATTTATATCCGGCAGGCAAGTATGAAGCTATTAAAATCACATTGGGTGAGGGTCAAGGTGAGAACTGGTGGTGCGTCCTTTTCCCGCCGCTATGCTTTCTGGATTTCAACAGCGGAACGGCAGTAGCAAATGATTCAGTATCTGAAGAGTCAGCTGAAGACGTTGAGCCAGTTAATAATAGTACAAACGAGGAAACTGCAGAACAAACACAAACGGATGAACAAAAGATACAACCGATTAAGACGGCCAGCCAAACGGATAAATCGATTGAAAAGGCAGAAAATCAGGAAACACAAAAGGATTACGAGAATCAGTCTGAAGAAGCTGGAGAAGATATTACTCCTCCTGTATATGAAGAGCAGGATGAAGAGCCGGTTAAGGTGAAATTCTTTTTAAAAGAGATCGTGAAGGATTTATTTTGAGACTGGAGAGTATTCCAGTGAAAACCAAGTTAAAAGTATAAATAGGAAGTGTTGCGGAGTGCGGAATAGAGTCGAAGTGGTTGAGAATAGAGCGGGGAAACAGCCGAAGTTGATCCAAATTAAGTTGAACTGGACTAGAATGCAGCCGAATTTGCCAAAATTGTAGCCAACCGGATAATCAATGTCTGATCCGGTTCTATTTTCCCTATTAATTCATATCCATATAGTAGTTGTGATTTGATAGTGAAGGGAGAATAGAAGGTGTATTATATATCTATATCAAAAAGTACCGATGTTGAAGCAATCAAGCGGTTTGCAGCACCTCAAGGAGTAGAGTTGCATTATAATGACATTAGTTCCGGAAAATTTATTTTATTAAAAGAAGAAGGCTCTATTAAAGGAATGATCGGTCTGGAGCCATGTGGAGAGTATGGGGTGCTTAGGTCTTTTCTGTTTAAAGAGGAGGCTCAGGCGCAAGTGCCTGCCCTGTTTGAAACGATATTGGCTTTGGCAAAGGAAAAAGGGTTGAAGAAGATCTTTCTGATATCGAATAAACTGCAAGCGTTAGGATTTTTCGAGGCTCTTCAATTTGAAAGAGTGAATAACCAGGAGATTCCTAAAGACTTAAGAAATTCCCCAGTTGTGGAAAAGGTGTGGACAATAGACGAAACATATATCATGGAAAGAGCCCTATAATGATGGAATTATCCACGATTTTATTGGCTTTATTCACAGACTGTGGATAAAGCTTGTTTTATTGTATGAATTCTTTTATACTTGCAAGGTGATTTTGTGAAAAATGTCGAAGAATCCTTATTTAATAAGTAATTTATAAAGAATGTTGTAGATTGGTGGCAGGTGATAATAGTGGAAACAAAAATGTGGACAGTGGATAAAGTTGTGGATAAAAAAGAAGGTTATCCACAATTGGTTGATGCAGCGCAAAAACTAAAGGCCGGAGAGCTGATTGCATTTCCGACTGAAACGGTATATGGACTTGGAGCAAATGCCTTGCTTGGAGGGTCTGTAGCGGCTATTTATGAGGCAAAGGGAAGACCAAGTGATAATCCTTTAATCGTACATATTGGAGAAAAGGATCAGGTTCATGGTTTGGTGGGTGATATTCCTGCAGTCGCAGATAAACTAATGGATCAATTTTGGCCTGGTCCGTTGACGTTAATTTTTCAAAAGAAAGAGGGAGTATTCCCAGATGTGGTAACAGCGGGTCTTTCCTCAGTAGCGATTCGAATGCCGGATCATCCGGTGGCTTTGGATTTACTGAAAAAGGCGGGCTGTCCAACGGCAGCACCAAGTGCAAATCTGTCTGGTAAACCAAGTCCAACAACAGCTGAGCATGTTCGCGAGGATTTAGATGGTAAAATTGCTGGAATCGTGGATGGAGGTTCAACTGGGGTTGGATTGGAATCGACTGTACTTGATGTGACTGGCAGCATTCCGCAAATTCTCAGACCTGGTGGCATTACGCGTGAACAGCTGGAGGCAGTAATCGGTGAAGTGTCTGTGGACCCTGGCTTGGTGAAGGATAGTGATGCCCCGAAAGCCCCTGGTATGAAATATACGCATTACGCACCAAAAGCTCCATTGACCTTGGTTGAGGGCACTCCTCAGTTTATCCAAACGTTAATAAATGAAGAGCGGGACTTAGGTAAGAGAGTGGGCGTATACACGGTTGATGAGCATGTCCATTTGTATGAGGCTGATGTGATTATTACTGGTGGAAGCCGTGAAGAGCTGGACTCTGTAGCTGAAAAAATGTATGGAGTGCTGCGCCAATTTGATAAAGAGCAGCCAGATCTTATTTTCGGAGAAGTGTATCCGGAAGAAGGGATTGGGATTGCAATCATGAATCGCTTGAAGAAAGCAGCAGGAGGAAGAGTCATCAAGCAAGACAAGTTCTAATTGATCCGGGACAGGCATATGTTTATGTAGGCTGGTCCCGGGAGGTTACTTGGATGGAACAAACGATGGTTGAATTTTTTGGCCTGCTTTTTATGGCTTTGGCACTCGGAATGGATGCTTTCTCAATTGGATTGGGGATGGGATCGTACAGGCTAAGGCTTAAGCAAGTACTCGTTATTGGGTTGACGGTTGGTGTTTTTCATATGTTAATGCCGCTCCTAGGTATCTTTTCAGGAAAGTTATTATCCGCTCAGTTTGGATTGTTTGCCTCTTACGCCGGTGCTGGTTTATTACTATTTCTTGGTTTGCAAATGCTCCTCTCCGGAATACAGGGAAAAAGTGAAACAGTAGTGGCTCCGGTTGGAACAGGTTTGATTCTATTTGCGATAAGTGTCAGTTTGGATAGTTTCTCTGTTGGACTGAGCCTCGGAATGCTAGGATCGCGAGCTTGGATGACCATTTTTTGCTTTGGCTTTGCTGCCTTTTTTCTGACGGTGTCAGGGTTGCTGTTAGGGAGGAGAGTACATACATATCTCGGCAAATATAGTCTTGTTTTTGGAGGAAGCATCATGTTTGCAGTTGGGTTAAAGATCATCCTGCACCTACATGGATAAAGATGTGTATCAGATTGATCTGGTACATTTTTTTATTGTCCGTAAATATTCTATAATGGGGACAGGAGGGAAAATACGTTGAAGAACATTTTATTCGTTTGTACAGGAAATACATGTCGAAGTCCTATGGCTGAAGCTATTTTGCGAAATTACAATCTGTCTGATATAGAAGTGAAATCAGCAGGGGTTTATGCCTATGGGGGACAAACGGCATCTGAGTATACCGTTACAGTACTTGATAAACACAAAATTGCGCAGGACCATGCCTCATCTCCATTAAAGAGAGAAGACATTGAGTGGGCAACCTATGTATTAACGATGACAGAAAGCCATAAGCAGTTAATTGCCACGCATTACCCTCAGGCGATTGAAAAGACGTTTACATTAAAGGAATTCGTAAGTGACGACCCTGGGAACAGAGATATTTCAGATCCATTCGGGGGTAATGAACAAGTATATGAGCAAACTTTCCATGAATTATCTAAATGGATTAAAAAGCTTGTGGAAAAATTAAAAGACTAGATTTAGGATAGAAACTGTGCAGTTCAAATTGAAGGGAGTCATTTTATCATGAAAGTTATCATTGCATCAGATCACGGTGGAATAAATATAAGAAAAGAAATTATGAACCTTATGGAAGAGCTTGAGATTCAATATGAGGATCTGGGTTGTGATTGTGAAACATCTGTAGATTATCCTGATTATGCACTTCCTGTAGCTGAAAGAGTGGCAAAAGGAGAATTTGACAGAGGGATTTTGATCTGCGGTACTGGAATTGGAATGAGTATTGCGGCGAATAAAGTAAAAGGAATTCGTGCAGCATTGGTACATGATATGTTTAGTGCCCAAGCTACAAGAGCTCACAATAACAGTAACGTACTAACAATGGGAGAGCGTGTAATTGGTCCTGGTTTAGCCAGAGAAATTGCTCGTGTTTGGCTGACAACGGAATTTGAAGGCGGTCGCCATGAAACACGGATTGGAAAAATAGCTGAAGCAGAAAAATAAATCTTAGAAGGGCAGTAGAAGAATGAGTGAGATTAATTTAAAAGAAATAAAAACTCAGGTGACTGCCATTCTCGAAGATTTGGAAGCTCATTTTCCGCTGAATGGCCGTTTGTTGGTAATTGGCTGCAGTACAAGTGAAGTAATCGGAAAGCGAATTGGTACAAGCGGAACGATGGAAGTGGCACAAGCAATCTTTGAGGCCATATATGATTTTTCTAAGCAAAAGGGAGTCTACTTGGCTTTTCAGGGCTGTGAACATATTAATAGGGCTCTGATTATTGAACGAAAGACAGCTATTCAATATAATCTGGACGAAGTATCAGTTGTGCCCGCCAGGAATGCGGGTGGAGCATTGGCCACTTGTGCATTTGCTAATTTCGAGGATGCGGCTGTGGTTGAACATATTCGTGCAGATGCAGGTATTGATATTGGTGATACCATGATTGGAATGCATCTGAAGCATGTTGCAGTCCCGTTGCGTTCAACAGTTAAAGAGATTGGGAAGGCGCATGTGACATTTGCTATGACCCGGCCGAAACTGATAGGTGGGCCGAGGGCTCAATATGATAGAGAGACTATAAGAGAAATGTAAGAATTATACGTCAATGGAATAAATGACTATTGTCCTTTTTCGTGCTAGAATTGAAGGGATTAAATTGGAGATTTGTCCGTTTTGACGAAAAGGGAGGAAGCTATAAGATGAGGCATTTGCAAAAGCAAGACTCGCAGGTATTTGATGCAATTCAACAAGAATTGGGCAGACAACGCGGTAAGATTGAGCTGATTGCTTCAGAAAACTTTGTCAGCGAAGCAGTAATGGAAGCTCAAGGATCCGTGCTGACTAATAAGTATGCGGAAGGATATCCAGGCAGACGCTATTACGGCGGCTGTGAATATGTGGACGTAGTTGAGGATTTGGCTAGGGAACGTGCCAAAAAGATATTTGGAGCGGAGCATGCAAACGTACAGCCACATTCAGGCGCTCAAGCAAATATGGCTGTTTACTTTACGATTTTGAATCCAGGAGATACGGTACTTGGAATGAACCTATCCCACGGAGGCCACTTAACTCACGGAAGCCCTGTAAACTTCAGCGGAATCCAATACAATTTTGTTGAATACGGTGTTGATGAAAAAACCCATCTTATAAATTACGAGGATGTTAGAGAGAAAGCAATTCAATGTAAGCCTAAATTGATTGTTGCCGGTGCCAGTGCGTATCCTCGTTCAATTGATTTCAAGAAATTCCGTGAAATTGCAGATGAAGTAGGCGCCTATTTAATGGTGGACATGGCTCATATTGCAGGGCTTGTTGCAGCCGGTTTGCACCCAAGTCCAGTTCCTTATGCGGAATTCGTCACGACGACAACTCACAAGACATTGCGCGGACCACGCGGAGGAATGATCCTTTGCAAAGAAGAGTTTGCTAAGAAAATAGACAAGTCCATTTTCCCTGGTATTCAGGGAGGACCTCTCATGCATGTAATTGCTGCAAAAGCGGTGGCATTTGGTGAGGCACTTCAGGATTCCTTTACAGATTATGCAAAGGAAATTATAGAGAATGCAAAACGCCTTGGTGAAAGTCTGCAGAAGGAAGGACTTACGCTTGTATCAGGCGGAACAGACAATCACTTATTATTGATTGATGTTCGCTCCATCAACCTAACTGGTAAAGTAGCAGAAAAGGTATTAGATGATATCGGTATAACGGTGAATAAAAATACCATTCCATTTGATCCGGAAAGTCCATTTGTAACAAGCGGTGTGCGTATTGGAACAGCGGCTGTTACAAGCCGTGGATTCAAATTGGAGGATATGGATGAAATCGCAGCAATCATTAGTCTTGCCCTCAAGAACCATGAGGACGAAGAGAAACTAAAAGAAGCTGCAGAGCGAGTGACTAAGCTATCTGGAAAATACGAATTATATCCTGAGTATTAAGGTGAATAGAAGGGGTGTTGGTGAGTCAGTTAGGACTTATCGACACCTCTTTTTATGATGTTTGGCAGTATAGCGTGTCGTTGATATGGTTAGGGAAAAATGATGCTGAATGGGAATCAATGAGCTTAGAAATTAGGAATGGCTGGAATAAGAGGGATTTGGCTGGTAAAATCCGTGGATCAGCTGAATTAATATTAAAATCGGCTGGAATAATAGCTGCATTGGCTCGATTAATTCCCATTCCTGCTCAATTCACGTAAATTTCACATCCATTTACGCTTCTTTAACGATTTTAACACTTTAAAAAGTGGATAATAGAGAAGAAGGTATAGAATCAAGTTTTAATAAAAAACTAATGAAGACTAAAAAGCTGAGGCGACTGCCCAGCTCCGACAAGCATAAGAGGAGGCACGTAGGGAGGCGCTCTTTCCTCCCGTAGTGGCTACACTTATGACCTCGAGGAGCTAGGAGCCGAAGCTAGATTGAATAAAAAGCTGAAACTGCTTTAAGGAACGAAGACTAAAATCGCCACGTCCTGGACAACGTAACGTCTTCATGACCTACATCCTGTAGGCCCGCGAGGAGCATAAGACAGGATCTCGGAAGGAGGTGTACTTTCCTCCTGCAGAGGTCATGCTTATGTCCTGAGGTTCTAGCTGATGAAACTGGAATAAATAACCCTCAGGTACGGTAGATTTTGGCATGCCGAAACTTAATTGAACTAATGGAGAATTTTCTGTACAATAAAACGAGTGCAAAAATAGGAACATAAAAGTGAGGAGAGATCCATATGGGAAAAGTTTATGTGTTTGACCATCCGTTAATACAGCATAAGTTAACATTTATCCGTGATAAAAATACGGGTACAAAAGAGTTCAGAGAATTGGTAGATGAAGTATCTACTTTAATGGCTTTTGAAATCACCCGAGATCTCCCGTTAGAAGAAGTGGAAATTGAAACGCCAGTCAGCAAATCAACATCTAAAACCATTGCGGGTAAAAAAGTAGCCATTATCCCTATTTTACGTGCTGGTCTTGGTATGGTTGACGGCATGATTAAAATTATTCCAGCAGCAAAAGTTGGACATGTAGGTTTATACAGAGATCCGGAAACATTGAAACCAGTTGAGTATTATGTAAAACTTCCTGCTGACGTAGAGGAAAGAGAATTTATCGTAGTTGATCCAATGCTTGCGACAGGTGGATCTGCTGTCGATGCCATCAGCGCAATCAAAAAGCGTGGGGCAAAAAATATTAAATTCGTTTGTCTAGTTGCTGCACCTGAAGGCGTTAAGGCAGTAGAAGAAGCGCATCCGGATGTCGATATTTTCATCGCTGCACTTGATGAAAAATTAAATGATCACGGATATATCGTTCCAGGTCTAGGTGACGCAGGCGACAGATTGTTCGGAACAAAATAAAGATAATTTATAGAGGTGTTCATCAGCCGTTTCTGACTGATGAACACCTCTTTTTTTGCGGAAAATTAACTCGGATTTAAACTCTAGGCGATACCTCATCTACACCACTTTAAGATTCCAGCTTCAATTCATGGAATCTGCTATTTAGGTATAAAAATATGCCATGATAACAGAACTGATTTCAAGTCTAAGGTTTTAACATTTCATCGCGTTCTTTCTTTAATTCCTCAATTCTCTTTATTTCTTCCTGATATTGTTCCTCGACTTCTGATGTGGCCGGAATGAAGGATTCATTATTATAATCAACCCTTTTTCCGTAACGGATCATTTCATAAATGATCATACCATTATTAGGCTTTCCGTTAATTGTATGCATTGGTATAACGTCAAACAGAACATAATAAATCGCATAGAAAGCAAAGCGATCCCAAAATGTCTTAAACTCCTCAATAAAATGGTTGGCAATTAAAAAGTTAATGAGGAGGGCGATGGATAGGTTCATTAAAATCGGACCCAGATAGATGCAGATGTAAGCAAACTTACTCTTACGCTTTAATTCATCATACGAAAACCAGCTATATAAGTGGTAGTATTTGCGAATATCGATCATTCCAATTTTTTTGATACGGGGGCCGGAACCAATCGTAAGTCTTGGATTGATTACGCCAAATAACCAGCTGACTAACAGGTAGCCTGTCTCCCGAAGAAAAACAACGACAGGCAAGATGATAAAGGCAGAAATCACTAATGACATAAGATCGGCCAGACCAAACATAACTCTACACATCCTAACTAAAATTACTCATATACCTGACACTCATACCCAGACCTATTTAACAGACAAACAGGAAGAATCTGGATATTCATTTTTTTACTCCAGAAAATCAAGCCATTAACCGAAACTGGAGGTCGCAGAAAATCTACTATTTATTTTCATATGCATAAGAGACTGCTGTTAATCCATTCTAAACACAAGGATGTGATAATCATTGAAGCAAATTTTAATTGGAGCTTTCATACTTATTCAATTAATAGGATATGCTCCACATAGTTCTGCTGAGGATACAGAGGTGGTGATGATTGAAACAAGAAAAGATAAATCAGCTCATCAAGTTGCGGGGGAGCTGATAGAAAAGTATCCAGCAATCAAACCGCGCTATTATTTCAATTTAGTGTGCAACGGCTTTTCGGCGGCCGTACCTTCTATATTAATACCAAGATTAAAAAAGGAAGAATCGGTTTCAGATATTTTCCTATCGGGTCCAATAAAAACTACTATTAAAAAGAATTCCCTTCCAAAGGGTCAGCCTCATCATCAATTTAACCAGCCAATTCAGGCTACGGGCAAAGGTGTAAAGGTCGGAGTGATAGATACGGGAATCGATTATAGGCATCCCGATCTTAAAGCAAACTATAAAGGCGGCTATGATTTAGTGGATCAAGATAAGGACCCAATGGAAACCATGGGGAACTCCAAAAAAGCAACCATTCATGGGACGCATGTGACTGGAATAATTGCGGCTAATGGAAAAATGAAAGGGATAGCTCCTGAAGCAAGCATTTATGCATACAGAGCACTGGGGCCGGGAGGATACGGAACAACTGATCAAGTCATTGCGTCAATCGAAAGAGCGGTAAAGGACAAGATGGATATTATCAATCTGTCCTTAGGAGATACGATGAATGGTCCGGATCTTCCTACAAGTAAAGCGCTCGATAAGGTAGTTAAAAAGGGAATCGTGGCCGTTGTAGCAAATGGAAATGATGGGCCGGGTATTTGGACGGTAGGTTCGCCCGGGACATCAGGGGGAGCGATTAGTGTAGGGGCGAGTTCAGATGCAGGTAAATCGAAGAGGTTGAATTTTACGAAACCATGGGCGGACATTGATTTCCAATTAACAGTAGGCTCCCCCGAATGGGATTTTTCACATTCTATGATCATGACTTATGCAGGCCTTGGTAAAAAGGAGAATTACGAAAACATCAGCGCAAAAAATAAAATTGTGTTAGTGGAGCGGGGAGTAATATCATTTAAAGATAAAGTAAAAAATGCAGTGAATGCCGAAGCTCTGGGTGTAATCATTTTTAATAACGAACCTGGTGAATTAAGTGCTTCTCTCGAAATGAATTCAAAAATTCCCGTAATCACCGTTTCGCAAAAAGATGGGCGAAAAATGAAACGGGCTCTGGAAAATGGACAACTTTCATGTAGGACAATTGATATAGAAGAAAAAGAAAAATTAGCCTCCTTTAGTTCAAGAGGTCCGGTTATTCATAGCATAGCGATCAAGCCGGATGTTGTTGCACCGGGGGTGAGAATTGAAAGTACGATACCAGGCGGAACGTATCTTTCTTTACAAGGAACGAGTATGGCTGCTCCTTATGTGGCGGGTGTGTGTGCATTGATTAAAGAGGTTCATCCTGATTGGAGCCCAGAAAAAATCAAATCGGCTTTAATGACCAGTGCTATATCATTGAAAAATGATAAGGATGAAACGTATCATACTTTTGAACAGGGAGCTGGCCGGGTAAACGTGAAGGATGCACTGCAAGAGGATACATTTTTAGCTCCTTCATCTGTAACTTTTGGCATGGCAAGCAATGGACGAATGTATAATGCGAATATAGTAGTGGAAAATAGAAGTAGTAGAAAAAAGCGATATTATTTTTCTATTCCACGTAAGGAAAGATTTATGACGTGGAAACTGCCGTTAGCTTTTGTACTTGAAGGAGGCCAAAAGAAGAAACTGGAAGTTCAGCTGGAATTGGATAATTGGAAAGAGAAAAGTGAACTGGAAGATGGATATCTATACCTCAATGAAGCTGGAAGAAACAAGGTGCGCAGGATCCCTTACATTTTTGCAATGACGAAACCGGATTACCCAATTGCCGAAGGGGTAGAGGTTGTTCAAGAGAAAGGAGATCGCAAGATGGAAATAAGTGTTTATTTACCGTTTGGGGCTGATTCTGTAAGATTTACCTTGTATAATGCAGATTCACTTCTTTACATAAAAGATCTAGTAGAAGTGAAAGGTGTTAAAAGAGGGGTACTTAAACAAAAAGTCGACTTACCGGAAAATATCCTCTCAAATTATTACGAAATTGTGACAGAAGTTGAAAAAGGCCATCAAAAAGTAGTGCTTAAGAATACAAATTACTTGAAATTTCAGTTAGAATGAAATTTATACACTTATTTTTAACATAATTGATAATTTATTCTAGTATAGGTAACGGATTTCTCACCTATCTGAATTGACAATCATTTTTGCCTATTGTATTCTTACATAGGGTATAAATGGTAGGGTTTTCAAATTGACAGACAATTTTCCATTTATATTGTCAATTGTGTTGATTATATACCTCTAATATACATATCTGAGTTGGTACGATACAAAATAATAATCGCAGTGTTTTTCGTGCAACGATTTACTGTCTGCTGGTTTATTAAAATTGATTGGCCCAATACTTATCGGATCTTTGTTGGTAGGTGTCTATAATCGCTTACAGTTGGAACCCCATATTGTCTCCTGATCGGATTGGTGAAAGGTGTATATGCTATCCGTTCAAATAACTACTAATGGAGAAACCTATTCAAATGCTAGAAGTCCACATTGTTTTCAGACGCTATCTGAGGTACACGTTCACCTTATTATCCATTTATGTTATCCTATGGGGAGTAACCCCTTATAAAACAGAAGCCTTGGGAATGACACTTGGCAGTATAATCGGTATTTATAATATTTGGCTTTTATCAAGAAAAACTGCTCAATTAGGTGAGAAAGTGCTTGAGGGAAGCAGCATGAAATCACTTGGGACAATCTCAAGAATGGCAGCTGCAGTTTTAGCTGTCGCCATTGCTATGCGATATCCTGATCAATTTAATGTTTTTTTTGTCGTATTGGGATTAATGACGGGTTACCTTGTCATTATGATAGATTTAACAATCCATAACATAAGGCGGGGGGAAAAGAGGTGAATTTAGATTGAATCATGGAGCACCTACAGTCGAATTAATGGGCCTTACTTTTAATCTTGGTAACGTTCTGATGATTACGGTCGCAAGTGTGATTGTATTTTTAATCGCCGTACTGTCGACAAGAAAATTGGCAGTTAAGCCAACTGGTATGCAGAACTTTATGGAGTGGGTCATTGACTTCGTCAGAAACATAATTAACAGCAATATGGACTGGAACACTGGCGGGCGCTTTTTAGTTCTTGGAACGACGCTTATCATGTACATATTTGTCTCAAATATGCTTGGTCTTCCATTCTCAGTTACATATAATGGAGATCTATGGTGGAAGTCGCCAACAGCCGATCCAGTAGTCGCTTTAACCCTTGCAGTAATGATCGTAGTTCTTACAAACTTCTATGGTATCAAAATGCGAGGTTTTAAAGGGTACAGCAAAAACTTTGTATCACCGATGCCGTTCTTATTTCCGCTTAAGATTATTGAGGAGTTCGCAAATACCCTCACACTGGGCTTGCGTCTATTCGGTAATATTTATGCGGGTGAAATCTTACTCAGCCTACTGGCGGGATCTCTTGCAACAGATTTCTGGAGCAGTGCCCTTGCTATTGGTCCAACCATTGTATGGCAAGGTTTCAGTATATTTATCGGAGCAATCCAGGCATTTATCTTTACGATGTTAACAATGGTTTACATGGCCCATAAAGTCAGCGAAGACCATTAATAATATAAAAAATTTAACAATAGTTATACAAATTAAAGGAGGAACTTCATAATGGATTTGGGAGTTATAGCAGCAGCAATCGCAATCGGTTTAGCAGCTCTTGGAGCAGGTATTGGTAATGGTTTGATCGTATCTCGTACAGTAGAGGGAATTGCACGTCAACCAGAAGCACGTGGTATGCTTCAAACTACAATGTTCATCGGGGTAGCTTTAGTTGAGGCGATTCCTATCATCGCGGTTGTTATCGCGTTCATGGTAATGTAATTGACAATACTGATGGCGGAGAATCGAGTGATTATCTTCGCCATTCCTTTATGTTTACTAAAATCTGACCGTGAGTTCACGGTTTAAACGTATATGCACTAAAAAGGTAAGCCGTAAAGACTTCTGAAGGGAGTGAAATAGGGGTGTTATTTAATAATTTGGTACTTGGAGCTGCAGCACATAGCGGACTTAATACAGGAGATATCATCTTCCAATTAGTCGCTTTCATCATCTTGATGCTTTTACTGAAAAAATTCGCATTCGGTCCTCTTATGGGCATTATGAAAGAACGTGAACAACACGTTGCGAGTGAAATTGAAGTAGCCGAAAAGAATCGTGCAGAAGCAGCCGCTTTGTTAGAAGAACAACGTACTATGCTGAAAGAAGCGCGCCAGGAATCTTTATCTCTTATTGAAGAGGCTAAGAAACATGGTGAAAAACAACGTGAAGAAATCATCGTTGTTGCCCGTCAAGAAGCTGAACGTGTGAAAGAATCAGCGAAACGTGAAATTGAACAGCAAAAAGAACAAGCTATGGTTCAACTTCGTGAGCAAGTTGCATCCTTGTCTGTTCTAATTGCGTCTAAAGTGATTGAAAAAGAACTTAGTGAAGCTGATCAACAAAAATTGATTAACGATTACATTCAAGAGGCAGGAGAAGAGCGATGAGTAATACAGTTGTAGCAAAACGCTATGCAGATGCTCTTTTCCAAATTGCCAAGGAAGATAATCAAATAGACCGTTTGGAAGGCGAAATGCGGACTTTGAAGGAAGTATTTCTATCAAACAAGGAGCTTACTTTATTCCTTGAGCATCCAAAGGTATCTATGGAGAGCAAAAAAGACGCCATAAGAACGGCTTTTGCTACTATGTCTCCATCTATTCAAAACCTGTTAATGATTCTTGTAGACCGTCATCGCGAAGATATTGTGGCGACTTTGGCAGATGAGTTTATCCTATTAGTAAACGAATACACAGGTGTAGTCGATGCTAAAGTTTACTCTGTCCGTCCTTTAACGAAGCAGGAACAAGAAGGCATTTCAAAGGTTTTTGCCCAAAAAATTGGAAAACAGGCACTGCGCATTGAAAATATCGTAGACAGCAGTCTTCTGGGTGGAATCAAGCTGCGAATCGGTAACCGTATTTTTGATGGTACGGTCTCTGGTAAGCTCGAACGCTTGGAACGTCGTTTGCTGGGTTAATATTAGAAGTTAGGGGTGAAATTCATGAGCATCAGAGCTGAAGAAATCAGCGCGCTGATTAAGAAACAAATTGAAGGCTATCAATCTGATATAGAAATGAGTGAAGTCGGCACCGTAATCGTTGTTGGTGACGGTATCGCGCGTGTTCATGGATTGGACAACGTCATGTCCGGAGAGCTGCTTGAGTTCTCAAACGGTGTAGTTGGTATGGCGCAAAACTTGGAAGAAAATAACGTTGGTGTTATTATCCTCGGTCCTTTCCGCGACATTAAAGAAGGAGACGAAGTACGCCGTACAGGCCGCATCATGGAAGTACCAGTAGGTGAGGCTATTATCGGACGTGTCGTTAACCCTCTTGGACAACCACTTGATGGTATGGGTCCAATCGCTACAACTGGAACATTACCAATCGAAAACAATGCACCGGGTGTAATGGATCGTAAGTCTGTACACGAGCCTTTACAAACTGGTCTTAAAGCGATCGATGCCCTTGTTCCTATCGGACGCGGACAACGTGAATTAATCATCGGTGACCGTCAAACAGGTAAAACATCTGTTGCGATTGACACCATTTTGAACCAAAAAGATGAAAACATGATTTGTATCTATGTGGCAATCGGACAAAAAGAATCAACAGTTCGTGGAACAGTTGAAACTTTCCGTAAGCATGGTGCATTGGATTACACAATCGTTGTTTCAGCATCTGCATCTCAACCAGCTCCATTGCTATACTTGGCTCCATACAGTGGGGTAACAATGGGTGAATATTTCATGCGCCAAGGCAAGCATGTCCTTGTTGTATATGATGATTTATCTAAGCAAGCAGCAGCATATCGTGAGCTTTCCTTGTTGCTTCGTCGTCCTCCAGGCCGTGAAGCATTCCCAGGGGATGTATTCTACTTGCACTCCCGTCTATTGGAGCGTGCTGCTAAATTGAACGACACACTTGGTGCCGGTTCAATCACAGCATTACCGTTCGTTGAAACACAAGCTGGAGATATCTCCGCTTATATCCCAACAAACGTAATTTCCATCACTGATGGACAAATCTTCTTGCAATCTGATTTATTCTTCTCCGGCGTACGTCCTGCGATTAATGCGGGTCTATCCGTATCCCGTGTAGGTGGATCAGCGCAAATCAAAGCAATGAAAAAAGTTGCCGGTACTCTACGTTTGGACTTGGCATCATTCCGTGAGCTTGAAGCATTCTCCCAATTCGGATCTGACTTGGATAAAGCAACTCAAGCGAAGTTGAATCGTGGTCAACGTACAGTTGAAGTATTAAAACAAGATCTTCACAAGCCATTGCGTGTAGAACAACAAGTATTAATTCTATACTGCTTGACTCGTGGATTCTTAGATGATATTCCATTGGCTGATATCAGACGTTTTGAAGCTGAAATCATTGAATGGACTGCACGTAACCACAATGAATTATTTGAACATATCCGCACAACTGGCGATCTGCCAAAAGAAGATGATTTGAAAGCAGCAATCGCTGAATTTAAAAAACAATTTGTTGTATCGGAATAACAGGATAGGCATTTAATAAAGGATGGTGAGAAGAAATGGCATCATTACGTGATATAGATGCGCGTATAAAATCAACGAAAAAGACGAGCCAAATCACAAAAGCCATGCAAATGGTTTCCGCCTCCAAATTGAATCGTGCCGAAGCAAACGCGAAAGCTTTTGTACCGTACATGGAGAAAATCCAAGAGGTCGTAGCGAGCATTGCGAATGGAAGCACGGATGCATCTCATCCGATGCTGGTCACTCGTCCTGTGAAAAGAACCGGATATCTGGTTATCACTTCCGATCGCGGATTAGCTGGACCATATAATAGTAGTGTCTTAAGAAAAGTTTATCAGACAATCAATGAACGCCATAAATCCCCGGATGAATACGGTATTATCGTTCTTGGGCGCGTGGGAAGTGAATTCTTCCGTATCCGTGGAATGAACGTTATCCAGGAAATGGTCGGATTGTCTGATCAGCCAAGCTTCGATGACATTAAAGAAATAACCGCCAGTACGGTAAAGTTATTCGCAGACGAAACTGTTGACGAAATCTATATGTACTACAACCACTTTATTAGTGCTATTTCCCAAGAAGTAACGGAAACTAAACTTTTACCTCTTGGAAGTGTAGAAAGCGATGCAGTAGCTACACTTTACGAATTCGAACCAAACCAGGAAGAGATTCTTGAAGTGTTACTTCCACAATACGCTGAGAGTTTAATATATGGCGCATTGTTGGATGGTAAGGCAAGCGAACACGCATCACGGATGACAGCGATGAAGAGTGCAACAGATAATGCTTCTGAGCTTATCGGCTCTCTAACATTGACTTACAACCGTGCACGCCAGGCTGCAATTACACAAGAAATTACCGAGATTGTCGGCGGAGCCGCTGCACTCGAATAGATAAAATGGAAATATAGATTCGAACATTCACACGGCATAGAGTAAATAGGAGGGAATGGAATGAACATAGGACGCGTTACTCAAGTCATGGGTCCGGTTGTCGACGTTAGATTTGAAAACGGCAAACTACCTGAGATCTATAACGCTCTGAAGATCAACATTTCCAAAGGAGCGCCTGCTGATGAGGCAGAATACCTTACTTTGGAAGTTGCTCTTCACTTAGGCGATGATACGGTTCGTACGATTGCAATGGCTTCTACAGACGGATTAGTCCGTAATGCAGAAGTAATCGATACAGGAGCACCAATTTCTGTACCGGTTGGAGACATAACACTTGGTCGTGTATTCAACGTGTTAGGTGAAAAAATTGATTTAGATGCTCCTTTAGAAGGCAACTATCAAAAAGATCCAATCCACAGAGAAGCTCCAAAATTTGAAGAGTTATCTACTGAAGTTGAGATCCTTGAAACAGGTATCAAAGTAGTAGACTTACTTGCACCTTACATCAAAGGTGGAAAAATCGGATTGTTCGGTGGTGCCGGTGTAGGTAAAACTGTATTAATCCAAGAATTAATCAACAATATCGCCCAAGAACACGGTGGTATCTCCGTATTCGCAGGTGTTGGAGAACGTACTCGTGAAGGAAATGACCTTTACCACGAAATGACTGACTCCGGTGTTATCAAGAAAACAGCCATGGTCTTCGGACAAATGAATGAACCGCCTGGTGCACGTATGCGTGTTGCCTTGACAGGTTTGACAATGGCTGAGTATTTCCGTGATGCACAAGGTCAGGACGTACTTTTCTTCATCGATAACATCTTCCGTTTCACACAAGCCGGTTCAGAGGTTTCTGCCCTGCTTGGACGTATGCCATCTGCCGTTGGTTACCAACCAACATTGGCTACAGAAATGGGTCAATTACAAGAACGTATTACATCCACTAACGTGGGATCTGTTACATCTATTCAAGCAATTTACGTACCAGCCGATGACTACACGGATCCGGCTCCGGCTACAACATTTGCCCACTTAGATGCAACAACAAACCTTGAGCGTAAACTTTCTGAAATGGGTATTTACCCAGCGGTGGATCCGTTGGCATCTACTTCCCGTGCGCTATCTCCTGAAATCGTAGGAGAAGAACACTATGAAGTTGCCCGTAGCGTTCAATCTACATTACAACGTTACAGAGAGTTGCAAGATATTATCGCCATTCTAGGTATGGATGAATTGGGAGAAGAAGATAAATTAGTTGTTGCCCGTGCACGACGTATTCAAAACTTCTTATCTCAAAACTTCCACGTAGCTGAACAGTTTACTGGTCAAAAAGGTTCTTATGTACCAGTTAAAGAAACTGTTAGAGGCTTCAAAGAAATCCTTGATGGTAAATACGACAACCTTCCTGAAGATGCATTCCGCCTAGTTGGACGCATTGAAGATGTTGTAGAAAAAGCTAAGCAAATGGGCGTTGAGGCTTAACCGAAGGATCTTATAGGAGGGCACATATATGAGAACGATTAAAGTTTCTGTAGTTACTCCTGGCGGTCCTGTGTTGGATGAAGAAGTAGAAATGGTCAGTACGAAAGCAAAAACGGGGGAACTTGGTATTCTTGCCGGACATATTCCAATGGTAGCTCCACTTGATATCGGTTCCGTTCGTTTAAAAACGGGTAACAATACAGAATGGGTTGCTGTATCCGGTGGATTCATGGAAGTCAACGGTGAAGAAGTAACCATACTCGCACAGTCAGCTGAACGTGCTGAAGATATTGATACTGCTCGCGCCAAACAGGCTAAAGCACGTGCTGAAAGACGACTTCAAGACAGACAAGTTGAAATTGATGCACATCGTGCCGAATTGGCACTTAAGCGTGCTTTAAACCGTCTAGATATTGCTGAACAAAGACAACGTTAAACTGTTGAATAAACTCCAGGGGAGAGGGGCCCCTGGAGTTTTTTTGTACATAACTGGGCAAATGGGAAATATATATAGGATATGAGGATGAAGGAATGGGACTAGAGATATGAGGGTGGCTTTTTTCTTGGCTGGTGGGAGGTCGGTCATAGGTCGGTGGTAGATCGGTGAAAGATGGGTAATAGGTAGGCGAAAGGTGGGGGAAAGAAGCTATGAGGCAGCTATCAGGCACCTATGCCCCGCCTATACCGGGGTAAAGGCCGGTCATAGGTGTGTGAAAGGTGGGGGAAAGGAGCTATGGGGTAGCTATCAGGCACCTATGCCCCGTCTATACCGGGGTAAAGGCCGGTCATAGGTGTGTGAAAGGTCGTAGAAAGCTCTGCTATCAACTACCTATGCGACTCCTATCCCCCAACTATCGAATAAAAATTAAGATAAAAGTGGTATGACCAAAATCTCCATATCATATCGACACGTATATATCAGAGTGTTATAATGTATACGGTTACATATTGAATATTTAGAAAATTTTAGTGGGGAAAATGGGGGGATGAGATTGGCATCACTACATTGGTATCAGAACAATTATATAATCGTTCTGGTTTTTTTATGCCTTGGAATATTGCTTCCAATTGTAGCATTGTCTTTGGGGAAGTTATTAAGACCTCACAAACCTACCGACGCAAAAGGTACAACTTACGAAAGTGGCTTGGAGCCCTTTCATGATTCAAGGGTTCAATTTAATGTACGTTATTATATCTTTGCCTTGCTGTTTGTTTTATTTGATGTAGAGACCGTATTTCTTTATCCATGGGCGGTAGCCTATGAAAAATTAGGCGTATTTGCATTAATAGAAATGCTGATTTTTGTGTTGATGCTTGTACTTGGATTACTCTATGCCTGGAAAAAGAAGGTGCTGAAATGGAATTAAAATTAGAAGAGCTCTCTCCAAGGGAGAAGGATGAACTGCAACGTACGATATTTTTGGCCACTTTGGAACAGGTAAAAGGATGGGCGAGAGGAAACTCCTTATGGCCACTTACATTTGGACTGGCATGCTGTGCCATTGAAATGATGGCTGTTGGTTCCTCACATTATGATGTGGATCGATTTGGTTCCTTTTTTCGTACATCTCCACGTCAATCAGACGTCATGATTGTTTCAGGGACTGTTACAAAGAAAATGGCTCCTATTTTAAGAAGACTGTATGACCAAATGCCTGAACCAAAATGGGTCATCGCGATGGGTTCCTGTGCTACCGCAGGAGGTCCATATGTGCGTTCCTACAGTGTAGTGAAGGGAGTCGACCAAATAGTGCCGGTTGATGTCTATATACCAGGATGTCCTCCCAATCCTGCAGCCCTCATATATGGGATTAATAAATTGAAGGAAAAGATTAAATATGAGGCGAAAACTGGGAAGAAGGTGTTGTAGTTGAGCGAAAAAGACTTATCCCAGCAAAAGAAAGAGGCAGCAGCCAAGGCGAAGGAAGCAGCCAAACAAAAGCTTGCTGAAAAGCAATCCTCCGAGCAATCACCTAAAGCAGATTCCCATCAAGATAAAGATGATATCGCTCTCGCCAAAGCAAAAGCAGCAGCGGCAGCCAAAGCAAAGGCAGCTGCAATAGCGAAGATAAAACGAACAGAGGGGGAAGCAAACACTGAATCCTCCACACCGCCAGAGGAAACAGAAAAAGAAAAAGCGATCGCTCTCGCCAAAGCAAAAGCAGCAGCCGCAGCCAAGGCAAAGGCTGCTGCAATAGCGAAACAAAAACGAACAGAGGGAGAAGCAAACTCTGAATCTACCAAACCACCAGAGGAAACAGAAAAGGAAAAAGCGATCGCCCTCGCGAAAGCAAAAGCAGCAGCCGCAGCCAAGGCAAAGGCGGCCGCATTAGCGAAGAAAAAACGAACAGATGGAGAAGCAAACTCCGAATCAACCACATCGCCAGAGGAAACAGAAAAAGAAAAAGTGATCGCCCTCGCGAAAGCAAAAGCAGTAGCCGCAGCCAAGGCAAAGGCAGCCGCATTAGCGAAGAAAAAACGAACAGAGGGAGAAGCAAACTCTAAATCTACCAAACCACCAGAGGAAACAGAAAAGGAAAAAGCGATCGCCCTCGCGAAAGCAAAAGCAGCAGCAGCGGCCAAGGCAAAGGCGGCCGCACTAGCGAAGCAAAAACGGACAGAGGGAGAAGCGCAATCTGAATCCACCAAAGAAAAAGCGATCGCCCTTGCAAAAGCAAAAGCAGCCGCTGCAGCCAAGGCAAAGGCGGCCGCATTAGCGAAGAAAAAACGAACAGAGGGAGAAGCAACCTCTGAATCTACCACTCCACCAGAGGAAACAGAAAAAGAAAAAGCCAAAGCAATTGCAGTAGCAAAGGCAAAAGCTGCGGCAGCAGCCAAGGCGAAAGCAAAGCTTGCCGAAAAAACACCCGTACCTGCATCAGAAGAAGCTCCATCTCCAAATCAATCCCTGCTTGATACCTATCGAACGATACTAGAAACCAATATTGGTCCTGATATTTTGGAAGATGCCTATATTAATAGGCTTTCTAAAGATGTACTAACGATTGTTTTAAAAAAGGAAGCATACTATCGAACTCTCGAATTTTTACGGAAAAATGAGCAATTGAAGTTTAACTACTTATCTGAGATTCACGGAACAGACTTTGTCACCCATTTCGAGGTATATTTATATTTGTATTCATTTCCATATCAGCGTGAAATTGTCATTAAGGTCAAGGTGGATCGCGAACAGCCAGAGCTGGAATCTGTCGTGCCGTTATGGATAGGTGCAAATTGGGCAGAGTCGGAAATATATGATTTGCTGGGCATAACGTTTACAGGCCATCCGAGCTTAGAGCGAATACTACTCGGGGAAGACTGGGTTGGTCATCCACTGCGTAAGGATTATGAGCAGTATGATGATGTGGAGGTGTAGGAGGGCATGATTCGAACGGAAGAAATGCTTTTGAATGTAGGGCCGCAGCATCCAAGTACACATGGAGTTTTGCGGATTGTCGTCAAAATTGATGGAGAAATCATTACTGAAGCGAAACCGGTTATTGGCTATTTACATAGAGGAACGGAAAAGCTGGCGGAGAACCTGCAATACACTCAAATTATCCCCTACACCGACCGGCTTGATTATTTATCTGCCATGACCAATAACTACGTGCTCTGCCATGCAGTCGAAACAATGATGAAGATTGAAGTGCCGGATCGGGCTGAGTATTTAAGGGTCATGGCCATGGAACTGGGGCGGATATCGAGCCATCTTGTGGCATGGGGGACATTCGTGCTGGATTTGGGAGCGACCAGTCCATTTATCTACGCATTCAGGGAAAGAGAAATGATTCTTAATTTCCTGAATGAGCTATCTGGTGCCCGACTGACATTTAATTATATGCGTGTTGGTGGTGTGAAGTGGGATGCACCGGATGGATGGATTCAAAAGGTTGCTGAATTTATTCCATATATGCGCGAACAGCTTCAGGGCTACCGACAACTGGTAAGCGGAAATGAGATCTTTTTGACAAGGGTAAAGGGCATAGGAATTTACTCGGCGGAAGATGCGATTGCTTATTCATTGAGCGGTCCAAACTTAAGGTGTACAGGTGTGAAACAGGATTTACGAAAAACGGCCCCTTATTCGATTTATGACCGTTTTGATTTTAAAATAGTTACACGTGAAACAGGGGATGTGTTATCCAGATATGAAATTCGTCTGGATGAAATTGAAGAATCCTTAAAAATTCTTGAGCAATGTATCGAACAATTTCCGTCTGATGGGCCTGTTATGGCTAAGGTTCCAAAAATCATAAAGCCGCCAAAAGGGGATGCGTACGTCCGAATTGAATCACCAAGAGGAGAAATCGGTTGTTACATAGCGAGCGAGGGAAAAAAGGAACCGTACCGTCTTAAATTCAGGCGCCCGTCTTTTTACAATCTGCAAATTTTGCCGAAGCTATTAAAGGGAGAAAATATCTCCAATCTGGTTGCAATATTGGGTGCAATTGATATTGTCCTTGGGGAGGTTGATGGGTAATGATTCAAAATTTACTTACATCAACTCCGAGCTGGAGTTCATTTGCAGTTTTTGCTGGTTCAGCAATTGTACTCATGTTCGTCATACTGGGATTTGTGACATTTGCTATTTTAGCAGAGCGAAAGGTTATGGGGTATATGCAGCTGCGCCATGGGCCCAATCAGCTTGGGGGGGAATGGGGCTTACTCCAGACAGTAGCAGATGTCCTCAAATTGCTGCTTAAGGAAGATACGATTCCGGATCAGGCCGATAAACCGTTGTTTAAATTGGCCCCCTTTATTGCGTTTGCACCCGCGATGGTTGTTGTAGCTACATTACCATTCACAGAAGCTCTGCAATTTGCGGATTTGGGTGTGGGATTGCTTTATTATATTGCAGTATCTGGGGTCAGCACAGTCGGGATATTGGCAGCCGGGTGGGCTTCCAATAATAAATATTCCTTAATGGGCGGGATGCGTGCGGGTGCGCAAATGATTTCCTATGAGGTACCGCTCGTCATGTCTGTGATAGGGATTGTTCTCTTAACAGGCAGCTTAAATTTAAATGATATTGTAGAATCCCAGGCCGGTGTTTGGAATATTATCCGCCAGCCAATTGCGTTTGTAGTCTTTCTGATAGCGGCAGTAGCGGAATTAAATCGCGTTCCTTTTGATTTATCCGAGGCTGAATCGGAGCTGGTAGCAGGATTTCATGTTGAATATTCGGGGTTTAGATGGGCATTTTTTATGCTATCAGAATATGTGTACATGTTTGCGATGGCGACACTGACGGTAATCCTGTTTTTTGGAGGGTGGCAGCCTCTCCCGTTCCTTGATTGGATTCCAGGTGCCGTTTGGTTCAGCTTGAAATGGTTTGCGGTCACGTTTTTCCTAGTTTGGATTCGTGTGACGTTCCCACGTTTACGAGCAGATCATTTAATGGAGTTTGGCTGGAAGGTGTTATTGCCGGTTGCCCTGCTAAATATCTTTGTAACAGCATTACTCATAAAAATAATAGCCTAAGATAGAGAGAGTAATAGAGGGAGGGAGAAAAATGTTCGGTTTAGCTAAGGGACTGAAGTACACGCTGAAGAATTTATCTCGTGAAAAAGTGACCTACGATTATCCAAATGAGTCGATTATGGTACCAGATCGTTTCCGCGGCATTCAAAAATTTTATCCCGAAAAATGCATTGTATGTAATCAATGTATGAATATTTGTCCAACAGATTGTATTCATCTGACAGGTAAAAAACACCCTGACTCTACTAAAAAAGGCAAAATTATCGACACCTATGATATTAATTTTGAGATTTGTATTTTATGTGATTTATGCACAGAGGTTTGTCCGACCGAAGCCATTGTGATGACAAATAATTTTGAACTGGCTGAGTATAGCCGGGATGAATTATTTAAGAATTTAGAGTGGCTTGATGAAAATGACGAAAACATTCGAAAGGAAAATCAATAATGAGTGGAGAAATGGCAGCATTCATTGTGCTGGGATTAATAGCAATCTGCGGCGCTGTGCTGATGATCCATCTAACCAAGGTCATGCATATGATGGTGTCACTTGTGTTTACCTTTATCAGCATTGCCGGAATCTATGTGTTACTGTCAGCAGAGTTTGTGGCGGTAGTCCAAATCATGATTTATTCTGGAGCAATCACAATCATTATGCTTTTTGGAATTATGCTGACCAATCACCGCGACCCAAGTGTAACGAAGGCAGGCATTTGGAGGAAAGCCTTTGTCCTAATAGGAATTCTGGGCTTTGCAGGTGCAGTCTATGCAGGCATCTACAATTTAAACTTTGCAGAAACTGTCAATACAGCAGGCGGCGAGACCGATCTGGTCAGTCAATCGAGCACCTTACATTTAAATAATACAGAGAAAATCGGGATTGCTATTTATACGAAATTTGTAATTCCATTTGAGCTTGTATCCGTATTGCTGCTGGTTGCCTTGGTAGGTGCCGTAGTATTGGCGAAAAAAGATGATCAGAAGGAGGGGGAGGAGAAATGACTTCAGTTCCGCTTCCTGCTTATTTAACACTGGCGTTGACGTTATTTTGTATTGGGCTTTATGGTGCTCTGACAAAGCGAAATATCATTATTGTCCTCGTATCGATTGAATTAATGCTTAATGCGGTGAATATCAATCTAGTTGCTTTCAGTAAGCTTGGACCGGCCCCTGCCATAACCGGTCAGGTATTTGCTTTGTTTGCGATTGCAGTGGCAGCTGCCGAGGCTGCAGTAGGACTGGCGATTTTATTTTCACTTTATCGGAATCGCAAGACTGTCAATATAGATGAAATGGATACATTGAAAAATTAACGTCAATGGATAACACGAATTGAAGAGGGAACTGCTGCTCTTCAATCATAAGGGGAAATGTTTATATGATGAAGCTTGTATGGGTCATTCCTCTTTTCCCGCTCCTGTCATTTGTTCTTCTGCTTGTGGCTGGAAAGAGGCTGAAGGCTTCGAGTGCATACGTAGGGATTGGCTTCACGTTACTTACCTTCCTTTTCTCCCTGCTGGTTCTTATTGGCCGCCTTCAATCACCTGACTATCATGCTGTAGTGGATTGGCTAAGAATTGGTGAGACAAGAGTGACAATGGGAGTAGAGGTAAACCAATTAAATGCGTTGATGCTGGTGATTGTTTCACTTGTTAGCTTGCTTGTACATATTTATTCAATTGGGTATATGCATGGCGATGGAAGAGTGCCCGTTTTCTTTGCTTACCTGGGGCTGTTTACATTTGCCATGCTCGGTTTGGTGGTTTCACCGAATCTCCTGCAGCTCTATATCTTTTGGGAATTAGTCGGGTTAGGATCATTCCTGTTGATTGGATTTTACTTTTATAAGGATGCTGCTAAACGCGCAGCGAAAAAAGCATTTATTATGACCAGAATTGGAGATATCGGACTTTTAATCGGCATTATCCTCTTATTCTGGAAAACAGGCAGCTTTGAGTATGAGGCAATTTTCTCAGCTGTAGAAAATGGAGTCCTGACTTCAGGCTGGGTCACGGCCACAGCGCTGTTGATTTTTATTGGCGCTATCGGGAAATCTGGCCAGTTTCCATTACATACATGGCTTCCTGACGCGATGGAAGGTCCGACTCCCGTATCGGCATTAATCCATGCCGCTACCATGGTGGCGGCCGGCGTCTATTTAGTTGCAACGATGTTTCCACTGTTTGCAGCGAGTGAAACAGCCATGCTGACTGTAGCGATTGTTGGCGCATTTACAGCCATCTTTGCTGCTGCAATTGCCACAGTCCAAAAGGATATTAAACGAATCTTGGCTTACTCGACGGTCAGCCAGCTTGGCTATATGATGCTGGCGCTTGGGACAGCAGGCTATGTGGCCGGTGTCTTCCATTTAACGACACATGCATTTTTTAAGGCACTATTGTTCCTGGCAGCCGGCAGTGTGATACATGCTGTTCACACTCAAAATATTGACGAGATGGGTGGTTTGTGGAAAAAATTACGGCGAACTGGTCCACTGTTTTTAATCGGGACATTGGCCTTAACCGGACTTCCACTTCTATCAGGATTCTTTAGTAAGGATGAGATTCTTGTATCTGTTTGGGAGAGCGGCCATATCGTCCTATTTGTGGTTGCCTTACTAACATCCATATTAACGGCTTTTTATATGTTCCGCCTGTTCTTTATCGTATTCTGGGGACCATCACGGAATGAAACAAAGGGTGTGCAGGAATCACCTGGTTCCATGACAGCTCCGATGATGATACTTGCAGTACTTTCCATCTTTGCAGGCTATGTAAACACCCCTTGGTTTGGAACGTTTCTTGGAGATTGGCTGGCTGATGGGAACCGATATCTGGACCATGCACATATAGAGGGGCCAGTTTGGATACCTATTGCGGCAACACTTGCCTTTTTAGTTGGAAGCGGAACCGCCTGGCTGATCTATGGTAAAAGAAATCGTGTCAGTGTGGAGGAGGATATTCCGGGGCCATTTTATCAAATACTTGCAAATAAATTTTATATCGATGAAATTTACGAGTATACGATTGTGCGAATGGTGAAGGGTATCGGAATGATGATCTCCTGGGTTGGAAAATATATCCTGCAGGGAATTATGTCATCTGTTTCTTACGTGATCAATTTAGGCGCAACTAAAGGTGCTGATGCTCATAATGGTCAAATGCAGATATACGGGACAATTGCTCTGATTGGCCTGGCTGCCGTACTTGTGATCTTTGCGTGGACAGGAGGGTACGTCAGATGAATCCATATATTCTTAGTTTGCTGGTTTTCTCCCCTTTGTTAGGGATAGCCGGATTGCTGTTTGTTTCGAAAAACAATGAAAAGGCACTGAAACGATTAGGTATTCTGGGGACCATTTCGCCTGTGATTCTTACAATCTACCTATATAGTGAATATATATCTGGCACAAAATTTACGGTGTTTTCGGTTTTTCATAAGTGGTTTCAATTAGGAGGCGGGGGAGTTAGGCAAAGCCAATTATATGCCGTACCCTTTGAACTGAGCCTGAATGGAATTTCCCTAGTGATGGTCATTCTCACAGCAATTTTAACAACATTGGCAGCATTAGCCTCTGTTCTTCAAATAAAAAAAGAGTGGAAGGGTTATTTTATTCTCCTTCTCTTATTAGAGGTTGGTATGCTGGGTGTCTTCCTATCTCAGAACCTGATTTTATTCTTCCTCTTCTTTGAGGTTACCTTGGTGGCCATGTTCTTCTTGATTGGGAAATGGGGTTACTTTGACAAAGAAAAAGCTGCATTTAGCTTCTTGATTTATAACGGCTTGGGATCTGCCATCCTCTTGTTTGTCATCATGGTGCTTTTTGCGAGAACCGGCACAGCTAATATTGAGATATTGGGGCAAATCTTATCAGTTGGCGGGCAGACGCTGCTTGCCCCAATCAGTACAGAATTGAAATATGTCCTCTTTGCAGGGATTGTCATTGCATTTGGAATCAAGCTGCCGATTTTTCCGTTCCATTCCTGGATGCTGAAAGTCCATGTACAGGCACCGCCGGCAATTGTTATACTGCATGCCGGAGTATTATTGAAGATTGGTGCGTATGGGTTAATCAGATTTGGAATGGGATTGTTTCCAGGTGAGTTTAAAGAGCTGGCATTTTGGATTGCTTTGCTTGGCGTCATTAATTTCTTATATGGTGCTTGGCTCGCTTTGCAACAAACGGATTTCAAGCTCGTGCTGGCCTATTCCTCAATCTCTCATATGGGAATTGTCCTTATGGGACTGGGGGCATTAAATACAGCAGGGATTCAGGGAGCTTTATTTCAGGTTGTATCTCATGGCTTGATCGCCGCCTTGCTTTTTCTACTGGTTGGCTTTCTTTATGAAAGAGTCGGCACTACAAATATAAAAGAGCTGGGTGGATTGGCTAAATCTATTCCGATTTTCTCCGGAATTTTACTGGCAGGAGGGATGGCTTCACTCGGATTGCCGGGGATGTCCGGTTTTATCAGTGAATTCATGGCGTTTATGGGATTGTTTAAGACTGAACCAATCCTTGCTGCCGTTGGCACTTTAGGAATTGTATTGACGGCTGTTTACGTGCTGCGTGCCGTTCTGAATATGACATTTGGAGCGCCAAAGAACGAGTTATCCATAGCCGATTTAAGACCGAACGAAGCGGTACTGGCATCTGTATTACTCGGTTTTATTATTTTGATCGGCGTCTGCCCTGTCATCCTGGAAGGACCGCTTCAGGCTGAAATTGCTGACATGATGACAGGGATAGGGGGTGACTAAGATATGGATATGGAAACATTACTGTCGATGAACTGGAATTTAATGATACCTGAATTTATAATCCTTGGTGCTGCGATTATCCTCTCTGTATTGGATTTATGCATGCCTAAACAATTTGGAAGAAAGGTTCTAGGCTGGTTTGCTTTTGGTAGTATCGCGCTAGCCATCATTTCTTTACTTGGCTTAATTCCATTGGAGGCAGGGTCGATTTTGTATGATACGTTCCGATTGGACGCCTTTGCCAAAGCGTTTAAGCTAATTCTTTTAATTGGGTCAGCCTTTGTCATGGTGCTGGCTGTGGTACATAAACCGAGAGCTGGAATGCAGCCGTATCAGGCAGAATTTTATTATTTACTTTTAACCGCTTTATTAGGTGCCATGATCATGACATCAAGCGGAGATTTAATTACATTGTTTGTGGGGCTAGAGCTTTTGTCCATTTCATCCTATATTCTGGCTGGAATGCAGAAAAATAATCGAAAATCAGCCGAAGCCTCAATGAAGTATGTGGTCAATGGGGGAATCTCAACAGCCATCATCCTGTTTGCACTGAGTTATATGTATGGTGTGAGCGGGACGACAAATATATTCGAAATTGGAACTATATTTGCCACCCAAGAAAACTCGCAGCTTCAATATATTGCTGGACTATCCTTCTTTATTTTCGTAATCGGGATGTCCTTCAAGCAGGCAACTGTACCATTCCATATGTGGGCACCTGATGTATATGAAGGATCGCCGACGCCGGTAACTGCCTTCTTGAGTATCGTCTCAAAAGCAGCAGGCTTTGCGCTTTTACTTCGTATCGTCGTTACCGTGTTTTTAACAGCGACAATGGATGATATCGGATTTCTATCGATTTTTACAGCTAATCAAAACTATCTGGCTGTCCTGGCAAGTATAACGATGATTGCCGGAAATCTGATTGCATTAAAGCAAAAGAATCTGAAACGGATGCTTGCTTATTCAAGCATTGCCCATGCAGGATATTTGCTTGCTGCGGTTACGGCCTTTGGAGAATATACGATTGAATCGGTCTGGTACTATTTTGCTGCGTATACCCTAATGATGACCGGAGCCTTTGCCATCATCCAATACTTGGCGGAAGATAGGAAGATTGGGGACGAGGATCAATATATGATGGCCGGCCTATATAAAAGATCACCATTTTTGGCGGTCTCCATGTGTATTTTCATTCTCTCCATGGCAGGAATTCCTGGTACGGCAGGATTCATCGCAAAGCTGAATATTTTCATGAACCTTTTTGCAAAGGAACAAGGCCATTATATACTGGCGGCAATCATGCTGGTAACTACCGTAATTTCCTATATCTATTACTTCAGCATCATCGTCCATCTATTTATGAGACCGAAGGAAGAAACAAAGGGGAAGCTGAATATATCAGTTATCCATTATGTAATCGGAATTTGTGCAGGGGGGTCGATCCTGTTCGGATTATTCCCTCATTATCTGCTAGATTTCTTCCATCAGAATTTCACGGATATATATCAAATGTTAAAATAGATTTACAGAGCCAGGAGGCAAGATACCTCCTGGCTCTTTATTTGTTTTCTTTGTAAAGAAAACTTAATAATTACCATTAAATTGTGAAGAAGTGAATATAGCTATTAACAGGTGTTATGTTGTAAAATAATAATATGCGTGCCTAATTATGTCTGTTTATTACATTATTTGATAGAATCCGTCTATTTTCATATGATTTAGAGTATTTTTGTTAGAAAATGTCGATAATTTATAGAAAAAGAGGAACGGCCCTTCTAAATATGGTACACTGAATTCGTATATCTTTAGTTTTGAAAGGAAAAAAGACCATGAATTCATTCGGAATGCAAGCTTTACTCAGTATTGTAAGTCATTTATTTTTTATAGCTGTTACATGGTGGGCATTACAAGCGCTGCACTTTGATAAGCTGCTGAGAGCAGGAAGAGTATTTCAGGCGAGAGTGCTGTATATATTGTTGACCATCACTATCGGTTCAGCAGTCAGCGGTTTTTTTCTTGATTACTGGAGTTATGCTCAGCAATTAACGAATCTCTTTAATTAACCGTAGCTGTCAGAAAGTGACGAACGGATTTCAGTATGCATATGATTCCCTAAGGTAAAACTAAAGCAATAGGGGAGAGTGGCGTACATGAAAAAAGTGATTCTTTCAATAATTGTTGGTTTGATGATTTTATATGTGGGGAATAAAACGACAGAAGCATTGGCTAAAAACGACTTGCTAATGATTGCAGAGGGAATAAAGCGTGTCGATCCAGCAGCAGAAATAACGGATTGGATTGTTTTGGCCCGAGCAAGTGTTGATAATCAATTTTCTGAAGTGGCGGCTGACATACAGACTGAATATACCAATTATGTTTGGAGCGAAGATTCCAGCAGCAACGGAAAAACATTGGTTGGTACATATCTGAATGAAAAGTTGAATATTACCTCAAAGATTAAAATCATGTCCAGTGATTCACAAAAAACAGTCCTAATTACCAGTATAGAAGGGACTGAGTGGACACGTGGACAAGTTGATTTTATCCAAAACTGGCTAAAAAATGGGACAAAGGTCATGTTTAAGGACCCCCCTCACTATTTCTCTTGTATCAAAGGGATAACCGGTGCTAATATGGATAAGGTTCTACTAAAAAACTGGATGAATGAATATGAAGCTAAGTCAATGGAAAGTGCAATAGAGAGCAATTTTATTTCTGTTGCTGCAAAAAGCAATCAATTTAAGAATATGATGACCAATGGAATGAACCTCCAACTGGCCTTTCGAGATATGAGAGAGGATCAAAAGAACAGTGGGACACAGTTTACCATTGGCACACCGATAATAGCATTTGAATACTAATATAGAGATATTGAACGCGGAGGGGAATAACTTTGGAAAAAATCATTGTCCGCGGCGGAAACAGGTTAGAAGGTACAGTTCGTGTAGAGGGTGCAAAAAACGCCGTTTTACCTGTATTAGCTGCAACATTATTAGCAAGTGAAGGAAAAAGCGTTCTTAAAGACGTTCCGGAGCTATCCGATGTATATACAATTAATGAAGTAATCCGAAATTTAAATACAGAAGTTACTTTTAGCAATAATACTGTAACAGTGGATGCCTCAAAGCCATTAGCAGAAGAAGCGCCGTTCGAATACGTTCGTAAAATGCGTGCTTCAGTCCTTGTAATGGGATCTTTATTGGCTAGGAACGGAAAAGCTCGCGTCGCTTTACCTGGCGGCTGTGCAATTGGTTCACGTCCAATTGATCAGCATCTAAAGGGATTTGAAGCAATGGGCGCTAAAGTAAGAGTCGGCAACGGTTTTATCGAAGCTGAGGTTGATGGTCGTCTTAAAGGTGCAAAAATCTATTTGGATTTCCCAAGTGTGGGAGCTACTGAAAACATCATGATGGCTGCTGCATTGGCAGATGGTGTCACTGTATTAGATAACTGTGCAAAAGAACCTGAAATTGTTGACCTGGCTAACTATTTGAATAAAATGGGTGCGAAGGTTAAGGGTGCAGGAACAGCTACAATCCGTATTGAGGGTGTAGAGAAGCTGTATGGTACTGAACATTACATTATTCCTGACCGTATTGAAGCTGGAACTTTCATGGTTGCTGCTGCAATTACAGGCGGAAATGTATTGGTACAAGGTGCAGTAATGGAGCACTTATCCTCTCTTGTGGCTAAAATGGAAGAGATGGGTATTACAATCAAGGAAGAAAAAGATGGCCTGCGTGTAATCGGGTCAGACAGCATGAAAGCAGTAGATATCAAAACAATGCCGCATCCAGGATTCCCGACTGATATGCAATCTCAAATGATGGCATTGTTGTTACGTGCCAATGGAACGAGCATGATTACTGAAACGGTCTTCGAAAACCGCTTCATGCATGTAGAAGAATTCCGTCGTATGAACGCTGATATTAAAATTGATGGCCGTTCTGTTATTATTTCTGGAGAAGCAAATCTTCAGGGAGCTGAAGTAGCAGCTACAGATCTGCGCGCAGCAGCAGCCTTGATTTTATCCGGCCTTGTTGCTGACGGTGTCACTCGAGTAACAGAGCTTAAGCACTTGGATCGTGGATACGTTAATTTCCATGGTAAACTTGCTGCTCTTGGTGCTGATATCGAGCGTATTAATGAATCCTCTGAGCAGGAAGAATCTACAGTTATTGCGGAAAACGCATAAATTCTAGAGAGTTTAAAGCCAGGCAGAAATGTCTGGCTTTTTCGTTTTCACAAAAAACGACGGCTATTTAGTGGTTACCCATTGTATAAACCTCAACTATTATTGAGTTACCCACAGGTATATAAACAAATTAACAACAAGTTATACACAATTGTAATAGGTTTATCAACAGGGTTATCCACATAAGTGGGTGTAAAAACAGGTCTTCA
Source organism: Pradoshia sp. Z6_59 (assembly GCF_058267515.1). Taxonomy (NCBI): domain Bacteria; kingdom Bacillati; phylum Bacillota; class Bacilli; order Caryophanales; family Bacillaceae; genus Pradoshia; species Pradoshia sp. Z6_59. The sequence goes on from NZ_JBZCPP010000005.1 coordinate 217,940, forward strand.
AGATTTTAAACCTTTATTTCTCAGGTTTTTTAACAGATTTTAATAAAAACAATGATCATTCACTAGTTATCCACAACTTTATACACAATTCCATCACTTTTGGGGAAAACTCACTAAATAATCTGAAATTTTGTTAGACTATAATTGATAAAATAAAGGAAAGGAGATTTTTAGTTTGAAAGACATAAGCGTATCGACCATAATAAAAATTATTTTAATCGTTTGCTTAGCGATTTTGATCTTTAAGGTAGCTAAGATCTTATTTGATGTTTTATTGTTTGGAATCATTCTATATATTTTATTTAGTCTTTACAGAAACTATGAAAAGAAAAAGAAGAATCATTCATGATAAATAGTTTGCCCCTCTTAACGATTTATAGACATATTCATATAAGAGAATTCATACATATGAAGTGTTGGACAGTTAACTGAATAGAGGGGAGACTACTATATGAAGCATTGGAAACCGATTATTTTTGCCATTAGTCTTGTTGCAGCCGTTACTATTATGATTCCCACACTCCTGGTCGCACCTTTTAATGATGAAGATGAAGCGGAGGCTGAGCAGCACGTGTTAAGGGAACCAAAACAAAAACAGCAGCCGGAGAAAAAGGCGGAGATACAAACTACCATTCAAGTGTACAGAAACATTCATAAGACCGTGGAAGCTGTAGATTTGGAGGAATACGTAGCTGGTGTGGTTGCAGCTGAAATGCCTGCTAATTTCGAGCTAGAGGCATTAAAGGCTCAAGCTCTGACAGCCAGAACGTTTATCGTAAAGGCACTAACAGCTACAACGAAGAAGGAAATACCAAAGGGCGCCGATATAACCGATACTGTGAATGATCAGGTTTATTTAAATGATAAAGAGTTAAAAGCTGCCTGGGGAAATAAATATCAAACGAATATGCAAAAGATTAAAGAGGCCGTTTCCGCAACGAAAGGGCAGCTTTTAACCTATAAGGAAGAACTAATTACTCCCTCTTTCTTCTCCACCAGCAATGGGTACACCGAGAACTCAGAAGATTACTGGCCGAACGCACTTCCATACCTGCGCAGTGTGGCCAGTCCCTGGGATGAGAAATCCCCAAAATATTTAAGCGAAACAACGTTATCGTTATCAGAGTTTGAACGTCTCCTAAATGTGAAGGTTGCGAGTAAAGAGGATGTTGGCAAGATCATTAGCCGAACAGAAGGAAATCGAATTGGCGAAATCGAGATCGGCGGTAAACGTCTCACTGGTAAAAAGGTAAGAGAGCAGCTTGGCCTTAAATCAAGTGATTTCTCCTGGTACAAAAAGGGCGACCAGGTTGTAATCACGACAAAGGGCTACGGTCATGGAGTAGGAATGAGCCAGTATGGAGCGAACGGAATGGCACAGTCAGGCAAATCCTATAAGGACATCATCTCTTACTATTATAAGGATGTAAAAATATCACAGGCAACAGCCTACCTACCTACTTATACAGCGAAGAAGTGAGTCAAGCAGGTTCACATTGTAATTGGTGAGGAAACGATTTGTTTCCTCGCCTTTTTTGGTTTCTTTGGGAGGAATTGAAGAATAAATGGTGGTTCCATTATAAAAGATGAGAACGATGGTCAAAAATCAGGAACATCTTATATAATTGAGCGAAAATAAGAATTAATGAGCGAAAATCGAAATTATGCGCTAAAAAATAATTAAATGAGCGAAAATCGAGATTTATGAGCGAAAATCGAATTATTTGCGCGAAAGAAAAATATATGAGCGAAATGAACTGAGATTGAGCGATAATATAAATTAGTTGTGTGATAAAAAGGGCCTTTGAGCGATTGCAAAGCTAAAGCACACTATTCCAGCTATCAAAAACATACATAAGCCCGCTCCACACAAAACTTGAGGAATTGAATTAGCCACTGGAGCCTATTCAAACAACATCGAATAATTTAAATGCTATAAATAATGTATTTCATGCATATTTTCAGCCTGTTTTACAAAAGATATAAATTTTTTCACCGTCCATGTATATATTTTCTGAAAAGTGTTCAGAATGATGACAGAGGTGATGAAAATGAGAGAGGAAGAAAAGAAACGATCTTCTCAGTCAAAAGTAAAAAGTATAATGAAAAAGCGTTGGTTTTTGCCGGCAGTTTATATTTTTAGTGCAGCGGTCCTTTTGACAGGTATTTTAGTTTATCAAGCAAGCGATGATGAATTTACGCAAGATCCATCCAAGAACAAACAAAACATTACGTCTGAAAATAATGAGCCATCTATTGAAGTGAACAATTCACTGGAAACCTTCACAATTCCAATGACCGAGGCAGAGTCTGCTGTCATTAAAAAGGAATTTTATGATGTGGATGGGGATACAAAGCAACAGGAAGCATCCCTTGTTGTCTATAATAATACGTATCAGCCTAACACAGGAATCGACTATGCCATGAAAGATGGAAAAGGCTTTGAAGTTACGGCTTCTATGAGCGGAAAAGTGAAAAGTGTTCAGGAAGATGCATTGCTAGGTAACTTAGTAGTTATTGAGCACGATAAAGGGGTAGAAACTCATTATTCCTCCATCAAGGATATTAAAGTAAAAGAGGGAGACACCATTAAACAAGGTGAAACCTTTGCCAAAGGCGGAACAAGTGCTATTAATGAAGAAGCTGGCACCCATGTTCATTTCGAAGTTAGAAAAGATAATGTTGCTGTCAATCCATTAGAGCATCTTGATAAACCAATCAGTTCATTGAAAGCTGAGAAAACGGAAGCCGATACAAAGGCTAAAGATTCAGCTGATCAAGAAAAAGAAGAAACAACTAAAAATCAAGATGATGCAGGTAATGAAACATCTGAAGACTCAAATGATAATCAAGAGTCCGATCCTAATCAAGAACCAGGTAACGAATAAAGGAAATGCCTTCAGGCTCTATTGTCTGGAGGCATTTTTTTCGACGTATTGCCTGTTATTTCTCGGGAAATAGTGCCCAGAAGAAGCTTGTCGAATAAGCTTAAATGGCAAGAAAACCAAAGAAGTCTTGTCCTTATTGCATGTTTTGTGCATAAAAGTGGAACCAAGCTAATAAACTTTTACAAACCTGACACATAGAGAATGCAAGAGGTGAAGACTCGTTAAATCTATCAGGGATCCAAGAAAATGAATTACTCATTCATAAAAATACATACTAAAGGCTGCATTACAGCGAATCAACATCTCGTACTTCTCAAAAAAATAGGGAGGGCGAGGAAATTGCACGATTACATCAAAGAAAGAACTATCAAGATTGGAAAGTATATCGTGGAAACGAGAAAAACAGTTCGCGTAATAGCGAAGGAGTTTGGTGTATCCAAAAGTACTGTCCATAAAGATCTGACTGAACGACTGCCAGACATAAATCCGGAATTGGCTAATGAGGTTAAGGAAATACTTGATTATCATAAATCAATCAGGCATTTAAGAGGCGGAGAAGCAACAAAGCAGAAGTATAAAAAAACAGAGGAAGAGCCGGTTCAGTAATTGAATAACAGGAGGAAGGGGCCGGAGGAAATCAACGGCCTTTTTAATTTGAGTCATATTCCCTACTCTGTTCCTGAATATGGCAGATTTTTTGGTAACATAGTTCCTTTTGTTCTACAAAATATGATAAAATTTTTAATTAGTACAGTAGAAGGAATTGTAGAGTTCCTTGAGGAGGATAATGAGGTTATGTTTTCGAGAGATATTGGAATCGATTTAGGTACTGCAAATGTACTCATTTATGTAAAAGGTAAAGGAATTGTGTTGAATGAGCCATCTGTCGTAGCCTTGGATAAGAATACAAATCGCGTATTAGCTGTTGGAGAAGAAGCACGCCGTATGGTTGGCCGTACTCCAGGACATATTGTGGCCATTCGACCGCTTAAAGATGGTGTTATTGCTGACTTTGATGTAACGGAATCCATGTTAAAATACTTCATTAACAAATTGGACGTAAAAGGATTCTTATCAAAGCCACGTATCTTAATTTGTTGTCCAACTAATATTACAAGCGTAGAACAAAAAGCGATTCGTGAAGCTGCAGAGAAAAGCGGCGGTAAAAAGATTTACCTTGAGGAAGAGCCAAAGGTAGCAGCAATTGGCGCTGGTATGGACATCTTCCAACCAAGCGGTAACATGGTCATCGATATCGGCGGAGGCACAACTGACATTGCCGTATTATCCATGGGGGATATCGTTACATCTGCATCGATAAAAATGGCTGGTGACAAATTTGATGCCGAAATTTTGAATTACATCAAACGTACATACAAGCTTTTAATCGGAGAGCGTACAGCTGAAGACATAAAAGTGAAAGTTGCAACCGTTTTTAAAGGTTCCCGTAATGAAACAATTGATATTCGCGGACGCGATATGGTGACGGGACTACCAAAAACCATCACAGTAGGTTCAGAAGAAATCGAAGAAGCATTACGTGAGTCCATTCATGTCATTGTTCATGCAGCAAAATCTGTGTTAGAGCAAACACCTCCAGAACTTTCCGCTGATATTATTGATCGCGGAGTAATTCTAACAGGTGGCGGAGCCCTGCTTCACGGCATGGACATGTTATTGGCTGAAGAACTAAAGGTACCTGTATTAATCGCAGAAAATCCAATGGATTGCGTAGCGATCGGAACAGGTATGATGCTTGATAATATCGATCGTATCACACGCCGTAAATTAGTATAATCACCAGAAGAAAATATAAAAACCAGTTCAGTCGATGAACTGGTTTTTTGTGTGGGTAAAGAGGGTGTCTTCTATTGGGGAGCAATGGGGTGCGTGGGAATGATTCATCTATGCGACAACTATTACTGGGATTTGGAGAACCTATGCTATACCTATGCGCTGGCTATGCCCCGGCTATGAGGAACCTATACCCGGGTAAAGGCGGGTCAAAGGTGCAGTAAAGCAGCTATGGTCCACCTATGCCCTGGCTATGAGGCAGCTATACCCGGGTAAAGTCGGGTCAAAGGCAGGTGAAAGGTGTAGAAAAGCAGCTATGGTCCACCTATGCCCCGGCCATGGAGCACCTATACCGGGGTAAAGGTATGTGAAAGGTGTAGAAAAGCAGCTATGGTCCACCTATGCTCCGGCTATGGAGTACCTATACCGGGGTAAAGGTGTGTGAAAGGTGTAGTAAAGCAGCTATGCGCCACCTATGCCCCGGCTATGAAGCGCCTATACCGGGGTAAAGGTGTGTGAAAGGTGTAGAAAAGCAGCTATGGTCTACCTATGCTCCGGCTATGAGGCGCCTATACCCCACCTTTGCCCCACCTCTACAGCATCTCTTCTCCCACACAAAGAGAAAAGTCGAAGAAAAAAGTCTCCAGTTAACTCCTACAAAGTCCACATATACTCCCACATTGTCGAGAGAAATCGATTTTTAGGAAAAAAGTCCGTATCTTATAAAATTATTCCCTATATAATGGTAATATGGGTGTTTATTAGGCCTATTTGGGGGTGGAAAAATGTTTAAAGGATTCTATACAGCAGCATCCGGTATGCTGGCTCAGCAATGTAAAACGGAGCTGCTTGCAAATAATTTAGCGAATGCCAACACGGTAGGATATAAAGAGGATCAAGCGAGTGTACGTTCATTTCCAGAAATGCTGCTTAGCAGTTACGAAAAAGTGAATCTTCCTGTTGAGGAATCAGTATCCATCAATCATTCAAAATATGTGGGTGCATTGAACACGGGAGTTTATGTCCAAGAGACGATTCCATCTTTTTCACAGGGTGATGTTAAAACAACCGACAATACTACGGACATGGCTATTGTAGATCAAGATATGCCTATTGATCCTGAAACGAATCAACCGGGTACGGGCCTGTTTACAGTTGAGACTCCTGATGGCTTGAGATATACACGAAACGGGAATTTTACATTAGATGGCTCAGGCTATTTAACAACTGCAAACGGTTATTATGTTCTGGATGAGAATAGGGAACGTATCCTTTTAAACTCCGAAAATTTTGCGATTAGTTCTGAGGGTGAAATATCTGAAGGAACATTAAATAGAGGACGAATTGGAATAAGCTTTAGCGCTACTCCAACTGCACAGCTCATCAAGGAAGGCGATGGATTATATCGTATCAATGAGGGAGAGCTGCCTTCTGCCTATACATTAAATAATGTTCAATTTGCTGTTCAGCAAGGTTCAATTGAACAGTCCAATGTGGATTCTTCTAAAACCATGACGGACATGATGGCTGCTTATCGTACTTTTGAAGCCAATCAGAAGATTGTACAAGCCTATGATCAAAGCATGCAAAAAACAGTCAATGAAATAGGTAAGCTGTAACGTTGATGTACGGATTGAAGAGGAGGGTAAATAAGGATGAATCGAATGATGATAACCTCATCAAATACAATGGGACAGCTGCAAAAGAAGCTGGAAACAGTTTCGAATAATATCTCAAATACTTCGACGACCGGTTTTAAAAGAAAAGAAACCTATTTCTCAGACATGCTGGCTCAGGAATTCAATAATCAGGAGCGAACAGAAAAAGAAAAAGGTCGATTGACACCAAATGGTATTCGAGTGGGTGTTGGTGCAAAAATGAGTCAGTCTCAGCTTAATTTGGCACAGGGTACTCTGCAGAAAACGGAACGTAATTTGGATGTCGCTCTTACTAATGAGAATTTATTTTTTGCCATTCGCACGGCAGAAGGCACTAGCAGTGAGCTCGGTTATACAAGGGATGGAGCATTTTATCTTAGTCCAGCTTCTGATGGTTCTGATCAAGTGCAATTGGTAACATCAAATGGCAGTGCAGTATTGGATGAGAATAATCAGGAAATTAGGATAAATGGTAACCCTAGTGATATAACATTTACAGATAAAGGCCAGTTAAATGTCACTACTGAAAATGGGATGCAATCATTTAACCTGGGGATTATCTCCGTCAAGAAGCCTCAATTTATGGAAATGATAAATAATAATACTTTCACTCTTCCGAAAAATATGGCACAATTGGATGTAACAGAAAACGACATATATACCCAACTAACCGGTGCTTTTAGAAATGAAATTTCTATGGTTCAAGGAAACTTGGAGCAATCTAATGTCGATATTAGTACTGAGATGACAGAAATGATGCAAACTCAGAGGTTATATCAATTTCAATCACGGACGGTTAGTATGGCCGATCAAATGATGGGATTGGTCAACGGTATTCGTTAAAGGAGTAAAAGAATGCAAGTGTTGGTTAATAATAAAAGTGAGCAGACTGAGTCTGAACCAAACAGTCGAATAGATAAGAAAAAACTGGATGAGAATCAGAAGATTAAAATCCGGTTAGTGCCACTTTGGGCTCGTATTATAATTGTCCTTGTGTTGACGATGATGGCCCTTGTTGGTGGAGCCATGGTTGGCTATTCCGTTATGGGTGATGGAAAAGCTATGGATGTGTTTAAGAAATCTACATGGACTCATATCGTTGATCTGGTCAATAAGAACACGGAGAATAAAGACAAATAATACGGGCAGGAAGGCAAGATATATCCCTTCCTGTTTTTTATTGGGTAGGAGAAGTTTGAAGAAAAGTGGTCTTACCACTTATACCTCTCCTTATAGTTTTCACGGGCCTACAGGATGTGACGTATTTAGTCTTCGTACAATAATATAGGTTTTTAGCTTTTTGATGTAATCCAGCTTCAGGGCCTAGGAGCTCAGGACATAAGGTAGCTGCTACGGGAGAGAAAAAACGCTCTCCCTGCGCACCTCCTCTTATGCTCCTCGCTCCTAACCAAGGCCCTTCAGCTTTATAAATAAAGGGGGAAATTATATGTTAGATATTCAGCAGATTAAGGAGATTATTCCGCATCGGTATCCGTTTTTGTTGGTTGATCAGATTTTGGAGGTTGATGAGGGGAAGCGGGCTGTTGGGGTTAAGAATGTGACGGCCAATGAGGAGTTTTTTAATGGCCATTTTCCGGATTATCCGGTTATGCCGGGGGTGCTGATTGTGGAGGCTCTGGCTCAGGTGGGAGCGGTGGCTGTTCTGATTAAAGAGGAGAATAAGGGGAGGCTTGCATTTTTTGCCGGTATTGATAAATGCCGCTTTAAGAGACAGGTGCGTCCTGGTGACCAGCTGCGTTTGGAAGTAGAATTGACAAGAGTACGCGGCCTTATTGGTAAAGGAATTGGCAGGGCGACTGTGAATGGTGAGCTGGCTTGTGAAGCTGAAATAACGTTTGCTTTAGGCAATCAGAAATCCTAAATCCTTAATACTCATATTTCAAAAATAAAGAGCAGAAGCGCCAAAGTGGACTGCCCAAAAAAGGGAAAGTTCACAAATAGCCTTCTGCTTTTTTTAACATTGCTTACTTATTTTGCATGAAGGTCGCTAATAGGCAAGCGCCAATCCCGGCTACCAGTACGGAAGTTAGGACTGGGTGTTTGGATGCTTTCACATAATAGCTTGTTTCTCGAATCCAGCCTTTATTGGTGCCGCGTTCATGCAATCCGTATCCAGCTTTGTACAGGGCGCTATCCTCCGGTGGGTTGGATGGACGGTCATCATGCTGTGTATGGTACATAGTCTTTTCCATAAATTTATCGGTAAGCCTTGGGGCAAACCGGCCAAGCATAGCCAGGAGTTTAGCCTGAGATCCAACATACATATCGCGTTTTGGATGCTCTGCGGCAAAAAGGATGGCCTCGGCTACTGTTTCAGGTGCATAAATCATTCCTATATGGGTCGGCTGCTTTTCCAGATAACTGCGAGCGTGCTCATTGTATGGTGTATCGATTCTTCCGGGGTGAATGAGCGTCACAGAAATTGGAGCGTTTTCTTTCTCGAGCTCCATTCGCAGGTTTTCCGTCCAGCCATGCAAAGCAAATTTGGCAGAGGAGTAGGTGGACTGGATAACGGTTCCCCTATCACCAAAGAAACTGCCGATATTAATAATGGCACCAGGGCCACCACGTGTTTTATAATGCTCGACCGCGATTCTGGATCCGTAAACGACACCCCAAAAAACAGTATCAAACATACGTCGCATATCTTTTATGCTGACTTCGGTTGTTGTTCCATAAATCGAAACACCAGCATTGTTTACCCATGTATCAAAGCCGCCATAATTCAAGATGGCTGTTTCAGCAATGTTAAGGACATCCTCTTCAACTCCAACATCTGCAGCAACCCAGACTGCTTCATGCCCCTTGCTTTTCAATTCGTAGACTAATTCCTGGAGGGCATCTTTATTCCGGGCCGCCACGACAACCTTAGCTCCTTTTTCAGCTGCCATCCGTGCCGTAACAAGCCCAATCCCGCTGGAAGCACCAGTAATAACAATTACCTGGTCTTTCAGGTCCTTTAAATGGAGTCTCTTCATAGATTGATCTTTCATCTGTTCGACTTTTTTTATATCCATAAAGTTTTCCTCGCTTATGATGTATGCCTTTTACCTTGAGGCCTTTATGCAAAATGCTTTCAGGAACTCTGGCTGTATTAGTATGAACCATCCAATCAATAAAAATTAGGGTAAGCATAAGCTGAAATAAGAGAAGTTTATTTTACAGTGAAGGCAATTTTCGCAAATACGTTTAGAATTTACCTGTTTGTGTTATTAAAGGAATATAAGCTAGTGTATATGCACTGGCACGTGGATAACCATATCACTTCTCCCTATTTGAAGGCCCAAATGTTTGGGCCTGCTTTTTTTTGCCCATCATAATCTGTCCTCTTCTGGGTAATCTAAAAACAGACCTGATCAGGTCATAAATGTATGAAAGGAGCATGCCGAATGCAGAAGTTTTATAAAGCGATTATGGGGGTTGCGTTGGCATCTGTATTAATGGTGGGGTGTAATAATAACGATGACAATAACCCGCCTCCAGAACGTAACAACAACCAAGAGCAAAATAACGGAACGAACGATAATAATGGGATAGATACGAACGAAAGCACAAAAGATAATAACGGTATGAATGGCAACAATAACAATAATGGCAATGGTATCAACGGTAACGATGATAATAATGGTATGAATGATACTAATGATAATGGTCAAGATTCTGAGTTAGATACAGATGTAAGAGAAGATGGGGATAGAATCAGGAACGATGCAGATCGAGGCGCAGACGATATCCTTGATAACAACAATAACAATGGTAAAGATAAAAATAAGTAACAAGTTTAAGCTGGCGAGGTAATCTCGCCAGCTGTTATTTATTACCCAGGCCTTCTTTAAAGGCGTTTTTTAAATCCTCACCATTATATCCTTCATCTACTAGTGTATCCAATAGGAATTCAACGGCTTCTCTTCTGCGATTGCGAATCTTTGCCCGAAACAGGATGCTGGCGAATTGATCCATCTTGCGGACATCAGCGATAGTTGCATCGAAGTAGGCAGGGATATTATCCTTCTTTGTGATGATACAGCTAACGGTAAGCTTGTCAGTATCAGCAGTGATTTCCTTGAAAAGATTGAAATGTTCATAATCAACGACTGCCTCAATAAGCCAAGTGTTAGCCTCATTTTCTTTATTAATAATTAATCCGTCTAGGATATGTAATTCGGTTGGATGCTGATTGTCTGGAAGTAACTGCAAGGAAACTAACTTAAAGGTTTTCATCAACTTACCTCCAATTTTAAATTATTATATGTTCATTATAGCATGGTAAAAAAAAGAAAAAATATTTATATTGTTTGTCGAAGAGTTTGTTAAATAATTCACAGATTATAAATATTGATTACAAACACCATATTTATATATTCAAAAAGGAAATTTGAGTGAAAATCTCCCTCTAAAGTCCCAAATCGCCTCTTTTACTTTTAACCATAACTCTTTTATGATACCTCTGTAAGCTATAAAAAGAGAGGTGAAGGTAGTATGTTAAATCAGGTTGCGCTTGTTGGAAGGCTGACGAAGGATCCTGATCTGCGTTATACACCGGAAGGCAAAGCTGTATCAAACATTACTTTGGCTGTTACAAGGAATTTTAAGAATGCAGATGGCGAGTATGGGACGGACTTTGTAAACTGCACAATTTGGAGTCGGGCAGCTGAAAATACAGCATCCTATTGTCAAAAAGGTTCTGTAGTCAGTATCGTTGGAAGAATTCATACACGTAATTATGAAAATCCAGAAGGAAAGCGTACGTATGTAACAGAAGTTATAGTGGAAAGTGTTAACTTTTTAGATCGTAAACGGGTGAATAACCTTCATGAAGGCAGTCTGGAAACGAACGCAGTGCCTATTTTATGAACGAGCGGGAAGTAGTCGCTGATTTAATCCGAATCGTTGGCAGTGTAAATAGCCGTGTATCCAAAAGTGAGTCAGATTTGAGAAAAATCGAACAGACTCTGCAAATCCTCATAAAAGAATTGTCTAACATGAAGGAGCTTCAATATCAATTATGTGAACAAACGTATCAACTCCACGAACATTAATCCCTCACAAACATAATCTGCACACAAAATGCCTCCAATACACTTATAAAAGTTATACCCCCTCTTGATAGCCGCCAATGCGCGGCTTTTTTCAGTTTTGGGATAATTATTTTGCTAAAAGGTAAATTTCTATTAGAAATCGAATTGAAATTATTGGTAAGATAACGGTAGATACATATTTTCTTATTACAGCCAGGAGGGATTTAAGGTGAAAGCAAAGGATTTCATGATCAAGGATGTAATTAGTTTAAATGAAGAGGCAAGTATTAAAACATTGCTGGAAGTTTTAATGAAACATAAAATCGGAGGACTTCCTCTGGTCGATCCAAACAATAAACTGTTGGGGATCGTAACAGATGGGGATGTCCTGAGATATATGAACCCAAAAGCCTTCATTTCCTCTTATGTCACTTATATAGAAGAGTTGGATGAAACCTTAAAATCAAAAAGTGAATCTCCGGTTAAAGCAATTATGAAGAAAAAAGTAGTCTTTGTTCGAGAAGAGGATGAGCTTGAGGATGTACTCAAGCTGCTGGCAACACACCATTTCAAAAAGATACCTGTAGTCAATGAAAATCGTGAGGTTGTGGGTGTAATTAGCCGTGGAGATATGATTCGTAAATTAGGCGAGTTACTACTTGAAAAATTGTAAGAGAAAGGAGGCTCATTCCTGAGTCTCCTTTTTATTTCTATTGGCGTACAATTGTTACGTAAAAACGTCCCCAGCAGCTTTGCCATAGGAAGTCGATATTCAAAATGGTGTTAATGGAGTTGCGATGCTTCTCAATCATCCTTTGGGCAAACATGTTAGCATCCCGTTCAACCCATTGTGATTGATAGCCATTGCTGCCTGTGTTGACATAAGGTGTATTATACTGCCTCTTCATATAGACACGCTGGTAGGCATGGCGAATTTCATGAAAGAGATCCTGAAGTAAAAAGAGCTGCATAAGCCCGCGCTCGTATTTTTTGTTTTTTACCTTATGGTTAAAGGGAAATAAAGCAATCTTACCAAGCTTATGATATCCGCCCAATGTGCCATTTAAAGAATCCTCATAACACCAATCATCAATAAATTCCTTTCCATAATGGGTTCGGTCTGCGATGACTTGATCTGGATGATCGTATATGGAAACGGTCATTCCTAAGTATTTATAATCGTCATAAAGTAAATTGAGTATTTGTTTAAGCTGGAAATCGGATAGGATAGTTGAATGATTACGTAAGACTGTTTTCGCTAGTCTAGAGGGGCGATTTAAAGTACGTTCAAAAGAGATTTTTTCTTCTAGGATCATTAATGCAAGCAACTCCTGTTAATTAATCTGGCTGTTTTAATTGGGCATATACTATAATATGCTAGGCCCGTGACTATACATTCACAACAAATTACTACATAAATGGATATAAAAATGTGGAAAAAGAAGGAATAATGTAGAAAAGTATACAGTGAAGAAGAAATTTCGTCAAATAAGTGGGTTGATTGTATTTAAAAGAGGGTAAGTAAATAAATTGCTTAAAAAAAGAAAGAGGAAATCCTCTTTCTTTATTTATACAAATTGCTATCTTGATTGATATATAGAGTCGTTTCATAATACATATCCTCTCTATATTGATCGGATAAATTTTTTTCAATCGTTTTATAGGTGAGATATGGGGTATCTTCCTGTATGTGTTTAATCTTTACTTGGGTAGAAATTTCCTGTTTATCGCCATTCTTCCCGACAGTTAAAAATTTCACGTGTACGGTAGGTGATCCCTTTTTTAGATGCATTGAAGAGATTGTCTTGTCACTATCTGTATTTGTTGCCTCTACCTGTTTAATGGAGCGCCTCTCTTCAGGCTGTGAATCCAAGTAAGCAAGTAAATAATCCTGTTTCCATTTTTCCTCATCAAGTGAATAATCATATTCAGAGATCGTCGTATATAAGTGAAACGCGATGAAGCCAACAGCGGCCAAGGAAATTACTCTTATACCAACCGCAAAACTGGATAAAGATCTCCAATCACGTATGACATGATAGAAAATAGCTATTCCAATGATGGTCCAACAGATCACTGCAATATACGTAAGCGGTGCATCAGCTAAATCTTGTGTCTTCTCAAAAGTTTGTACAACCTCTTTAAAACTCAGTTTCCTCACCTCTTCTTCCCTTTCTTGTTACTAATAACTGTAAATTATTTTATTTGTATAATCAATTTTTATTATTTCGACTTCCATATGCACAAAAAAACCATCCCCCAAATATGAAAAGGGGATGGCTTAAAAACTTTACCTTTCAAGCACCAGCAAATCCTTTAATTCGTCTGAGGATAGCTCGGTGATCCAATTGTCGCTTTGGACAATTTCATCATTGAGCGATTGTTTTTTCTCCAGCATAACGTCAATTTTCTCCTCAAGTGTACCGGAGGAAACCATCTTATGGACATGTACAAAGCGCGTTTGTCCAATACGGTAGGCACGGTCAGTTGCCTGATTTTCAACAGCTGGATTCCACCAGCGGTCATAGTGAATGACATGGTTGGCAGCCGTCAGGTTAAGCCCTGTACCGCCCGCTTTCAGGGAAAGTAGAAGGATCGGAAACTTGCCATCCTGAAAATCGGCCACCATGGTATCCCGTTGTTTTTTATTGGCGCTGCCGTTCAGGAATGGAACGACATGACCATAGCGGCGCTCAGCGATTTGCTTAATCATATTACCCATTTCAATGTATTGGGTAAAAATAAGCACACTTTCATCCTGTTCATAAATGATATCGAGCAATTCGATTAGCTTTTCCATTTTTCCGGATCGATGAAGAATATGCTTTGGTGCCTCTTCCTTTAAATAAAGGGCAGGATGATTACAGATTTGCTTCAGCTTGGTCAGCATTTGCAAAATAAGCCCTTTCCGTTCGAAACCGCTCAGTTTTTCAACTTGATCGAGCGTATCTTTAACAAGCTGTTCGTATAAAGCAGCTTGCTCCGTTGTTAGGTTGATAAACTCCTTTTGCTCCAATTTATCCGGCAGATTGAGAGCTACCTCTTCATCCTTTTTCGTTCTTCTTAAAAGGAAAGGCTGAATAAGCCTTTGCAGGGTAGCAATTTTATTCTTATCACCATTGCGTTCAATCGGTCCGGCAAAGTTTTTATCAAATTGTGTTTGTGAGCCAAGATAGCCTTTATTAATAAAATCAAAAATGGACCAAAGCTCACTCAGTCTATTTTCCATTGGAGTACCGGTTAAGGCGATGTGATGAATGCCTTCAAGCTTACGGGCAGACCGGGATTGTTTCGTATGGGAATTCTTGATATTCTGCGCTTCGTCGAGCACAACTGCATTCCATTGCATGGATAAAAAGTCTTCCTCATCCTGATGAAGCAAACCAAAGGTTGTCAGAATCACATCGGCATTGCCAAGCCCATCCTTAAACTGTTCACCCTTCATACGACTTGGGCCATAATGAAGATGTACGTTCATAGATGGAGCGAACTTTTCAAACTCCTTCTGCCAGTTTCCGAGCACGGAAGTCGGACAGACAATCAAGGAGGGAGATTTAGCCGGACCATTCTTCGCCTCAACCGCTAACAGATAGCTGATGAGCTGAATTGTTTTCCCCAGACCCATATCATCGGCCAGACAGGCACCGAAACCATATTCACGTAAGAACATCAGCCAGCTCATTCCCTGTTGCTGATACGGCCGCAATTCGCCATGGAAGGCATCTGGCACCTGAACAGTCGGGATATCCTGAAGTGAGTTGATGCGCGTCATAAAGCGTCTCAGGTCACTGTTCAGCTCAAATTGGATTCGCGCGTAATCCGATTCATTCTCATCATCGGGCTCCTCATCCTGTGCGAACTCCTGCTGAAGTAAATCATTGATACGCAGTCCTCGCTCATCTGCTTCCTTCTTCAACTCCTGCATGCGCCTCATTAAGGCAGGGTCCAGTTTCACCCAGCGTCCTCTAATATAGACAAGCTTCCGTTTTTCCTCAACAAGCTTGTTAAATTCCTCCTCGGAAACCTCAGCGCCATTGACGGAGAAACGCCAATTATAATCGAGCAAGGCATTCATACCCACAAATGATTTTCGGCGGCTTGGTGAATTTTTCACTTTAGCCTTCATGGCGATTTTGGCATCCTTGATTGCCTGCCACCAAGATGGTAATAGAATTTCTACGCCAAGCATGTGCAGGACCTCGGAGGCATCCGTTAAGAAATCCCAGGCCTGATCCTCAGTGACAATATCATCAATCCAAGGGAAAATATCCTTCCAGCGAGCAATTTCCTTCTCAGCCATCTCTATATGCTTTTTCCAGGCAAAAGGAATCCTATGGCGATCATCCCAAACGAAAAATTGCTCTTCATTTCGCTTGCCGCGCATAAACGGTTCTAGCTTCCATTGGTCAACCTCATCACCCGCTGCAAAATCAGGCTCGCTCAGGCGCATTCCCATAGAAAAAGGCAATTCATCTTCTTTAGCACCGGTCCATATTTCCCAACGGTCTCCGTCAAAGAAGCGGCTGAGTACCTTGGTGGAGATATTTTTTTCAGCAAACAAATCAAGCAAATCACCTACGCGATGATTGCCGGGACGGTCTTTAATCGCTTCATTTAACCATTCCTCCGCAAAACGCCGAACCGTAATGGTTTGGATTCCGTCATGCTCGTGTCTGGCCATTTCCTGTTCCCAAAAGGAGTCCTGAAAGTCTTCGAGTATTTCCTGTGGGAGCGGGAAGGTAATGCCGTCTTGATTACTATCGTTAAAATCAGGCATAACCGTTCCGTTTTCAACGGTTTCATATAAGGATTGGGCTAAAGCTAAACTAATGGATGCCCAATTGGACCAGGACCAATTAATAAAGCTGTTGAAAGGCTCTTCTGCCAGCACCTTCATCCATTTATGGGCGCTCATGAGGACACCGCTTTTACCATCAAGTGTTTGGATATCCAATTTGGTCCCAAAGAAACTATCCGCGTCCCAAAGAAAGAAACTTGTTGCCCACAATTCGGCAGGAACGGGCTCACCCTCATCTGTTCCATAAATAAAGACGCGTCCGCCTTCAAGTAATTCAATTTGAATATGAAGAGTTTCAATCAGCTGCATCAATTAACTTTCCTTTCTTTAGTTCTTCCTGAAAAGCACGTAATCGCTTATTATCGTCGCTGATGTATTCAATATAAGATTCCCAAACGTTTACGCGCTTAAGCTTTTTATAAATAGTTCTCAGCTTTTTCAGATAACGGACCGCTTCCCGGTATGATGAACGGTTTTTAGCTGCAATCAAATTAACGACCTGCAGATGAAGAATAGGAAGGAGAACTTCCGGCTGTTCCTTTTGAATTTCCTTTGTTTGATTGGCCCACTCGTATAGGACATCAACACGCTCAGCAACCTGGAGCTCAACCCATTTTTTATACTCCTTCTTCTCATACAAATAGTGTGAATATGGAATAAGGGAGTAAGGAATGGTTTCCCTTAGAATACGCTCCAGTAAGTCGAACCGTTTGGCGGCTGAGCAAAAAGGACGAATTATTTGCAGGGCATTATATAAAAATCGAGTTCTCTTATACTCCTGAGTCTGATAATCATGCAAATAAGCTTTAATATTTTTTGAGAAGAATTCAACAAAGGGAACCATTCGTGCATGTTCCTTTGCATTATGCAGTTCCTCTAACACAAAGGTAAGGAAGAAGCAGGATATTGGACCAAGCTTATTTAAACATTCTAACGCCTGCTCATCTTTGCCATCGACCATATATATGTGAATCATCATCCAAAAGACCAACTCAATTTGCAAGGAGTCGGCGAGAGCCGGGAGCTGGTTTGACAAACGATCTATTTCAGCCCCGCGTTCTTCTTTTGTTGTAATGATATTTGTCCAAATCGTGCGATAGATATCCCAGCGATAATAGCCGCTTCCCATTTCACCGGTTGGCAAATTCTTTGTTTCATCAATCCAGGAATGGATAAACTCCTCTGAATCAAATGGACGGATAGAGGATTCAAACCGATGAACTTCATCCTTAAAGGCAAGGAACAGTTCGTGAATCATGGATTCCAGCAGTTCTTCCTGAAAGTGATCCTTCGTACGGCTTTGCAGATCAAATAAATGTACCAAGCCCATATAATAGGCAATGCTGCGGTATAAAGGCACCCATTGCTGATTGGAGGGCTCGCTGCGCTGAATCGCACGCTGAAAATTAGACGCAGAGCGGTTTATCCCGGCCATAAAGTAAGGAGGGATGGCTAACTCTTCCCGTGCGGTACGGATAAAAAATTCCTTCCAGGCATTGTATGTATGCTCCGGTTTAGCAGGCTTGCTTTTTTCTTTATATACTGGGCCATTTTTTAGTGATTCCTTTAAACGAAACATGGGATCTTCTTTGTTCTTCCAATGATCCACCCATTCCGTTACGCTGGCTTCCTTGCTGTAGGCAGCAAAGAATACAGCCAGCTGATGCCGGCATAAATCAATCGCTGGACAGGAACAAGAGCTATTGCTTGGAAAACTTAAATCCAAAGTGACGTTCACCTTTGTCACGTCCTGTACGACACCTTGAATAAGATCAGATTCGATCGATAGCTTTACCACTGTCCCTTGACGATAAAGAACAAGACCCTTCGAAACTAAATTAACATCATTAGTTGATTTAGGAGAGAGAATATCCGAAATTCGCTCCCCGTAGAATTTAAGTGCATCGTGCATATATCATTCTCCTTACGAGACAGTTTAACCAAGTTTAATCTTAATTGTAACAAAACTGATCAAAAAAACGTATGAAAAGGGGGAGGAAAGTAGAAGACTAAAGATAAAAACTAAAAAGAAGAGAATGCGATGAATGTAAATCGAGGTGCAGATAAACGAAAGAAATATAGATGGTTATGGATTTCCGGCTTTGTAATTGTGATTGTCCTGGTTGTCGGATATCCTATTTATCAGGCCCTTCAAGCAATAAAGGATCCACTGCGGGAACGTCAATCACCCTATAGAGAAGAACAGCTTGATTTAACTAAAAAAGAGCCATTTTCATTATTGCTGCTTGGTATAGATACAAACGGCAGACCGGATACGACAATGGTCATAACGGTCAATCCGAAACACAATAATATTAAAATGCTTGGTATTCCACAGGATACAAGAGTGAAAATTGCTAGAAGCGAGAATTGGGACAAAATCAGCGATGCCTATCAAGAGGGAGGAGCGGAACTGTCGATGGAAACAGTTGAACAGTTTTTGGGAATCCCGATTGATTATTATGTGAGCATCAATACGGATGGAGTGGAGGAGCTGGTAGACGCTATCGGAGGTATCACGGTTGAAAACCAGTTAGACTTCTCTTATGATGGCCAACATTTTGCTAAAGGTAAAATCCGGCTAAATGGGGAAGAGGCTTTGGCCTATATGCGCATGCGCCAGCTGGAGCCAAATGGAGAAGAAGGGCGGCAGCAGCGCCGGTATGAGGTGATTGGTGAGGTGATTCGAACAGGTGCCAATATCCGAAGCTTAACTAACTATGATCAAATCGCCACTACCTTAATGAATAATGTAAAAACAAATATCACAATTTCAGAGATGATAAAAATAAAAAATAACTATCAAGAGGCTGTTCAGAATATCGATCAGATCAGTATGGAAGGTACAGCTGAAAAAATAGATGGAATCTATTATGAGGTCATTCGCGCGGAAGAGGTCAAAAGAATTAAAGGAATTTTACAAAAACATATGGAATATTTTGGGGATTAAAGGTAGAATTAAGATACAAAATATTCATCTAGGAATATTCCTGGAGTTATAAAAATAAGCGACAGAGCGAGCATTTTTGCATAAACATGTAAGAATATTGGTGTTTTACTCATATGTGGTCAGGCCACCTTCATAGGCACTCCTGTTATACTAGGAACAAATAACCAATGAAGGAGGCTGGGCATAGTGGAGTTAAACGTAAAAGTACAACCAAAGTTTATTGACGGTGAGTGTTCAATTGAATTTTCGTTCTCTTTTGATTGGGAAAACATGAAAATTGGTGAAGCGGTTATTCTGACATGTGAAGAGGAAATGGACGCTCAACTTATTGAAGAAAAGCCAATGCTAAACCCGAAAAAACGTGAAACAAAATACCCGAAAATTGCCTTTGTCACGGACCTAGTAGTCATTGACGGACATAAAACAGCCGCTATTAATGAAATTAAAAAATTTCTAAACGTCATTGGAATCCAAAATATTCGATACCAAGATAATCGACTAGCCAGTATGGCATAATTCATATAAGGTAAGACCAAATTTAGCTCTTAGGGAGCGGGATTTGGTCTTTTTACTATGTTGATAATGCAATGGATTTCCCTTATGAATATTTCGGAATAGATAATTTCCTTATACATGACTATGAATGAACCGTATTTTGCAGGAAAATTATCCTCTAGCGTGGAATTAAAGTCATGCAGAGGAGGTGGATGTCATTTGAAGAGTATAGAAGGAAATAAAAGCGAGAAAAAGATTTGTTAGAGACATGACTTTTTTAACTATTTTAACTGTCATGTTGATTATATCGAGTATTGGGACCTATTCTTCTTTCGTGCCCCTGAACTATGTCTATATAGCAGGTTGGATCAAGTTAGTTACGGTAAGTCTATTGACGGGATATTTTATTTATCTTAATGAAATAGCGTTTAAAAGAGCAAACCCTATAGGCTGGCTTTTAGTCATCATGTGCATGACCTATACAGCAATGGGATTATTAGCCATGGTATTTTAATTCTCCTCATACAGATAGACAAAAATACATGTTACAATACGAATTAATCAATCGATTAATTAAAAGAAAATTTCCATTTTGCAGGCCTTTGGCATTTACCTTACCGATGAATTCCGCTAGGATAGGAATATGAATAATGCTAGGAAAAAGATCATATACCGTTTAATACTTTTATTGTTGATTGTGGGAGTTATATTTTATTCCTCTTCACAGCCTTATACCGAACAAAATATCCAACCGTTGCTGAGTGAAAATTTGAAGCTTCCTGATTCGATAGTGGCTTTACTTTCAAAAATAAGCTTTACGTATGCTGGCATGGAGGTAAGTGTGCAAGCATTAGGGTTGCCGGCTTTTATTGAGTTTTTTATCCGTAAGGGTGCCCATTTTGGCGTTTACTTAGTAATGGCGTTTATATTGGCCAGTATCGTCAGAGTATGGATACAGCGAGCAGTGAAGGTAACTGCAATCACGATGGGAATTGTCTTTCTATATGCCTGCTCAGATGAATGGCACCAGTCATTTACAGGGGACCGCACGCCACTCTTTCACGATGTGATGATTGATACAGTGGGTGGACTGACCGGAGTTGTTTTGTATTTTGTATGGAAAAAATATCGTAAGCAACATTAAATTGGAGAGCCTTGTTTTTAACATAAAAAACAGGCTCTCTTTTTGTTTTAAACTACGAAATTATCCAATCCGTTCCTCCATGCCTGCATAATTTATAAATAAGACAAGCATGGAGGAGATGGAAAATGGACTTTATTAAACCGTCTCTCGGTAGCTACACGCAAAGTTATAAATCCAAGAGTCATTTCGGAGTAGATATCGCGTTGCCAGGCAATGTAGCAATCAGAGCTGCCGCAGATGGAGTTGTCAGTCGCTCGTATTACTCTGCAAGCCATGGAGAAGTTATTTTTATTATCCATAATGTACACGGACAAATCTTTGAAACAATATATGCACATATGCGCCGCCGTTCCAGAAAGTATAAAGAAGGAGACAAAGTCAAACAGGGGGATGTATTGGGGTATATGGGTTCCACAGGGGATGCCACAAACCAGCATCTTCACTTCGAAATTCATAAGGGCCGGTGGAATATCAATAACACTAATTCCGTCGATCCACGGAATTATATAGAAAAATCATTGGCCCCGGCTCCTAAAAAGAAATTTGTTGTTTTACCTTCAGGTTCTACGTCATGGCGTGTTTACCCATTATCTAAGTCACCCACTACAGGTAATGAGTCAGGCTACCTGAACCCGAAAAAATATGGCGGTCTCACCTATGAAATACTCGGCAATCCGCAAAAAGATGTATATACCATTCAGACAAGCTCATTTGGGAAAGTAAATATATACGCAGCCTCTTCAACGGGCGCTAAGATTGTTACGGTATAATAGAAGAAGCTGATCATTCTATCATTTGATCAGCTTCTTTTAATTCTGAATAACGCGCTTCTAATGATTTCTTTTTTTCCTTTACGAAACTCATAAACCTCGTATCTTCATTTAATTCAAAGATCGAAATAGCCTTGTCCACATAAAATATAGATTTTGAATAATCACCAAGTTTTTCGTAATTGTAGCTAACTTGATAATGTAATTCAGCTAAAGGAAAGAGATTGTCTTTTTCTATACAGTATTGGATACCCTTTTTACAATATGTAATGGACTCATCGAATTGTTTGATTCTTGTATATACTCTTGCGATGTTATAATAAAGCCGTGGAAGGATGGAATGATCGCTAATAAAAAATAATTGAGATAAGTGTGCTTTAGCCTCTAAAAAAAATTTTAAGGCAATTTCATTCTGATTATCCGTAACATAGACTGCTCCCATGGACATTAACACTTCTATTTCCCGCTCATTCCAAACTTTATCTAAAACATGCGTTAAGTCAATTGCTGATTGCAGCAGTTCTATTGATTTTTCTGCATTATTATTTACAGCATGCTCGTAAATACCTTTATGCCATAAAATCAGCTGTTTGTTACGACCATTTTGAGTGAAAAGCGGATTATTCTCTTCTAATTTTACAATTCGGTTCATCTCATCATAGAGAAGATGGCGACGAGTTAGGCGCAGTTGCCTGCTTACTTCGTTAACATAGTCTACTCTGGGAGTTGAGCCAATTTCGAAGAAGTAGTTGACGTCCACTCCCAGCTTCTTTGAAATAAGGTATAAAGTATTAGCATAAGGATATACGTCACCTTTTTCAATTTTACTTATCTGTGCTTGTGTACAAATCCCCTGTGCCAACTCATCCTGAGAAAGTTTAAGCGATTTTCTTAGTTCTCTAATTCGTTGACCAATTGCGGAGAAGTCCATTGATGGCATCCCCTTTCCGAGAGTATTCCTAAAGTTATATTTAAAGGCAAATAGTTGTGTATTTGCTTGTTATAAAGAATAAAATGAATCTAAAGTCCCTGAATTCATCAATCTAATAAAAGTAAATATATGGTTAAATGTATATATAATCATAAATCAATTATACTTTTAAGTTTAATAATGAAAAGGGGAATTCAGATGAAAAAGAAAATTATGTTAATCGGTGCTTGCGTGTTAGGAATCAGTGTTTTTTCAATTTCTACATCTAAAACAGACCTTGCAGAGCTGCCAACACAGTACAATGTGAAACCAGCACAAGTAGCAGAGCTGCCAACACAGTACAGTGTGAAACCAGCACGAGTAGCAGAGCTGCCAACACAGTACAGTGTGAAACCAGCACGAGTAGCAGAGCTGCCAACACAGTACAGTGTGAAACCAGCACGAGTAGCAGAGCTGCCAACACAGTACAGTGTGAAACCAGCACGAGTAGCAGAGCTGCCAACACAGTACAGTGTGAAACCAGCACGAGTAGCAGAGCTGCCAACACAGTACAGTGTG